>NZ_JBSHML010000043.1:0-1052 GCF_053645335.1 Dietzia sp. NPDC055340 | reverse complement strand
TGTGGACTTGATCGCTCTGTGGCGGTCTTCTGTGGTTACTTCTTGGCGGCGCCGTACCAATCGGGCGTTCTGGCCGGAAGAATTAGAGCGAGTCGGCGGCTCACGGGTGCGTGGTGGGGTTTGCGTCGGTTTTGTCAGAGTCCGAATGCTCCGCCGCTGATCAGGATGAAGGCGCCCAGGCCGATCAGGACAGTTGGGAACAGGATATGTTCCCAGCGCTCTAGGACTTCGGCGATCGGTCGGCGGGTGGCGACGAACTTGGCCAGGCCCACCAGTCCCGCCACCAGCACCAGGAACACGATGCAGTAGGCAACTACGGCTCCCGTGCCCACGTTGAGAAAGACGGGGACGTAGACGCCGATGTTGTCGCCGCCGTTGGCGAAGGTTACGCCGGCCACGGTCCACACGGCGACGTTCTTGCCCTCGACCTTTGCATCGTCGTCGTCATCATCGTCCCCGCGCCAGGCCTGCCACGCGGCCCACAGTCCCAAGCCCAGTGGGATCAGCCCGAAGTAAGGGATGGCCCCCGGGGGCAGGAAGGCTCCCGCGCCCAGGGAGACGAGCACTGCGGCGCCGAGGATGCCGACGAAGCCAAGATACTGGCCGGCCAGAATGCGTGCGGTGGTGCCGCGTTGGCCTGCTCCGCGGGCGAAAAACAGCGACAGGACGATGATGTCGTCGATATTGGTGGCAATGAACAGGCCGATCGCCTGCAGGGCCGAGGACAGGATCACGCCTGCACCTCCGTGGCGTGACAACCCGGCACTGAGCAGTCGGGCTCCAAGCAGGGGGCGTTTTCGTTGACCGCGAGGGTGACCTCGACCAAGGAGGACAGCGACCGCGCCAAGTGCGGGTCTGCGATCTCGTACCGGGTCTGGCGACCTTCGGGCACGGCGACAACGATCCCGCAGTCGCGCAGGCATGCCAGATGGTTCGACACGTTCGACCGTGTCAGCTCCAAATCGCGGGCCAGCTCCGCCGGGTAGGCCGGCTGCTGCAGCAAGGTCAGCAGTATCCGGGACCGCGTCGGGTCGGCCATCGCCCGCCCTAAC
>NZ_JBSHML010000042.1:0-1117 GCF_053645335.1 Dietzia sp. NPDC055340 | reverse complement strand
AATGAAGGTTGCTGCGGCTAACTTGTCTGCGTTCTTGGAAGTGCTCATCTGCTGACTATCTCATGATTAAATTTGAATCGTAACAACTTTCAAGCAACTCTGCAAGGAGCCTTATTGTGCGCCCAACGCCGGAGTTAAGCCGCGCCGCGAAGCGGCGTCGGCTTGAACGAATTGTTAGACATTATTTGCCGACTACCTTGGTGATCTCGCCTTTCACGTAGTGAACAAATTCTTCCAACTGATCTGCGCGGGAGGCCAAGCGATCTTCTTCTTGTCCAAGATAAGCCTGTCTAGCTTCAAGTATGACGGGCTGATACTGGGCCGGCAGGCGCTCCATTGCCCAGTCGGCAGCGACATCCTTCGGCGCGATTTTGCCGGTTACTGCGCTGTACCAAATGCGGGACAACGTAAGCACTACATTTCGCTCATCGCCAGCCCAGTCGGGCGGCGAGTTCCATAGCGTTAAGGTTTCATTTAGCGCCTCAAATAGATCCTGTTCAGGAACCGGATCAAAGAGTTCCTCCGCCGCTGGACCTACCAAGGCAACGCTATGTTCTCTTGCTTTTGTCAGCAAGATAGCCAGATCAATGTCGATCGTGGCTGGCTCGAAGATACCTGCAAGAATGTCATTGCGCTGCCATTCTCCAAATTGCAGTTCGCGCTTAGCTGGATAACGCCACGGAATGATGTCGTCGTGCACAACAATGGTGACTTCTACAGCGCGGAGAATCTCGCTCTCTCCAGGGGAAGCCGAAGTTTCCAAAAGGTCGTTGATCAAAGCTCGCCGCGTTGTTTCATCAAGCCTTACGGTCACCGTAACCAGCAAATCAATATCACTGTGTGGCTTCAGGCCGCCATCCACTGCGGAGCCGTACAAATGTACGGCCAGCAACGTCGGTTCGAGATGGCGCTCGATGACGCCAACTACCTCTGATAGTTGAGTCGATACTTCGGCGATCACCGCTTCCCTCATGATGTTTAACACCTGAGTTAAGCCGCGCCGCGAAGCGGCGTCGGCTTGGACGAATTGTTAGGCCGCATATCGCGACCTGAAAGCGGCACGCAAGACCTCAACCTTTTCCGCCCCGAGTGAGGTGCATGCGAGCCTGTAGGACTC
>NZ_JBSHML010000041.1:0-1503 GCF_053645335.1 Dietzia sp. NPDC055340 | reverse complement strand
GGGGGGTGTCCCTATGGTGATTGTCAAGGGTTTTGGTGACGGAATGCGAGGGTTCTATGCTGCGGCGGCGACTTTGGTCGGTGCTGGTGGTTCTCGGTAGAACTCGCGGTTGGTCAGCATGGCGTAGATGACGTTGCTCCGGCGGCGTGCCAGGCACATGACGGCGGCGTTGTGCTTCTTGCCTTCGGCACGTTTGCGCTGATAGTAGCGCCGTGATGGTTCGTGGCAGTTGCTGGCGATCCAGGCGCTGCGGAACATGGCGTTCTTTAGCCGTTTGTTACCGCTTCGAGCGGGGAACTCTCCCTTGATGGAGGTTCCGCTGCGTCTGGTGACCGGGGCGATCCCGGCGTAGGCAGCCAGGTGCGATGCGGTCGCGAAGTCACTGCAGTCGCCGATGGCCAGCAGGATGTTGGAGGCGGTCTTGATTCCGATGCCGGGCATCGAGATCAAGACCTCGGCAAGAGGGAACTCATCGAGCATCCCCTCGACCTGACTGGCGATTGTCTCCCGCTGTTGTTGAAGCGATTTGATGTTCGCAGCGAGCTGCGGGATGACCAGCTCTGCAGCCTCGGTGCCGGGCACGATGACAGTCTGTTCGGCTAGGGCGGCGAAGATGCGATCGACGAGCTCGACGGGGTCTTTCTTGGACCGATTGCGGGCCCACCTGAGTACCCGGCCTCGGCCGGCTGCTGCGAGCTTGGTGGGGCCGCCGTAGTGCATGAGCAGGTCCAACACGACTGCTCTGGCCAGGATGTCGCCGATGAAGACCCGCTCGAGTGCCGGGTGGATCTGGGTCAGGACACTGCGCAGCCGGTTCTTGGTCCGGGTGCAGTCACGGGCGATGTCGTCGTCGAATCCAGCGAGCATCTTCAATGCGGAGAGCACCTCGCTGTCCCGGTCCACGGCACGCAGGGTGTGCGGCATGGTCCGTGCGGTGTCGGCGATGATGAACGCGTCCCGGGCATCGGTTTTCGACCGTCCCGGATACAGGTCCGCAGCTTTGCGCATCGCCAATCCTGGCAGGTAGGCGACTTGGCAGCCGCAGTCTCGTGCGACCGCCACGGGCAAGGCGCCGATGGTGTTGGGTTGATCGACGATCATCAACACCGGCCCGTGCTGCTGCAGGCTCTCGAACACAGCTTTCAGTGCTACTTCGTCTTGGACCAGCGGCTTGTCGTACAGGCGTGAGCCGTCCTCGGCCAGAGCGCAAGCGTGATGGGCGCTCTTACCGACGTCCAACCCCACGAATACGGCGTAGTTCTCGGACATGGTGATACTTCCCTTCTGAAGTATCCCTGCTGGTCACCGTCTTGACACCCGATGCCGACACCCACGTTACTAAGAGACCTCGCCACTTCGGCGGGCCGCGTCCCTATCAGCGGTCAACGCGTGTCTCTCGAGTAGGTGGCAACACCCCCCGGACCATTGATGGCAGGGCAAGAAAGCCATGCCCACTCAAGCGACCAGACCTCCGACCACCGGAGGTTCAATAACGGTAACGGG
>NZ_JBSHML010000040.1:0-1785 GCF_053645335.1 Dietzia sp. NPDC055340 | reverse complement strand
TACCCGCCGGCAGCTCGGGTCGACTACGCCGGCTTTCCTGCGGTCGTGTTCACCCGGCCCCAGCTGGCCTCGGCGGGGTTGACCGAGGACGAGGCGCTCACCCGAGGGCACGCGTGCGACTGCCGCGTCCTGGACCTGTCCGATGTCCCCCGGGCGCTCGTCCAGCACGACACCCGCGGGGCGGTGAAGCTCGTCGCCGACGCCGTGAGCGGCAAGGTTCTGGGCGTGCACGCTCTGGCGGACGGGGCCGGGGAGATCATGCTGGCGGCCACCTACGCCATCAAAAGCGGCATGACCGTCGACGATCTGGCCGACACCTGGGCGCCGTACCTGACCATGAGCGAAAGCCTGCGCATCGTGGCCGGCCTCTTCCGAAACCAGATGCCGACGTCATGCTGCGCCTGAAACCCGCGGCCCCAGCGGGGTGGACGAGGGCTCCCGCGGCGGCCCGCCTGGCGCCGTGAATGTGCCTTAAAAACCTATAGGTTCTTAAGGCGTTGTCCCAACAGTTCAGCAGGCGCTGTATAGTTCAGTAAGTGCTGACTATTGTTTCTCGTGTGGATGTGATGAACCGGTTAGGTGTGATGTCCAGGGAGGTTGGTCAGTCGGGTGACCGGTGGCTGGCCTCCGAGGGCGGAGTGGGCTCGGTGGTGATTGTAGAAGTGCAGCCAGGACGGTAGTCGTGAGTTGCGGGCTTCGGTGGAGTCATAGAAGCGGGCGTAGGCCCAGCCGTCGCCGAGGGTGCGGTGGAATCGCTCGATCTTGCCGTTGGTCTGAGGCCGGTAGGGCCGGGTGCGCTTGTGGGTGATTCCTAGGTTCATGCAGGCCTTGCGCCAATCGTGAGAAATGTAGGCCGAGCCGTTGTCGGAGAGCACCCGCTCTACGGTGACGCCTCGGTCGGCGAACCAGGCCACCGCGCGTTCAAGGACGCCGACGGCCGTGGCGCCTTTTTCGTCGGTGTGGATCTCGGCGTAGGCCACGCGGGAGTAGTCGTCGATGACGGTGTGCACGTATGCGGTCCCGATTTTGGGCCTGTATTGACGTCCTCGTTCGCCGGTGCGGTGGGCCGTGGCTCTGGCGTTCTTTCCGCCCTGTGGCCGGCCGACGAAGCGGTGGCCGCCACCGTCGGGGATGTTGGCGAACTTGGTGACATCGACATGGATCAGTGAGCCGGGCCGCTGGTGTTCGTAGCGGCGCAGGGGTTCACCGGTGACCCGGTCGATTCGCGAGAGTCGGTTGATCCGGCAGCGCACGAGTACCGCGTGCACGGTCGAGGCCGGGATGCCGAGCCGGCCGCCGATCTGGATCGGACCGAGTCGGTTTCGCCAGCGCAGTCGCACGATCTTGCGCACCATCTCAGGGCGGGTACGGTTCGGACTCGTGCGGGGCTTGGAGCTGCGGTCGGCCATGCCAGCTGGGCCTTCGGACCGGTATCGGTCAGCCCATTTCTTAGCCGTGCGGGGCGCGACCATGAACATTTTTGCTGCCGCGGCGTAGGTCCATTTGTCGTCGACGATCAGCTTTGCCAACCGCAAACGGGTACGCGGGGTCAAGGTCGAGTTAGCGTGGGACACGAAGGCCTCCTGGTTTGTGAAGCGAAGAACTAGACAGCTCCACTTCACAACCGGAGGCCTTCACCTGTCAGCCGAACTCACCAACGCGAGTCGGGACAACCTCCCTGGACATCACAGTTAGGGCGGGCGATGGCCGACCCGACGCGGTCCCGGATACTGCTGACCTTGCTGCAGCAGCCGGCCTACCCGGCGGAGCTGGCCCGCGATTTGG
>NZ_JBSHML010000039.1:0-2599 GCF_053645335.1 Dietzia sp. NPDC055340 | reverse complement strand
CACCCTGGAAATGGCGCCACTTGAAATCCGTCATCGTTCCGTCCGTCCAATCTCCGCCAAGCATGCTCAAGCTTCACGATTTTTGCAACAGAGCCATATCGACAACCTCTCGCGCAACCAAGACATCGCGGTCGGACTGCAAGTGATCTTGAAGCCACGGGCCCGTCCCACCCCGACATGGACCTCGATGCCCGAACGGACGTTAGATTTCGAGTTCTAGGCGTTCTGCGATGAAGGTTGGATCCCAGCCGGGATTGAAAGTGTCGACGTGGGTGAATCCGAGCCGCTCGTATAGGCCACGCAGGTTCGGGTGGCAGTCGAGCCGCAGCTTGGCGCACCCCTGCGTTCGCGCGGCATGGCGGCAAGCCTCGATCAGCGCGGAGCTGACACCCCGGCCCGCATGTGTCCGTCGCACCGCGAGCTTGTGCAGATATGCGGCCTCCCCCTTGAGGGCGTCGGGCCAGAACTCGGGATCCTCGGCCGACAAGGTGCAACAGCCGACGATGCCGTCGCTGCAACTCGCGACTAGGAGCTCGGATCTCAGGACGAAGGTCTCCGCGAATGTCCGGTCGATCCGCGCGACGTCCCAGGCGGGCGTTCCCTTGGCGGACATCCACGCCGCAGCGTCGTGCATCAGCCGCACAACCTCGTCGATATCACCCGAGCAGGCGACCCGAACGTTCGGAGGCTCCTCGCTGTCCATTCGCTCCCCTGGCGCGGTATGAACCGCCGCCTCATAGTGCAGTTTGATCCTGACGAGCCCAGCATGTCTGCGCCCACCTTCGCGGAACCTGACCAGGGTCCGCTAGCGGGCGGCCGGAAGGTGAATGCTAGGCATGATCTAACCCTCGGTCTCTGGCGTCGCGACTGCGAAATTTCGCGAGGGTTTCCGAGAAGGTGATTGCGCTTCGCAGATCTCCAGGCGCGTGGGTGCGGACGTAGTCAGCGCCATTGCCGATCGCGTGAAGTTCCGCCGCAAGGCTCGCTGGACCCAGATCCTTTACAGGAAGGCCAACGGTGGCGCCCAAGAAGGATTTCCGCGACACCGAGACCAATAGCGGAAGCCCCAACGCCGACTTCAGCTTTTGAAGGTTCGACAGCACGTGCAGCGATGTTTCCGGTGCGGGGCTCAAGAAAAATCCCATCCCCGGATCGAGGATGAGCCGGTCGGCAGCGACCCCGCTCCGTCGCAAGGCGGAAACCCGCGCCTCGAAGAACCGCACAATCTCGTCGAGCGCGTCTTCGGGTCGAAGGTGACCGGTGCGGGTGGCGATGCCATCCCGCTGCGCTGAGTGCATAACCACCAGCCTGCAGTCCGCCTCAGCAATATCGGGATAGAGCGCAGGGTCAGGAAATCCTTGGATATCGTTCAGGTAGCCCACGCCGCGCTTGAGCGCATAGCGCTGGGTTTCCGGTTGGAAGCTGTCGATTGAAACACGGTGCATCTGATCGGACAGGGCGTCTAAGAGCGGCGCAATACGTCTGATCTCATCGGCCGGCGATACAGGCCTCGCGTCCGGATGGCTGGCGGCCGGTCCGACATCCACGACGTCTGATCCGACTCGCAGCATTTCGATCGCCGCGGTGACAGCGCCGGCGGGGTCTAGCCGCCGGCTCTCATCGAAGAAGGAGTCCTCGGTGAGATTCAGAATGCCGAACACCGTCACCATGGCGTCGGCCTCCGCAGCGACTTCCACGATGGGGATCGGGCGAGCAAAAAGGCAGCAATTATGAGCCCCATACCTACAAAGCCCCACGCATCAAGCTTTTGCCCATGAAGCAACCAGGCAATGGCTGTAATTATGACGACGCCGAGTCCCGACCAGACTGCATAAGCAACACCGACAGGGATGGATTTCAGAACCAGAGAAAGAAAATAAAATGCGATGCCATAACCGATTATGACAACGGCGGAAGGGGCAAGCTTAGTAAAGCCCTCGCTAGATTTTAATGCGGATGTTGCGATTACTTCGCCAACTATTGCGATAACAAGAAAAAGCCAGCCTTTCATGATATATCTCCCAATTTGTGTAGGGCTTATTATGCACGCTTAAAAATAATAAAAGCAGACTTGACCTGATAGTTTGGCTGTGAGCAATTATGTGCTTAGTGCATCTAACGCCGGAGTTAAGCCGCCGCGCGTAGCGCGGTCGGCTTGAACGAATTGTTAGACATCATTTACCAACTGACTTGATGATCTCGCCTTTCACAAAGCGAATAAATTCTTCCAAGTGATCTGCGCGTGAGGCCAAGTGATCTTCTTTTTGTCCCAGATAAGCTTGCTTAGCTTCAAGTAAGACGGGCTGATACTGGGCAGGTAGGCGTTTTATTGCCCAGTCGGCAGCGACATCCTTCGGCGCGATTTTGCCGGTTATTGCGCTGTACCAAATGCGGGACAACGTAAGCACTACATTTCGCTCATCGCCGGCCCAGTCGGGCTGCGAGTTCCATAGCTTCAAGGTTTCCCTCAGCGCCTCGAATAGATCCTGTTCAGGAACCGGGTCAAAGAATTCCTCCGCTGCCGGACCTACCAAGGCAACGCTATGTTCTCTTGCTTTTGTAAGCAGGATAGCTAGATCAATGTCGATCATGGCTGGCT
>NZ_JBSHML010000038.1:0-4028 GCF_053645335.1 Dietzia sp. NPDC055340 | reverse complement strand
GCCCGGTCCCATTCCGAACCCGGAAGCTAAGCCTGCCAGCGCCGATGGTACTGCACTCGCGAGGGTGTGGGAGAGTAGGTCACCGCCGAACACAACTTCACACGCGAGAACCCCAACCCCTCACGGGTTGGGGTTCTCGCCATTTCACCACCCCGCCTCCAACCACCCCCAAAACCCGCATCCCGCCGGCACCAGCCCACCGGCACCAGCCCGCCAGCCCCGGACCACTACCCACCACCCACCACACCCACAGACGCCGGGGGCCAGCCTGGGTATCCCGACTCATCCACGTCGGGGCGACGAGGATCGCTGCAGACCGGCGGCAATCGACCGTGCAGCTAACGACCGCGCGCTTTGGACGATTGCGGCCGAGCGACCGATCGGATACGCGTGGCTGATGGCCCACAGTGAGCAGGAGCGCCCTGATCTGGGGGCTGGGCTGGGCGGGGAGACGAAGCGCGGCGCTGTATTGGGTGGCTTGGTGGCCGAGATTGAGTCCGGTGCGCCCAGCATCAGCAGGCCTGCCTGCGGATCGCTAGATGGCGGACTTTTCGTCGGCGCGAGTACCTCGGCGTGGGTGACGACGAGGCGGCCGGTCATCCCGGCGGCAACGAGCGCGCCGGCGAGGATCTTTCCCCAGCGGCCGATTGGCGTGGTCAAGGTAGCCACGATCCGTCTCCTGTCGTAGGGGAGGGACTCGAGTCGGAAGAACAAGTTCGTCGTGTCGGAGTCGAACGGGATGTAGTCGACCTGGTTGAAGACGAGCAGCTACATCGATGCTCGCTTCGCGTAGCTCGGCTTCGAGACGGGTAGCTGCGTGGCCTTCGAACTGCCCGGGGTAGCCGGCGGCGATCGCGTTGCAACCGGCTGTGTCCGCCAGGAGTGTGGGGAAGTCCTTTCGCATGTGCGGCTGCCGAACGTGCGAGGGTGGTCGGCATCTTGAACACCCTGGCGGCACAGACGACCGGGGCGGCTTTACTGCTCAAGCCGCTGCCTCTGAGTCGAGGGGCACGACGCCGGCGATAGGCGAGGTCGTACAGGGCGTCGTAGCCGCGTACCGACGGTGCTAACAGCTCGAGGAACCGAGCCGGCTGCCGGTTACTCGCTGGCTCGATGTAGTCCATCTAATCGAAACCGACGGAGTGCTGGCGCACTGATCGGCACGCAAGGTCGGGCTATCTGGTCTGGCCAACTGCTCGGAGAACTCTGCGGGTGCGTCCGGGACCAGTGAACCTCCCAGCCATCAGGATCGACCTGCCGAGGTACTTGTCGGGGCGTGCAGCCGCACCCTGGACTTTCGGTCATCGAGATGAACCGCGAGATCGCGAGCGTAGAAGCCCACACCCGCATCTGGGCGCTCTGGCCATCAGCCACGGGTCGTGTGCTGGAAAACTACAGACCGTAGTGCGTCGTATCGCCAAGTTTATGCTCGATCCGACACATCAGGTCGGCCCCGCGACACTCCGAACGTTCCGGCTGTACGCGCCACCGAGCACCGTTATCGCATGCGGCCACGCGCTCCGTTCGGCTATCACGGTTGCCGGCATCGTCAGTCACCCGGCCTGAAACCTCGGGATCCAGGGGTCCTTGATGTCGACCAGCGATGCTCTCTGCGCCCTTGGCTCTCGGGCGGCGCCGAGGACGCGAGCGCAGATCTCATCGTGCCATTCGCGATCCCAATGGCTTTGGAGTTCTCGTTGATCGGAACGGCTTAACTGCCCGCGCGACCGACCAGTCTCGGCCGCCTTCTCGGCTGCAATCACCCGCTCAGGGGAGGCGAGGGCTCAGTTTCCACCGGATAGCCGGTGTCAGTCGAGTTCTGGCGGTGACACCATCGCGCGGTCCTGGATGACTGCCTGTCATTCGGTCAGTCGCAATGCTCGTAGCCGCCTGGCCAGGAGGCTCGGGTGCCACTGCGGTGCGCTGGGATCGATGTGGATATGGGCGTCGTGCTCTAAGAGGAAGTCGAGCGCTGTCCGCGATTCGAGTCCTGCGAGAGCGACCCCCACGCAGAAATGGATCCCGCGGCCGAAGCTCAGGTGCGCACCGTCGTCCCGACCCGGGTGAAACTCGTCGGGCCGGTCGAAGTACTGTTCGTCGCGGTTCGCGCGCCCCCAGAGCAGGAACACGCGAGAGTCCGCGGGCAGACGTGTGCCGCCGAGTTCGGTATCGCTGACCACGTGGCGGTAGTGGCCCACGAAGGGCGCGTCGAGCCTGAGAACTTCTTCGATGAACTCATCCCGCCGGGGCGGAACGTCACGCATGGCGGCGAGATGCTCAGGGTGTCGGCCGAGACGTCATGCCAGGGATCCCAGGTGGCCGACGGTTGATTAAATTCCGGCCACGATGAGCTGGACAAGGACGTAAGTCGCGACGTCGTGGTCGATGTCTGAGTTGTTTACCAGGCGTGCCAGGTCTCCGACCACGGTAGGGGGAAGGACGACCCGGGCCCGGTGGAGCCGCTCATCGAGGAACGCCATGAAGTTCCCGACACTGTTGACCGCGTCGTCCAGTTCGTCCTGGGTCACCACGCCGTCGAGGATCGCGGGGCTGGCGAAGGCCCAGGTCAGTAGTTGGTCTCGGTGCTGCGGAACGCCGATGAGCTCGGCGACGACCGCCGCTGGGAGTTTCTCGGCGATCTCGGTGACCCAGTCAATTCCGTCGTCGTAGCTCTCCGACCACAGTTGCCGGATGGTCTGGTCTACAAATGGTGCGCAGGACCGCAGCTTTCGTGGCGTCAGTGACGGAAGGACAAGCGTGCGGTGGATTCGGTGGGTCTGTCCGTCGGCAGTAGCCAAGGCGTGGATGGGGGACCCGAGTCCGGCGACGGGACACTCCGTGATTGCCCCGTGTTCGTCGATGACCATCGTGGCGGTGAGATTGGACGAGAACTCCGCGGTCCGCGCGGTCACCTCGGCGATCAGGTCCCGGGACCGTACCAAGTAGAAGGTCGAGTCGCCGAGTCGCTCGATCGGCGGGCCCGGGTGTGTCGACTCGAGAAGGATCATCATCTGCTGTGCGGTAGTCATGGCTGACAGACTCGCGCATCAGCCCGTGCAGGTCGACGCCTCCGCAGACAACCGAGACGGCGCGCGCTGCCGTGCGCGCAGGGTGTTTCACGCCGCCTTCGTACGCTGCGCCGACGTTGCGACGGCCGGGAAGGGGTGTCTCATAATGAGATATGACCGAAGACTGGTTGCTGGGTGCGGCGAGGGACCGACACGCACGCGATCGCCTGCTAGCCGTGGCCTCGTCGCTGATTGTTGAGAAGGGAATCGACGGGCTCGATGTCTCAGAACTCGCGTGCCGGGCACACTGCTCACGGGCGACCGTCTACCGACACGTTGGAGGTAGGGCGGCGATCATCGAAGCGGTTCTCACACGGTCTTCGGCGCGCATCGTCGAGGAAGTTGCCGCGCACGTGGAGGGGCTCACGGGGCGGCGGCGTGTTATCGCCGCTTTGACATCCGCGCTGGCGGCGGCCCGCCGTGACCGCATCGCATCACAGTTTTTCTCTTCCGGCGTTGCCGCGCAGTCCCAGGCGCTCATCGAGTCGCAGACCGTATCCGGTATCGCTGCCGAGCTGATCGGACTGAAGCAGCCGCCCGATGAGCACGTCCAGCTCGCGGTTCGAGTACTGCTCTCGTTCCTCTGGTGGCCCGCCGGCGAAGGGGAACAGACCCAACTCGATCTCCTTGCCGACTTCGTGGCAGATCGCGGTGCGCAGCACTCGAGGTGACCGGTACTCCAGCTCGAGTTCGCGGCCCGGGCATTGATGGCGCGCGGTCGATAATGCATCGGAGCCTGTTTCCCGGGCCGGCGCTCGAGGTCGGACCGCCACTTCGATTCAACCGAGGGGACCGGTTCTGCCGAAGCTCCAGATCTGAGCACGTGCAACAGAGCGATGGTGTAGCGACGTTCATGCCCGTTGACCTGGGGATTTGGTGTTGTGTTGGGGTGCGTGTAACTTTATCGGAGCCGCCAGGGAGCGGGGTTCGGGCCGAGAGGTTCCGGGCCTTGGACCAGGG
>NZ_JBSHML010000037.1:0-4966 GCF_053645335.1 Dietzia sp. NPDC055340 | reverse complement strand
TTTAACCGGCCCATACTAGTTGCATACTAGTATGATGCGTGTATAATGGAAGTAGAGCGGGCCACAAGGCCCCTCACCCCGAACCCGAAAGGAGCGACCATGGCCACGTCGCCCGCCTACGTCATCCCCGGCGCCGAGGGGATCGCCGCCGCCTACGCCGATATGCGCCGCTACAACGTGGCCCCGCTCGCGGCGAGCGACTGGCTCATCGAGCAGGTGAAGGACGCCGCCCGCGACGACATCGCCCAGCAGCTCGAGCGCAACCACGGCGCACCCGCCGAGGAATCCCCCAACGTCGCCGATCTGGTCCTACGCCAGATCTACCGCGCCATCGGCGTCGCCCTGGCCGTCTACAACAACCATCGCAGCCGCGTCACCGACATGGACCACATCGCCACCCCCCAGGGAGCCGCTGCGATCAACCGCGCCGCCGTCGCCCGCAAGGTCCGCACCAACGACACCCACCGCGCCATCTTCGAGTACACCCCCGACATCGACACCGTCGAAAACGGCAAAGAGACCATCTACTACGTCTCCGGAGTCATCTACATCGGCCCCCGCGTCCGAGCCCTCACCGCACGCTTCACCAGCACCACCAACGCCCCCACGGCCCACAGCGTCACCCTCACCCACTTCGACGTGCTGCTGCCCTAGCCCACAGCCCCCTAAAGGGGACGCCCGAGGGGCGTCCCCTCCGGGCATTTCACAGCCCGCTCCCGCCTCCACAGGCCACAACAGGACAGCCCCGCGTCACGGAGAAATCGCCCCGAGCCGTGCCAGGCTGGCCCGCATGGACACAGCCGAACCCCTGCACTCGACCAGCCTGCGCGACCTCCTGCGCCAAACCGTCAACCTCGCCCGCGCGGGCGACCACCGCGCCCGCCGCATCACCATCGGCCCCCGCACCGGCATCGTCACCCCCCACACCAAGCCCGACGGCACACTCGACGCAGACGACCTCGCCGCCCAAGTCTGGTCACTCGGCCACGACGAGCCATCCGACACCGGAACCTTCACCGGCGGCTACTACACCAGCCGCGGAGTCAGCCGCCTCGTATACGCTCCCGAACCCTAAACCCGCAGGTAAACACACATTAACGTATCACACACGCACAATGTGTGCATGATGCGTGTATGCTAGAAGCAGAGCGGGCCACAGAGGCCCCTCACCCCGAACCCGAAAGGAGCCAACAATGGCAAAGCCCGGAACCCTCCTCGAGTCCTTCGACCTCGAGGTCCCCGACGAGTTCCGCACCATCGCGGCCGAAATCTGGCTGGTGCTCGCCGACGACGGCACCGAAATGCTGTGGCACTACGAGGACGGGCGGCACGCCTTCGCCCATCCCGCCCGCCGCTGCGCCAACTGCGGCGAGGCCATCACCGCCAGCGCCTCCGGGGCGCGGTGCTTCGGCTGCGCCGGAGGGCTGAACCTCTAACCTCACCGCCTGCCCGGCCCGCCACAAGCGAGCCGGGCAGGCGGCCCCGCATTGGATTAAGGCACGAGCGCATCATACTCGTTGCATACGCGCATCATACGTGTATGCTAGAAGCAGAGCGGGCCACAGAGGCCCCTCACCCCGAACCCGAAAGGAGCCAACAATGGCCCGCAAGACCTACACCCCGCAGCAGCGCGAAGCTGCCCGTGAGGCCCGCGCCGCCAAGGTCGAGCAGATGCACAACGAGCTGACCGCCGCCGTCAACGCCCTCACCGAGTCCGGCCAGTGGCAGCGTTGGCTCGATTTCCTGGGCAGCTTCCACCAGTACAGCCTCAACAACACGCTGCTGATTCAGGTGCAGTGCCCCCACGCCACCCAGGTCGCCGGATTCAAGGCATGGCAGGTCAAGGGCCGCCAGGTCCGTAAGGGTGAGACCGCGATCCGCATTTTCGGCAAGCCCTTCCGCATCGCGTCCGAGACCGACGAGACCACCGGCGAGAAGACCCGCCGCGCCGTCAAGTGCCCGCCGCCCGTGGTGTCGGTGTTCGACATCTCCCAGACCGACCCCATCGAAGGCGTCGAACAGCCCACCGCCCCCGTGGCCCAGCTCCAGGGCGACGACCCCGCCGACCTGTTCCAGCGCATCACCGCATGGATGACCGGCCAGGGCTGGACCGTCACCCGCGAGCAGATCCCCGGCGAGGTCAACGGCTTTTGCACCATCGACGGCAGCCGCAGAATCGTCGTGGACGCCGACCTGTCCGACGCCCACGCCGCCAAGACCGCCATCCACGAGGCCGCGCACGCGATCTTGCACACCGACGAGGACGGCAAGGCGACCACCGAGCCCGACCAGGCCACCTGCGAGCTCGAAGCCGAATCCGTCGCCTACGTCGTGGCCGGACTGCACGGTCTCGACACCAGCGACTACAGCGTGGGCTACGTCGCCAGCTGGAGCGGCGGCCAGGCCGAGAAGGTCAAAGCCACCGCCATCCGGGTCCAGGAAGCCGTTCACCTCATCGCCGAAGCCCTCACCGACGAGACCGAGGAGGACGCCGGCTAGGCCGGCGGGGGCGGTCGGGCGTGGCGCCGCTCCGCTAAGCGCCACGCCCGACCGCCGGCCACCCGCCCCAGTGGCCGGCCACGACACGCCCCTCACCCGAGCATCACACTTGCGCCATGCCCGCACCATGCACGGATATACTCGCACCATGCACGCATAAAGAAGGGAAAGTGCCCATGACCACGGTCATCGCGATCGCCAACCACAAGGGCGGCGTCGGCAAGACCACCAGCGCCCTCATGCTCGCCCATGCCGCCGTCGCCGACGGACGCCGCGTCCTGGTCATCGACCACGACGCCCAAGGGGGAGTGGCCCTGCGCATCCTCGGCGACCGCGACCCCGACGGCCACACCCTCGCCGACATCTACGCCCGCACCCCAGGCGTCACCCTCGACCGGGCCACCCACACCACCCGCCGCGACGGACTCGACATCGTCCCGTCCGGACGCGGCGCACTGGCCGCAGCTCTGCAATCACTTGGGGGAGTAGCCCCCGGCAAAGTCCTACACAAAGCCCTAGACGCCGTCCGCGACGACTACGACCTCATCGTCATCGACTGCGACCGCGGCCTATCACTGGGCACCATTAACGCCCTCTACGCCGCCGACCGGGTCCTGCTCGTCACCGAACCCGAAAACGACTCGTTCAACGGCATCAGCGACACCGGGGAACTCGTCGACGAAATCAACGAAGACCTCCGCCCCACCCGGCCGCTGCCCGATCCGGACATCCTCATCAACCTGCGCGACACAACCCGCACCGCCACCCACGGCCGCGTCGCCACCGAGATCCGCGAATGGGCCGACGCCTCCGGCTACCGCGTCCACCCCCACGACATCCCACGCCGCGCCTTCATCGCCGAAGCCGCCGCCAACGGCCAAGGCCTGGACGAGCTCAAGGAAATCGCCGCCGTCACCGTCCGCGACAGCTTCCACGAGCTGCTGACCACCCTGACCGCCGAGAGGAACTGATACCCATGGCCGCCAAGCCGCCCGTTCGCCAGCGCAAGACCACCGACAGCCTCGTCGCCCAGGCCGCGGCAGGGGAGAAGGCCGACCGCCCAGCCGACGCCCCCGAATACCGCAACTGGAACGTGCGCCTGCCCGCCGACCTCGTCGAACGAGTCTGGGGCACATGCCAGGCCCTCGAGGACGCCGAAGACCTCCCCAGCGCCGTCGCATTCACCGTCCGCGCCTTCGAGGAGCTGCTCGACCGGCTCGACGCCGAACACAACGACGGCCAGTCCTTCCACGCCGACGCCAGCCCGTTCCGCGCCGGCGGACGCACCACCTACAAGAGGTAGACACCCATGCACATCATCACCATCACCACGACCGCCCCGACCGGCGAGCTACTGGCACAACAGAACCTCACCACCGCCGGCGACCTCACCGAAGCGCTCGACCTGGCCGCCCACCACGCCTCAGCCAGCACCATCGACATCCACGCCCACGATCCGTACCAGCACCACGCCCACCTCATCGCCCTCGGCGACGAGCCCCACGCCGTCATCGCGCCCCGCATCACCCCAAGTGGACGCACCGACCTCATCGCCACCCTCCGAGCCGCCAGAACGCTGACGAGCTGAGCAAGGCGCTACTAGCTAACCCCGTGCCGACATAGAACGTCTTCTGCAATCCCCACATCGCCAGCTAGTCGGCCCAGGCGACGTCCCCGAAGCCCAGTCGCTCGAACTTCGACGGTGCGTAGAACTCGACCCTGTACTCACCGTTGTCCGGGTACGTGATGAAGCGCCCGACCCATCGCCCCTGGATCGAAAACCCCTCTTCCCGGCCCGACGACGACGTCTCATACGCCTGCTCATACAGATCGAAGTAGTCATCCAAGACTGATCCTCCGAGCCAGATCAGATCTGCTTCCGTGAGGCTATCGGGATCCCCGCATCCGGGCGAGTGTCCTTCCGCGTCCCTATTGCCGTGATGATCGACATGCCAGTAGAGGAACTCTTTGGAGTTGTTGGCCAAGAACGGCTCCCCGGTTAGACGGGCCAGCGAAAACGGGGGAATGTCGTCGCCGATGCTGTCCGTCATCGACACCGGGTCGACCTCGAGCTCCCACCACTCATCAGCTCCGGAACGTCTGTCACGTGGCCGGCCGGTCGCGGCCACGACAATCGCCAGGAACACCGGCCACGTCGTCACCAAACCCCTATCAGGGCTGCTGGGAGTCCGAGCGATACGCCGATTCCCGCCCGAGATCACCTCGACGTGCTCCTGCTGGAAATCAACGACAAGCCTCAAATCCTTCTCGCCAGTCGGCACTACGCGTCCTCTCATCCGACCTTGTCTTCCAAGAAAAACTAATAAAACGACTATTTGCCCGACGGGTGCGGGTGTTCTGGGGCCAGCTCCCGCGTGCAATACCGTCTGTCACCTCCCGGGGCGTAGTCCCCTGGCGTGGGTGGGTGGCCGGCCTTGGGTGGTGGGGCGTTTCTGGTGGTCAGCCC
>NZ_JBSHML010000036.1:0-3555 GCF_053645335.1 Dietzia sp. NPDC055340 | reverse complement strand
TCGCTGTGATCTCATGGCGCCGGCTCAGGGCTGGCGTGTGTGGGGGAGCGTGGTCCGGATGAAACACACTGTTGGGTGTCTGAAACAGCACCGTTGAGCCCCTGTGGGGGTTCGGGTTGTTTCTGATGGCACTGATTCCCGAGATGCTTGTGGCCTTGCGGCCTGGGTGTGGGTGGGGTTGGTGTGTGTTGTTTGAGAACTGCACAGTGGACGCGAGCATCTTTAATTGTTTTGTGAATGTAAGTGTGTAAGAGCACACGGTGGATGCCTTGGCACCAAGAGCCGATGAAGGACGTAGTAGGCTGCGATAAGCCTCGGGGAGCTGCCAAACGAGCTGTGATCCGAGGGTGTCCGAATGGGGAAACCCAGCACGCGTGATGGCGTGTTACCCGCATCTGAATACATAGGGTGTGTGGAGGGAACGCGGGGAAGTGAAACATCTCAGTACCCGCAGGAAGAGAAAACAACAGTGATTCCGTCAGTAGCGGCGAGCGAACGCGGAGTAGGCTAAACCGCATGCGTGTGATACCCGGCAGGGGTTGCGTGTGTGGTGTTGTGGGGCATGATGTCCTTGGTTCTGCCGGACCGGGCGCTGATTGATCGCGGGTTAGGGGAACGACTTGGAAGGGTCGGCCGGAGAGGGTGAGAGTCCCGTACCTGAAAGCCTTGTGGCGGAGCGATTTGTGTACCCAAGTAGCAGCGGGCCCGTGAAATCTGCTGTGAATCTGCCGGGACCACCCGGTAAGCCTAAATACTTCTTGGTGACCGATAGCGGATTAGTACCGTGAGGGAATGGTGAAAAGTACCCCGGGAGGGGAGTGAAATAGTACCTGAAACCGTGTGCTTACAAACCGTCAGAGGCTTTAGGGCTGATGGCGTGCCTTTTGAAGAATGAGCCTGCGAGTTAGTGGTATGTCGCGAGGTTAACCCGTGTGGGGAAGCCGTAGCGAAAGCGAGTCCGAATAGGGCGTTTGTAGTGGCATGCTCTAGACCCGAAGCGGAGTGATCTACCCATGGCCAGTGTGAAGCGACGGTAAGACGTCGTGGAGGCGCGAACCCACTTAGGTTGAAAACTGAGGGGATGAGTTGTGGGTAGGGGTGAAAGGCCAATCAAACTCCGTGATAGCTGGTTCTCCCCGAAATGCATTTAGGTGCAGCGTCGCATGTTTCACCTCGGAGGTAGAGCTACTGGATGGCCGATGGGCCCTACAAGGTTACTGACGTCAGCCAAACTCCGAATGCCGAGGTGTGAGAGTGCGGCAGTGAGACTGCGGGGGATAAGCTTCGTAGTCGAGAGGGAAACAGCCCAGATCGCCGGCTAAGGCCCCTAAGCGTGTACTAAGTGGAAAAGGATGTGGGATCGCTGAGACAGCCAGGAGGTTGGCTTAGAAGCAGCCACCCTTGAAAGAGTGCGTAATAGCTCACTGGTCAAGTGGTCCTGCGCCGACAATGTAGCGGGGCTCAAGTACACCGCCGAAGCCGCGGCACTCACACAATAACCTCCTCCGGGCAGGTGTGTGGGTGGGTAGGGGAGCGTCGTGTGGCCATAGAAGCGCCGGAGTGATCCAGGTGTGGAGGCCACACGAGTGAGAATGCAGGCATGAGTAGCGAATGACGAGTGAGAAACTCGTCCGCCGGATGACCAAGGGTTCCTGGGTCAAGCTAATCTGCCCAGGGTGAGTCGGGACCTAAGGCGAGGCCGACAGGCGTAGTCGATGGACAACGGGTTGATATTCCCGTACCCGTGTATGCGCGCCCATGGTGAATCAGTGATACTAACCGCCCTGAATCCTCTGGAACACCCTTCGGGGTGTCGTGAGGTGGATGCGCGGGACCTGATCTGGTAGTAGCCAAGCGATGGGGTGACGCAGGAAGGTAGCTGGGCCAGTCAGTGGTTGTACTGGTGTAAGAGTGTAGGCCGCGACATAGGCAAATCCGTGTCGCATGAAGGCTGAGACTTGATGCATACCCGTTGTGGGGAATTCAGTGATCCTATGCTGCCGAGAAAAGCCTCTAGTGAGTTCATACACGGCCCGTACCCCAAACCAACACAGGTGGTCAGGTAGAGAATACCAAGGCGATCGAGAGAACTGTGGTTAAGGAACTCGGCAAAATGCCCCCGTAACTTAGGGAGAAGGGGGACCACGCCCGGTGACGGTCTTTACGGCCTGAGCTGGGGGTGGTCGCAGAGACCAGAGAGAAGCGACTGTTTACTAAAAACACAGGTCCGTGCGAAGACGTAAGTCGATGTATACGGACTGACGCCTGCCCGGTGCTGGAAGGTTAAGAGGACCGGTTAGCCGCAAGGCGAAGCTGAGAATTTAAGCCCCAGTAAACGGCGGTGGTAACTATAACCATCCTAAGGTAGCGAAATTCCTTGTCGGGTAAGTTCCGACCTGCACGAATGGCGTAACGACTTCTCTGCTGTCTCGACCACAGACTCGGCGAAATTGCACTACGAGTAAAGATGCTCGTTACGCGCGGCAGGACGAAAAGACCCCGGGACCTTTACTATAGCTTGGTATTGGCGTTCGATTCGGTTTGTGTAGGATAGGTGGGAGACTGTGAAGCATGCACGCCAGTGTGTGTGGAGTCGTTGTTGAAATACCACTCTGATCGTATTGACCGTCTAACCTCGGCCCATGATCTGGGTTAGGGACAGTGCCTGGTGGGTAGTTTAACTGGGGCGGTTGCCTCCCAAAGAGTAACGGAGGCGCCCAAAGGTTCCCTCAGCCTGGATGGCAATCAGGTGTTGAGTGCAAGTGCACAAGGGAGCTTGACTGTGAGACTGACACGTCGAGCAGGGACGAAAGTCGGGACTAGTGATCCGGCACCGGCAAGTGGAAGCGGTGTCGCTCAACGGATAAAAGGTACCCCGGGGATAACAGGCTGATCTTCCCCAAGAGTCCATATCGACGGGATGGTTTGGCACCTCGATGTCGGCTCGTCGCATCCTGGGGCTGGAGTAGGTCCCAAGGGTTGGGCTGTTCGCCCATTAAAGCGGCACGCGAGCTGGGTTTAGAACGTCGTGAGACAGTTCGGTCTCTATCCGCCGCGCGCGTAAGAAACTTGCGGAAAGCTGTCCCTAGTACGAGAGGACCGGGACGGACGAACCTCTGGTGTGCCAGTTGTTCCACCAGGAGCATCGCTGGTTAGCTACGTTCGGAAGGGATAACCGCTGAAAGCATCTAAGCGGGAAGCCTGTTCCAAGATGAGGTTTCTCACCACCATCGCGTGGTTAAGGCCCCCCACAGACCATGGGGTTGATAGGCCGGAACTGGAAGCGCAGCAATGCGTGGAGGTGACCGGTACTAATAGGCCGAGGGCTTACACACACAACAAGTTTTCAAAAAGACAAGTTCGCGTCCACTGTGCAGTATCTGAAACAACACACCCGCCACACACACGTGTGGCCGGGCCTTGTTTCACAGAGTTACGGCGGCCATAGCGGCAGGGAAACGCCCGGTCCCATTCCGAACCCGGAAGCTAAGCCTGCCAGCGCCGATGGTACTGCACTCGCGAGGGTGTGGGAGAGTAGGTCACCGCCGAACACAA
>NZ_JBSHML010000035.1:0-6185 GCF_053645335.1 Dietzia sp. NPDC055340 | reverse complement strand
GGGGAACACGTCCCCGGAGCGGCCGCCGTCTCCTCTCGCACTACGCGAGCTGCCGATCAGCCCTGCTCGGCCGCCAGCTTCTTCAGCGACTCGGTGGGCGCGAAGCGCTCGCCGTACTTCGCGGCCAACTCCTCGGCGCGGGCGACGAAGCCCTTGTAGCCCGAGGCCTCCTTGGCGCCCGGCTCCGAGTAGTTCTTGGCGTACTGGCGGGTGCCGCCGGTC
This sequence comes from Dietzia sp. NPDC055340, assembly GCF_053645335.1. Lineage (NCBI taxonomy): Bacteria > Bacillati > Actinomycetota > Actinomycetes > Mycobacteriales > Dietziaceae > Dietzia > Dietzia sp. NPDC055340. The sequence continues at coordinate 5,963 of NZ_JBSHML010000035.1, read as the reverse complement.
CACGCCGGGAACCCGATGCCGATGATCGAGCCGATGTTGGCGTCGGCGTCGTCGACGATCACGCCCTCGTCAACGCACTTCTGCGTCTCGAGCACCTCGGCGAAGATCATGCGGTCGATCAGGTCCTGCAGCGGCGGGGCGTTGTCCGGCGAGGTGGTGAACGCCTCGCGCAGGCCCGGCCACAGACCGGTGCGCTTGCCGTCGGCGTACTCGTAGAAGCCGGCGCCGGCGGCGCGGCCCGAGCGCTTGATCTCCTCGACCATCTTGAGCACCACGCGGTCCGACGAGCTCGGCACGTACTCCTTGCCCGCGGCCTCCTCGGCCTCACGGGTGGCCTGACGGATCTTGACCATGAGGTTGAGGTTCAGCTCGTCCGACAGCTGCAGCGGGGCGGCCGGGTAACCGGCGATGCGGCCGGCCTGCTCGATAGTCGCGGGCTCGATGCCCTCGTCCAGCATCCCGATCGCCTCGTTGACGAACGTGCCGATGACGCGCGAGGTGTAGAAGCCGCGCGAGTCGTTGACGACGATCGGCACCTTGCGGATGGCGAGCGTGAGATCGATCGCGCGGGCCAGCGCCTCCGGGGTGGTCTTCTCGCCCTTGATGATCTCCACCAGCTGCATCTTGTCGACCGGGGAGAAGAAGTGGATCCCGATGAAGTCCTCGGGGCGCTGGACGCCCGTGGCCAGGTCCGTGATCGGCAGGGTCGAGGTGTTGGAGCCGAGCAGTGCGTCGGGGTTGACGATGCCCTCGATCTCCTGGAAGACCTTCTTCTTCAGCTCGGGAGACTCGAACACGGCCTCGATGACCGTGTCGCAGCCCGCGAGATCCTGCGGGTCGATGGTCGGCGTGATGCGGGCCAGGAGAGCGTCGGACTTCTCCTGGGTGGTGCGGCCACGCTCGAGCGCCTTGGCCTCGATCTTCTCGGAGTAGGCCTTGCCCTTCTCGGCGCCGGCCATCTCGACGTCCTTGAGGACGACCTCCATGCCGGCCTTGGCACACACGTACGCGATGCCCGCGCCCATCATTCCGGCGCCGAGGACGCCGACCTTCTTGAACTCCGTGCGGGGGATCTCCGAGCCGTCGGCGGCCTTGGGGCGGGCGCCGCCGGAGGCGCAGTGCTGCATGTCGAAGAAGAACGCCTGGATCATGTTCTTCGCGATGGGGCCGGTGACGAGCTCGACGAAGTAGCGGGCCTCGATCTTCTCGGCCGTGGCGAAGTCCACCTGCGAGCCCTCGACGGCCGCGGCCATGATGGCGCGCGGCGCCGGGGAGGGCGCGCCCTTGGTCTGCTTACGCATGTTGGCCGGGAAGGAGGGCAGCACGCCGGCCAGAGCCGGATCGCTGATGGTGCCGCCGGGCAGCTTCCAGCCCTTGCGGTCCCACGGCTGGGAGGCCTCGGGCCCGGTGGCCAGCCACGCCTTGGCGGCATCGATCAGCTTCTCGGGCTCGACCACCTCGTCGACCAGCCCCGCCTCGAGGGCCTTGGCCGGGGCGAAGGACTTGCCGGACATGAGGATGTTCGGGACTGCCTGGGCCAGGCCGAACATGCGGACGGTACGGACGATGCCGCCGCCGCCGGGCAGCAGGCCGAGGGTGACCTCCGGGAGTCCGACCTTGGCGCCGCGGGCGTCGGCCATCACGCGGTGGTGGGTCGCGAGCGCGAGCTCGAGTCCCCCGCCGAGGGCCGCACCGTTGATGGCCGCCACGACCGGCACGCCACAGGTCTCGAGGGCGCGCATGCGCTCCTTGATGCCCAGGGACCGGGTGTAGAGGTCCTCGGCGTCGGCGGGGCCGGCCTTGATCATGGACTTGAGGTCGCCGCCGCCGAAGAAGCTCTTCTTGGCGGAGGTCAGGACGACGCCCTTGATGGACTCCTTCTCGGCCTCGATGCGGTCGACGGTCTGCGCGAAGTCCTCGATGAACCGGGCGTTCATCGTGTTGGCGCCGTGGTCGGGGTCATCCATGGTGAGGGTGACGATGCCGTCGCCGTCCTGCTCCCACCGGAACATGTTGTCGCTCACTGGTTTTCTACTCCTGTATGGCTGTGGTGTCGGTGGGCTGGATCAGACGCGCTCGATGATGGTGGCCACGCCCATGCCGCCGCCCACGCAGAGGGTGACGAGGGCGCGCTTGCCGCCGGTGCGCTCGAGCTCGTCGAGCACGGTGCCGGTGATCATGGCGCCGGTGGCGCCGAGCGGGTGGCCCATGGCGATGGCGCCGCCGTTGACGTTGAGCTTCTCGTCGGGGATGTTCATGTCCTTCTGGAAGCGGAGGACGACGGAGGCGAACGCCTCGTTGAGTTCCCACAGGTCGATGTCGTCGGCGGTGAGGCCGGCGGTGGCGAGCGCCTTCCGGGCGGCCGGGGTGGGTCCGGTGAGCATGATGGTGGTGTCGGCGCCGGAGGTGGCGGCGGCCACGACGCGGGCGCGCGGGGTCATCCCCATCTCCTTGCCGGCCTTCTCCGAACCGACGACCACCAGCGCGGCGCCGTCGACGATGCCGGACGAGTTGCCACCGTGGTGGACGTGGTTGATCTCCTCGACCCAGTGGTACTTCTGCAGCGCCACGGCGTCGAAGCCACCCATGTCGCCGACCATGGCGAACGAGGGCTTGAGGCCGGCCAGCGACTCGACGGTGGTGCCGGGACGCATGTGCTCGTCGCGGTCCAGGACGGTCAGCCCGTTCATGTCCTTGACGGGCACGACCGACTTGTCGAAGCGGCCCTCCTCCCACGCCTGCGCCGCGAGTCGCTGCGAGCGCTCGGCGTAGCGATCGACATCCTCGCGGGAGAAGCCCTCGAGGGTGGCGATCAGGTCGGCACCGATGCCCTGCGGCGAGAAGTAGGTGTCATAGTTGGTGGCCGGGTCCATGGCCCAGGCGCCGCCGTCGCTGCCCATCGGCACGCGCGACATCGACTCGACGCCGCCGGCGAGGACGACCTCGTCCCAGCCGGAGCGGATCTTCTGAGCAGCCATGTTGATGGACGTCAGGCCGGAGGCACAGAAGCGGTTGATCTGCACGCCGGCGACGGTGTCGGGCATCTTGGCGGCGAGCGCGGCGATACGGGGCAGGTCCATTCCCTGATCGCCGAGCGGGCTGACGATCCCGAGGATGATGTCCGAGATGCGGTTCTCGTCGAGATCCGGGAAGCGGCGACGGGTCTCGTCGATGAGCCCGACGACCAGGTCGATGGGCTTGACCCCGTGCAGGGCGCCGCCTGGCTTGCCCTTACCCCGCGGTGTGCGGATCGCGTCGTAGATGAATGCCTCGGTCATGGGTGGTCCACGGCCTTTCTCTGGGCGGAACTGGTACGTGTTCACGGCTAGGGTACGTGTCGCCCCTCACACGCCGTGGAGTGCGGTCCGTTTTTTGCCCCGCGCGGCCTTTCGCGGGCTGGCACAGTGGGGGTGTGACCGCGACATCCGCCGTTCCCCCAGCCCTTCCCGAAGCCCTGGCCGAACTCGCCGCGGAATGCGGTGTGGCCACGGGGTACACCGATGCGCACGGCGTCCACCGCGACGTCCCCAAGCGCACCGTGCGCGCCGTCCTCGCCGCGATGGGCGTCGGCGCCGGGAGTCGCGCCGACCTCGCCGCGGAAGATGACGCCCACGACGACGACAACGCCGCCACCCGCGCCACCGACACCGACGACCGGGCCGCCCTCGAGGAGGTGCGCCTCGCGCCGTGGCGTCGTGTGCTCGCGCCGACCGTGGTCGCCACCGAGGGCGCCACCCGTGTGGTCCCGATCCATGTCCCGCTGGGTGCGAACGTGACGGTCTCGGTCCACCTCGAGGAGACGCCCTCCGCCACCGCCGGGTCCGCCGATCCGATTCCCCTGCTCCCTCTCAGCGGCGACCGCATCCAGCGGCAGGTCGACGGAACACCGATGGAGCAGATCTCCGTGAGTGTGCCCGGCGATCTGCCGGCGGGGTGGCATCAACTGCGTGTTGTCGTCGTCGACCCCGGCGTATCCCCCACCCACACCGCGAGGACAGGCGCCACCGACGCCTCCCGCCCCGACGGAACCCACCCCGGCGCGACCTACACGGCGACGCTTCTCGTCGCGCCGGCGAGCATCCCCGTCCCGGCCGGCCTGGACGAGCGCCGCGCGGTGGGCCTGGCGGCACAGCTCTACCAGGTGCGGTCGGCGACGTCCTGGGGCATGGGCGATCTCGCCGACCTGATGGACCTCGCCACATGGGGCGGCCGCGAGCTGGGCGCCGACTTCGTCCTGGTCAACCCGATGCACGCCGGCGAGCCGTTCCCGCCGGTGAGCCCGTCGCCGTACCTTCCCACGACGCGTCGTTTCGCCTCGCCCTTGTACCTGCGCCCCGAGCTGCTGCCCGAGTACGCCGACCTTCCCGATACTGAGCGGACCCGCGTCGACGAGCTCGCCGGCCTCACCGCCGGCACCGAGGCCAACAGGTCGGATTCCCTCGACCGCGACGCCTCGTGGGCCGCCAAGATCGAAGCTCTACGCCTGTTGTACGCAGTACCCCGGACGCCCGACCAGGCCGCAGAGTTCGAACGCTTCATTCGCGAAGGAGGGCCCGGACTCCGATCCTTCGCCACCTGGTGCGCGTTGGCCGGGGAGTACGGGCCGGACTGGGTGAACTGGCCCACTGACCTGCGCGATCCCGAGTCCGAAGCGGTCGAGCGTTTCGCCTCAGCCCACACCGAGGAGATCGACTTCCACCAGTGGCTGCAGTGGGTGACCGCCGAGCAGCGGGCGCGCGCGCAGCGATCGGCACTCGATGCAGGGATGCGACTGGGTATCCTGCATGACCTCGCGGTGGGCGTGCATCCCTCGGGCGCCGACGCATGGTCGCTCAAGCGCTCGCTGGCGCGCGGGGTGTCGGTCGGCGCTCCCCCGGATATCTATAACCAACGGGGGCAGGACTGGTCGCAACCTCCGCTCCGCCCGGACGCGTTGGCCGACAACGGCTACCGACAATTCCGCGATATCGTCCGGGCCGCGTTGCGCGATGCGGGCGGCGTGCGCATCGACCACATCCTCGGGCTCTTCCGTCTGTGGTGGATCCCCGCCGGGTCCCCACCCACCGACGGCACCTACGTCCACTACGACAGCGACGCCATGCTCGCCGTCCTCACCCTCGAAGCGTCACGTGCCGGTGCGGTGGTGGTGGGCGAAGACCTGGGCACCGTTGCCCCGGGCGTGCGCGAGGCCCTGTCCGAGCGCGGCGTGCTGGGGACGTCGGTGATGTGGTTTGAACGGACCGACGACGCCGGCGATACCGACGACGCCCACGACCCGGGCATCTCCGGCGGCGCCCGACACGCTGGAGACGAGTTTGACGACGACAACGCTCCCGCTCGGCCACTGCCACCGGAGGAATACCGCCGCTTGTGCATGGCGTCCGTGACCACCCATGACCTGGCGCCGACCGCCGGGTACATCGATCTCGTCCATGTCGATATCCGTGACGAGCTCGGCCAACTCACCCGCGACGTGGCCGACGAGCGCCGGGACGCGGCCGCGGAGGTGGATGGGTTCGTCACCGCGGTTCGAGAGCGCGGGTTACTCGAGGGCGACTCCCCAGACGACCTCATCGTCGCGTTGCACGCTTTCCTAGCGACGTCGCCGTCTCTGTTGCTCACTGTCTCGCTCGCGGATCTGGTGGGCGACCGCAGACCTGTGAACATGCCCGGTACCTCGACCGAGTACCCCAACTGGTCGGTACCTCTGGCGGATGGGGATGGACGGGCCCTGTTGTTGGAGGATGTGGTGCGCTGTAGCTTGCCGAAGCGGGTGTTCGCCGCTGTGGGTGTGGTGGGTGGTGGGTAGTGGTCCGGGGCTGGCGGGCTGGTGCCGGTGGGCTGGTGCCGGCGGGATGCGGGTTTTGGGGGTTAAAGGCCAGAATGTGTGTATGGATACCCGGATTTAGTGGGTGTGGCCTGCGGTGATGGTGGGTTGAACATGCTCTGAAAGCATGTTCGGT
>NZ_JBSHML010000034.1:0-7107 GCF_053645335.1 Dietzia sp. NPDC055340 | reverse complement strand
GGTCCGGTGAGCGGACCCGGGGCGTTGTCGTCGTCGTACTTGGTTCCTTCACCACCCACTATCTGCAGAGACACCACGGCCCCGACACCAACTCAGGAGGTGTCGGGGCCGAGTGCGATCTGACCGGCGTCCCGGTCAGAAGATGGGGAACAGCCCTGTCAGACTGCCGAGCGGACTGGTCGCGGGCTCGGCGAAGCTGATCGGCTGATAGGTCTCCCACGCTGCGTGCTTCGCGCCACTGCCTGCGTAGGTGTAGATCCCGAGATTGCCGTTAGCGTCGCCAGCTTGGTCCTCGACAAGCGCCTTGGACACCGTGAAGGTCGCGGTAAAGCTGCCGTCGGCGCCCAGCACGATCGCGCCGTCCTCGGCACCGCCGATTGTCTCGACGTCCTCGGCGTTGACGGCCCAATGCTGCGTGATGATCTTTCGAGCGGAGGAGGCTGCGTCCTCGGACGGCTTCCACTCGTCGGCGAACTTGCCAAGGATCACGTAGACACCGGGGGCCTTGCCTGCGAGCGGCGGCCGGGCCCCTACGACCGAATCGTCCTTGAAACCAGTCCCGGTGACGGTGATCTCGTGCTCGCCGTTCGCGCTGATCACCGACTGCGAGAGGGTCACCCGCGGACCCTCTGCCTGCTGAGATTCGTCCTGTGGGGCCTCGCCGGAGCCCGCCGCGGAGGCGGAGGCGATGATCTGCAGGAGCGTGTCCGCCAGTGTGCCGGTGGTCGCGTTGTCGGCGTTGGCCACGGGGGCCAGTGCGACGCCAGCAATCAACGCGGCGGCGCCGAGCGCGGTGCTCCGCCGAGCTGCGCGGGCGAACCTATCGGAGGAAGACTTCACATCAGTCCTTTCTGAGAACTGCTTGGTAGAAGAGGCCTGCCGCGAGCGCGAGCAGGACCCCACCGACCCACCATTGCCACTGTGGGAGGGTGTTTCCCGCGTCTGACGAGGCGGAAGTGTTGGAGTAGACGACGTCGGTCAGCGGCAGGTTCGCAGCGACCGGCATGGTGCCCGGGTCCGCGACAGAAGTAGGCGCCGCGCTCGCCGCCGCGGGGGTGCTGCCCCCAGCGGAACCACCGCTCGAGGTCGCGGCCACTGCGCCCACCGTGCCGGCGGTCATCGGGGTTCCAGCGCTGTAGTACTCCTCGTACTCGTACGCGAACTCCTCGTCCACCACCAGCTCGCTGTCAACGGTGGAGTCGACCACCGCGGTCTCACCCCAGGCGCCCTGAGCCCCCTGGTCAGCGTTGGCCGCGCCTGGCTGGAGCGGCTTCCATGCCTCGTCCATCCAGGCGGCGGCGGTGTCGGAGACGTCGGTTCCGGCCGAGCGGAGGATGTCCTCAACCGTGTCGTCGAAGACCTGGCCGAGGATGCCCTTGGAGCTGCCGCCGTCATCGATGTCGGTCCGGTCGTCTGAATCCCAGCTAACTGTGAGCGGCAACGGTGGCTTACGTGGATCGGCAGACAGACCTGTCGAGTAGAAGTAGTCGCCGATCCCGACCTCCTGCAGGAAATCGACAAAATCCGGCGGAAATGACCCAAAGGAATCTCCGCCTGTTTGGTTGCCCGCAGAATAGACGACACCAAAGTATTCTGGCTCGACCGAGAACCCGGACTCCTTTTTGAACAAGTCCTTTAACGAAAGTTCAGCTATCGTAACGCCAGCTTCGTCAGGAAGGGGGTTCCATACCCCGCCATCTCGGCTCGACGCCACCCCGCCCAGGGTTGCGGACAGCTTTGCGCGCCCCTTTTCAATCTTCAACTCCGGATCGCTAATTGTGAAAAAAGACATTCCCGAGTAATAGATTACGCTTGCAGTTCCAGTCCATTTCACTGAAGCGGTCTGTTGGTCCGGATCAACGGTTCCCTCCCCGCCCGTGAAGACGAACTGCATTTCGGACGAAGTCTTACTGTCCGGAGCAGCATCGCGCCAATTGGCTTTGATCCCCGGGGTCTTCTCGATCTGGACTTCACCTTCTGAGTTTTTCCACTCCGTCGCGGTGATGCGATCAGCCTCACCCTTGATGACCTCGGTGGCATCTCCGGCGGTTAAGAAGTTGTGACCCATGAAGTTCTTTATTCCCGAACTCTCACGGTTCAGTCCCCATCGGAGTTCGGCGTTTTCCAGCTTCAGTTCAGAGGCTGAGGTGCCGTCACCACCGTCCTGAGCCCGGGCGAGCGGGGCACCGAGCAGCACGCTCAGCACCAGCGCAAGCACCATTGCCAGGGCGAAGCCGTGCCGAAGGGCCGACTGTGATTGCCGGTTCATCGCAGATCCTTCTTCTCGAATTCGGTCGTGGAGTTGTCGGCGCCGCCGGCCATCGCCGGGTGCGGGAACGGGGTCGACGTGGGCGGATACGCCTCGTATGCAGAGCCTGCAGCCTCGGGACTGCCGTCCGGCCTGGTGTGGAGATCCGGGTCGGAGGCGTTGTTGTCGTCGTCATCGTTGTCGCCATCCGGCGACTCGGAATCGGCCGCCGCCTGGCGACGCTTGATGACCAACGCGCCCACTGCGAGCAACATCAGCGCCGCCAGTGCGAGGAAGATCCACTTGAACGAGCTCTGCAGCCCCGAGGACGATGCCGCAGGGGCGATGGCCACCCGGACAGGGAACCGCTCCTCGGCCTCCAGGGCGGATCCGGCACCGGCCGCGCGAATCTCATGGGTGCCCGGCTCGAGATCCTCGGGCAGAACGATCACGCCGGCGACCTCGCCGTCGACGCCCGCGATCACAGGGCCGACCGCCGCGTCTCCCTCACCGAGCACCACGTACACCTGCTCCCCCGGCCAGAAGCCGGCAGCGGCGAAGCCCATCGCACCACCGGGGCGGGCCGACTTGCGGTCGACCTCCACCACGGCAGCCCCGCTCAGTTGCGTTCCGCCGGTCGCGTCCACCGGGCCATCTGCGGCCTCGCCCTCAGGCGAGACCGCGTCACCATCGCCGCTGGCCTGGCCCACCCCGGCATCCGCGGAGCCCGAGGAAACCGATCCTCGCACCGACACCGAGCCCTGCGCCCGGCCCGAGGCCCGCCCGGCCGCGGCGGAGCGCCCGGACTGTCCGCCGTTGTCGGCCCGCGCTGCCGGCGCCTCGCCCGCGGGGGCCGCAGCCCCCTCGTCGGCGGCCGGTGCCGCCCCGCCCTGGAACGTCACCGGCGTGAAGGACTCGTTGGCCCCGTTACGCACGCCGTGCGCGCCCCAGGTGAAGAAACCGCACGTCATCTTGAGGCAGTCAATGCGCTTGCCGCCGGCACCGGTGAACGTGGGGCCGGGAACCGTGAGCTGGACCCGGAACGACCCGTCACTTCCCATCGTGCCCTGGGCCTCCCCGGCCGTGGACGAGCCGGGGAACGCCACGAACGCCTGATAGCCCTTGTTGTTCTTGGATTGATCGTCGGGGACGTAGTCGTAGGCGTTCCCGGTGGTTCCACCCTTCGACGGGCCCCAGCTGGAGCCGTTGACCCAGCCGAAGCCCACGTACACCCCACCGAAGCCACCGTCGATGGCCTGGAAACCGGACCCGGACACGGTGAAGGTCGTGGGACCCGAACTCGATGCGACCGCACCGCCCAGCGAGCTCGACACACTCAACCGGGCCGCGGCCTGCGCGGGCGCCGCGGTCGCGACGGTCAGGATGCCGGCACCGAACAGCGTCACCACGGCGGCCACCACGAGCCGGCGCGCCAGTTCCTGCGCCGGACGGACTCTGGGGTGTGTCACGAGAACTCCTTGACGAGAGCGGGATCGGAATCGGGAACAGGAACCTCGAGCCCCTGGGATCCCGGCAGCCGCAGACCGCGTCGATCCGGCGTGACCAGCAGGTCGCCGGTCACGGGGTGCCGATGGATGAGTACCGCCTGGTGGTAGACCTCTTCGATCAACTCGGCGGTGAGGACCGAGGCGGGCGGCCCTTCCGCACGGACCCGACCGTTCGAGATCATCACCATCCGGTCCGACCACGCGGCCGCCAACGCCAGGTCGTGGAGCACCACGACCACCGCGCCACCGGCGTCGGCCATATCGCGGGCCCGGCCCAGAACGAGCTCCTGGTGACGCAGATCCACGGCCGCCGTCGGCTCGTCCAGTAGGAGGATGCCCGTGCTCTGGGCCAGCGCCCTCGACAGGGACACCCGAGCCTTCTCGCCGCCCGACAGCGTCGGGAAGGTCCGGTCGCAGAGATGCGTGGTGTCGGTGGCGGCGATCGACTCGTCGATGATCATCTCGTCGTCGTCGCCCTCGGGATGCCCCGCCCAGGGGGCGCGGCCCATGGCCACCACTTCCCGCACGGTGAACGGGAACGCCACCGAGTTGGCCTGGGTCAGCAGTGCGCGGCGGCGCGCCAGGTCCCCCAGTTTCCACTGGCGCAGGTCCCGGCCGTCCACCACGACGCGTCCGGACGCGGGCTCCGTGTCGCCCGCGACCACGCCCAACAGCGTCGACTTGCCGGCGCCGTTGGGGCCGACCAGCGCCAGCACCTCGCCGGCGCGAACATCCAGGCGAACATTGTCCAGCAGAACCCGGCCGCCGATCCGAACCGTGACCTCCTCCGCCGAAAGCACCGGCGACCGGGCTTCCTGTGCACTCATCCCCAGCCTCCTGCCGTGCGGCGCGTCCGGTGGAGGAGCCAGAAGAAGAACGGCCCGCCCACCGCCGCGGTGACCATGCCCAGCGGCAGTTCCGCGTAATTGACCGCGGTGCGCGCCACCATGTCGGCGGCGAGCAGGCAGACGGCCCCTCCCAGCGCGGACGCCGGCAGCAACAGTCGGTGCCCGGGGCCGGCGACCATGCGGATCAGATGCGGCACCACCAGTCCGACGAACGAGACGATGCCGCAGAAACTCACGGCGGCGGCCGTGAGCAGCCCCACCAGCACGATGGAGAAGATGCGCAGTCGCTCCACGTTCACGCCGAGGTGGCGGGCGGGCCGCTCCCCCAGCGACAACAGGTCGAGCGGGCGGGCCAGACGTGCGGCCAGCAGCACCCCGAGCAGGGCCAGGGGCGCCACCACGAACACGTGGTCCCACCGACTGCCATTGAGGCTGCCCAGCTGCCAGAACACGATCTCCTCGCGCGCCTGGGTGTCGCCGAGGAACATGAGGAACGCGAGCGCGGCGCCGGCCACCGCGTTGACGGCGATGCCGGTCAGGACGAGGGTGACGACCTCCGTCCGGCCGTTACTACGGCTGAAAAGGTAGACGGCGGCCGTGGTGATGATGCCGGCCACGAACGCGCACAGCACACTGGTCCACGCGCCGAAGGCGGTCAGTCCGAACACGATCGCGGACGCGGCGCCCACGGCGGCGCCCGCGGACACGCCCACCACACTCGGCTCGGCGAGCGGGTTCCCGAACGCGCCCTGCATGAGCGCACCCGCCACGGACAGGGCCGCCCCCACGACGATCGCCATCGCCACACGCGGGAAGCGCACACTCCACAGCGTCGCGTCGGCGCGCGGGTGGCTCTCGACGGGCCCCACGTCCAGGCCGAGGCCCCGCAGGAACCCCGACGCCACCTCCGCGGGCGGGATCGCGAGCTGCCCCGAGGCCGCGGCGACCACCGCGAGCACCAGGAGTGCAATCAGCAGGCCCGCAACCAAGAGTCCCCCGGTGAGCAGCCGGTTCGCCGAGCCCGCCGCCCCCTTGACCGGACCGTCCGTGGTGTACCGTCGCGCCGCGCGTGCCGCGGTGGGCCGCTCCTCGGTGACGGTCACAGCGCGTCGGGGGCGTAGAGCGCCACGGCGAGCGCGTTGAGCACCGCCGGAGTGCGGGTGCCGAACGAGAGCAGCAGGTCGTCGTTCATCGAGATCACCCGACGGTTCGCGCCGGCCGGCGTCTGTTCCATGGCCGGGAACTTCTCGAGCAGCCCGTCCACTCCGCCGACCGACTCCAGGCCCTTGTTCATCATGATGATCACGTCCGGCTGCGCGGCGATGAGCCCCTCGTCGTTGGCGGGCTTGGCGCCCTTCCAGCCGACTTCCGAGGAGACGTCGTAGCCGCCAGCGGCGGTGATGAGTGCGTCGGCGCCGCTATCTTCGCCGAACATGTAGTAGACACCGGCGCTGCCACGGGCGTAGAGGAACACGGTGCGCAGCTGGCGGGTTTCACTGTCCGGCGTGATCGTCGCGATCGACTCCTCCGCCTCGGTGATCTGCGCGCGGGTCCGCGCGCCGAGCTCGCGCCCCTGGTCGGGCAAGCCCAACGCCGCGCCGACAGCCTCGGTGAGGGCCTCGACGTTCTCGGGTGAACGGTGGGAGTCGACGACGACGACGGGCACTCCGGCGTCCCGGAGCTGAAGCACCACATCCCACGGTCCGAGCGAGGTGTCGGTGATGATTACGCTGGGGTTGAGCGCAAGGATCGCCTCGGCGTTGAGCTGGTGGCCGTCGGTCGTGACCAGTGGACGGTCGGCGATCTCGGGGAACGAGGACGAGACGTCGCGTCCGATGACGTTGTCCCCGAGCCCCAGCTCGTAGACGATCCGCGAGAGTGTGCCGTAGATGTCCAACGGCAGGATGCGCGAGACGTCGGCCACCTCGACCTCGGTGCCCTGGTTGTCCGTGACCACGGCCGGCAACTGCGGCACGGGGTCGGTCGCGACCGGCGCCACCGGGTCGTCGACGAGCTGAAGAGATAGTTCGCCCTGATACGAACGAGGATCATCGATCGCGGTGGCCTCGGAGGCCAGCGGGATACCGGAGACCTTCGCCATGTCTCCGCCGCCCCCGGCCGCGACGCCGCAGGCGGTCAGCGAGGCGACGAGGACCGCTGCTGCGGCCAGGCGAAACGTTCCGCGGGCGCCGGCTCCGCGAGCCGATCCTGTGCGCTGTCTGAGCATGGGCAGAACAGTAGCATTTGAATTGAGGCAAGCCTAACCTAGGTTCGCCAAGGCTTACCTAATTTATAGACCCGCAGTTCACAGCGCTTTCCGTTCGTTGCGCGACCGAAAAGATAGCCCCGGTCACATACCGGGTGCCCAGCCGGAACCTTCTCACCCGAACTCTCTACTTCACTGCGAGAAATGTCTGCAGCACTGCGGTGGCAAGCCGAATCGACCGCGGTGAGGCCGACAAGACCGACGACGGCGGCCGCCCCGGGGAACACGTCCCCGGAG
>NZ_JBSHML010000033.1:0-8244 GCF_053645335.1 Dietzia sp. NPDC055340 | reverse complement strand
CGCATGAGCCGGACCGACTCACGAAGGCGAGCGAAACGCTCCTTGAACGCCGGCCACTCACCCTGATGGCCCGTGGCGATCTCATTCAGGGCCTCGCCCGTGCCAACGCCGAGGAAGACCCGGCCCGGGTACAGGCACGCCATGGTCGCGAACGCCTGAGCCAGCACCGCCGGGTTGTAGCGGAACGTCGGCGTGAGCACCGACGTGCCCAACTGCAGCCGCTCAGTGCGCTCGCCGACAGCGGTCAGCCACGACAACGAAAACGGCGCATGACCACCGTCGTGCCGCCACGGCTGGAAATGATCCGACACCGTCGCCGAATCCATCCCCGCCCGCTCGGCCAGAACCGCGAACTCCACCAGATCGCGGGGACCGAACTGCTCAGCGGAGGCCTTGTAACCGAGCTTCAGGGGCGGGGTGGTGGGCATCGATGGCTCCTTCGGGGGTATGCGTGAGCGGCGTTGCCGCCGGCTCGCGCGGGCACGGTGGCGAGTATGCCAGCGGCGTCCGACACCGCGGGAGATCTTGGAGTGGCCTCCCCTCACGTGCGGTGAGCATGGCCGACATGTGTCAAACCTGAGAGTCGGACAGCGCAATACGTACTCCGCGCCGACCGTGAGCGACTCTCCGGCACCGAGAAGCACAGACTGGCAGCACGTTCGAGTTGATGAACTATTTCCCACCATAGAAGTTTTCTGTCATCATTCTCGTGGGTCACACCCTCACGGCCCACCGTCGATCAGCTCGGCTGCGCAGTGTTTGGCCGGCACGACTTCCCTCCCCCTCGGGATCGCCTCTGCGGTCCCCCCTCGGAAAGGCAGCGCCCTATGGACGCCTCCACTCCCATGCCTGCAGATCTCCAGCGGCAGCAGGACCGTAAGCGCAAGCGCAAGGCCATCCTCGCCGGCGGCGTGGTCCTGGGCCTCGGCGCCGCGGTGACCCTGGCCGCCTGGTCGGACGATGTGTTCGCCCAAGGCGAGTTCGACACCGGACAGTTCAACATCCAGGCGAATCCGAGCGTCCTCGACGACTTCTCCGGTGCCACCTGGGCGGACCATAATCTGAACACTGGTTCAGGCGACACCGGCCCGGCGGGCCTCTCGTTCTCCGCAGGATTCGGCGCCATGGTCCCGGGCACCACGGTCTACTCGCCAATCTCGCTGCGGATCGATCCCACCAAGTCCTCCAACTCCGCCAACGTCAGTCTCGTGGAGGCTTCGAGCACCGGCGATACCGAGCTCATGAGGCTCCTGACGTTCGAGGCCAAGACCGGGATCGCCCCCTCAGCCTGCGCTGACGGCTCCGGCTTCGCGGGCGGCACAAATCTCGTCGTGGCCGGTACGTCAGTCGACGATGACGACCCCGAGTCGACAGGATTCACGCTGAGCAATGACGTCGCTAGCGACGAGACCACGCCTGTCACGGTCTGTATCGCGGTCACGCTTCCCGAGCAGGGGCTCGGCGTCCCGTCAAACGACCCGGCCTGGACGTTCGACGCCCCCGTCACCACGACCTGGCAGTTCAACGGGGCATCCGTTTAAGCCCGGACGACGCGGCTAAAGCCCCGGGCCCTCCGATGGTGCGGGTGGGGTCGCTGATACGACCCTCCCGCGGCATCTGACTTAGCGACACGGCGCAGCACTGACCGGCTACGCCCCGGCATGCTGCACGGAGGAGACATGGTCACAGTTCGTGAAGACGAGGCTCCGGCACCCTCCGAGAGCCGGCAGGCACGCATCCGGGCACGGATCGAGGACGGTGCGCTGACCGCCCTTTCCACCCTCGGCGCAGTGTGCATCGCCGCCACGATCGCGGCATTCGTGTTCAACATCAGTCTGGTCATGTTCAAAACAGGCTCGATGTCCCCCACTATCCCGGCGGGCTCTCTCGCCGTCGTCCGAGAGATTCCAGCATCAGACATCCGCGTCGGCGACGTGACCACTGTGTCCCGGGGAGAGGACCAACTCCCGGTGACGCACCGAGTCATCTCCGCCGACCCGGTCGGCGGCGGCGTCTACTCGATCGAGATGAAGGGCGACGCGAACGAATCCCCCGACGCGCGCCCCTACGAGGTGACCGAGGTCAAGAAGGTGATGTGGCACGCCCCCCGCCTCGCCTACGTGGTCAACGCGATGAGTCAACCCATTTCCATGGCCGGCATCACCGTCGCGGCCGCCCTTCTCGTGGGCTGGGCCTTCTGGCCCCAAAAGCAACGTTGATATGCGACTCCTGCACCCGGATCGCCGTAGTCGCAACACGGGGCCGTCGCGCCAGCGCAAGGCCCTGCTGTCCGGCGGGCTCGTGCTGGGACTCGGCGCCGCCGCCACCCTTGCCGCCTGGTCCGACAACGTAGTAGCCACCGGAGCATTTAGCGCCGGTTCGTTCGGCATCGAGCTCGATGTCGGCAGTGGGTGGACCAACGGCCACGGCGTCAACGAAATGACGTTCGATGCGACCGATATGTATCCAGGCGCAGTGGTATACGCCCCCGTACTCGTGCGCACCACCTCGCACTCCGACCTGGGCGCTGAGTTGACTCTACGTGGCGCAGGGTCTCAGGAGGCCATCACGGACCATCTCGACTACCGGGTCGTAAACACAATCGTGCCCGCGGCGTTGACACCCGAGAAACCAGTGCCCCCTTGCGATGCAAACTCATTCATCGGAAATCCAAGGTACATTCTCGGCTCGTCGGACGAGTGGCTGGTTCTGTCAGCGCAAGTGGACGCCGGTTCGACGCAGCAGGTCTCCGCGGCAGCGGCCGATTACGCCGTTTACTGCTTTGAGGTCAGGCTCTCCCCCGACGCGCCCGGCAACTTGCAGGGACATGCAGCCGACCACACTTGGACGTGGAGCGCCGTTTCGGTCTCCGGCGAGGACGTGCCATGACCAGCCGGGACGGGAAACTCTGCGGGGCTTCTCGGCCGCGCCGATTAGCGAAATTGATCGCAGCGCTATGTGCACTTCTCTGTCTTGCGCTCCTCCTGCCCGGATCACTGAGGGCCCCGGAGTTCACGGAGGCCGCCTGGCAGCAGTCCGACGACACGAAGGGCACGTTCCAGACTTTGACACTGGCTCCGATACAGGATCCGAAGTGCCTGGACCATGGCACCTTGTCCGGACTTCTCAATAGCCAGATCCGACTGACATGGGGCCGACCTCCTGGCCTTCATCCTGACATTAACGTCAGTTATCGAATCACCGTGGTCCAGGGACTGCTCGGCGGCGATAGGAGAACCTACGATGTCGACGAACCGAGCTTCACATATATCTGGGAGCCTTCGGGCCTTCTAAATCTGACAATTAACTTCTCTGTCAGTCCCTTTATCAAAGGTTGGGCGGGGCCTGCGACCGACGGGACCGCCCTGGGGGTCAGCCTCCTCGGCCTTGGCGTAGAACTTACCTGCGGCCTATTCCCGCTACTCGGATCGCCCCCAGTCGCTGCACGCGCCGACGGATCGCCACCTTCCGCAACGACCTCACCGAGCGAGCGCACCGCAGCATCAGAAAGTACTGCCTCCGCCCCGCCGACTCTCGACGAAATAGGGAAGTCGATCACGACGAACACCACCAGCACGTCCGCAGCCGCGTTGACGAGCGTTCCCGCTTCGCCGACCACGCACTCGACGATTCTGACGCCAGCCGCCCCCGCCATCGCCCGCCCCAAGGGCCCCGCAATCCTGTCGGAGACAGCTCGGCTCGAAGTCGTGGACACGATCACAGTTGGAGAAGAAGACCTCGTCGTCGTCGTCGAAGGCGACACCGTCCCCGCCGACGCGCGGCAGGGCGCCGTTGCGCTCGAGATCTGGCTCAGCGGCGGCGACCCCGGCACCACCTGGGCGACCTTCGCATCCGACGACCCGGACGAGGACGGCTGGCGTTGGGCCGCCATCAACCAGAAGACCGGAACCGTGGTCTATATCCGCTGACCCGGCCGAGCAATCGGGACGACACGCCGCACTTGCCCGTGAGATGCCCCACTCGCCGGGGTGATATGTAACAAAATGAGCACGGGGCGCAATATCCTAAGTGAATCGGACGCCACTGCGGCCTGGGATCCCCTCCCCTGACCGGCGCCCAGCAACACCAGCACAACAGCACCACTGCACGCTTCGGAGGCACCATGCGTATCCGACACGCGGCCAGCACCCTGGTCGCCCTCGGCGCCGCCTCCGCCTGTGCTCTCGGCGCCTCGCTGATCGCCCAGGACCACGAGGCGGAGCTGCGGGACTCCGAACTCCGCGCCTCCGCCTGGTCCGTCCAGGCCTCCACCGACTTCGGCACCACCTGGACCGCGCCCATCTCCTCCGCCGGCGGGCACTTCCCCGTCCGCGTCGACACCGCGGCGCTGCGCAACAGCTCGGCTTACCAGCCGCTCACGCTGCGCACGAGCGTCGACTCCAAGGCCGACGCGCTCGTGGAGATCGGCTCCGGGGCTCTGGTCGACGGCAATCCGGACACCGCCGCCCACGTCCGTATCCGCGCGGTGTCCTCGACCAGCGGAGCCTGCGCCGAGCCCACCTTCACCCCCGGCCGACCCGGCGTGGTCTCCGGCCTCCTGGCCGGCGACCCGACCGAAGCCGTTCCCGTCGACGCCCCCACCGCGGACGTGCCGCTGGTGCTGCCGGCGGCCACCCGCACCACACCCGGCGCGCCGGTGACCGTGTGCCTCGAGTTGAGTCTGAACGCCGACGCGCCGGTGACCGATTCGATGCTGACGCTGGCCTGGCCCATCGACATCACCCGCGGCGACGCCGACTCGTAGGACTCAGCACAGGCCCGACGGGCCAGCAGCTCAGCCCAGCCCGCGCGCCAGGTCGTCGATCAGATCGCCCGCGTGCTCGAGGCCCACCGAGAGTCGGATCACGTTCTGGCCGATGCCCACCGCGGCACGGGCCTCGGGCTCCATGGATGCGTGGGTGGTGGTGGCCGGGTGCGTGACCAGCGTCTTGGCATCGCCGAGGTTGTTGGAGATGTCGATGACGCGCAGGGCGTTGAGCAGGTCGAAGCAGCGCTGCTTGCCGCCGTCGGCGTCGTCGTCGAACTTGAGCCCGAACGTCACCACCGACCCGCCGCCCGACATCTGGGCCGTCGCCAGTTCGTGCTGGGGGTGCGACTCGAGCATCGAGTACGTCACGAAGTCCACCGCGTCATGTGTCTCCAGGAACCGCGCCACTTCCAGCGCGTTGGCCGACATCCGCTCCACGCGAAGCCCCATGGTCTCCAGGCCCTTGACC
Organism: Dietzia sp. NPDC055340; assembly: GCF_053645335.1. Lineage (NCBI taxonomy): Bacteria > Bacillati > Actinomycetota > Actinomycetes > Mycobacteriales > Dietziaceae > Dietzia > Dietzia sp. NPDC055340. Next base: position 3,007 of record NZ_JBSHML010000033.1, on the reverse strand, counting down.
AGCACCCAGGCGTTGAAGGCGTTCATCCCGAACCCGGCATGGCGCATGAGGTGCTTGACCGGCCCGGACACGAACTCCTCCGTGCCCAGCACGGCGCCGCCGAGGACACGGCCCTGGCCGTCGATGTGCTTGGTGGTGGAGTAGACCACCACGTCGGCGCCCAGCTCGAGCGGCTTCTGGTGCAGGACGGTGGCAAAGACGTTGTCCACCACGACCTTCGCGCCGGCCGCATGCGCGAGCTCGCAGACCGCGCGCACGTCCACCAGCTCCTGCATCGGATTGGAGGGGGTCTCGAAGAACACGGCGTCGGTCGGCTCGCTGAGTGCCTCGCGCCACTGGTCGAGGTCGGTGCCGTCCACGAAAACGGTCTCCACGCCCCAGCGCGGCAGGATGTCGTCGCAGATCACGAAACACGAGCCGAACAGCGCCCGCGACGCCACCAAACGAGAGCCCTCACCGCACAGCGCGGCCAGCGCCACGAACACCGCGGACATGCCCGACGACGTCGCGAAGCAGTCCTCGGCGCCCTCGATCTGGCGCAGCCGCTCCTCGAACATGGCGACGGTCGGGTTGCCGTAGCGCGAATACACGAACCGCTCGGTCGTGCCGTTGAACGACGCCTCCGCGGCCTCCGCCGAGTCGTAGACGTAGCCCGAGTTGAGGAACATCGGCTCCGTGGTCTCCTCGAAGCCGGTGCGCATCTGCCCGGCCCGCACGCCCAGGGTGTCGGGGTGGAGTCCGTCGGGGAGCTCGTTGTTCTTCATTCGCTGCTATCTCTCGGTGTTGTCGTAGTGGGTGATGTCGTCGTCGTAAATCGTCGGCCCGTGGCGGGCGGTCAGGACTGGCGCCAGGCCAGGCCCGCGACCTTCCATCCGTTCACGGTGCCGCGGTGGCCCTGCGCGTCCGGGCCGCCCTCGAAGCCCTCGGCCACGTTGAAGGCGGTGGTGTATCCGGCGGCGGTGGCCACGGCCGCTGCGGCGGCGGACCGGCCGCCGCTGCGGCACAGGAACAGCACCGGAGCCTCGGGCGACAGCCCGGCCTCGGCCAGTTGCTCGACGAACCGCGCGTTGGGTTGGCCGGCGGAGGTCATCCACTCGATCCCCACCGCGCGCTTGCCCAGCTCGGACAGGTCGGCGGCGCCCACCCACTGCCATTCAGCGCTGGTGCGGACGTCGACGAGCGTGGCGTCCGGATCAGAGGCGAGCAGCTCCCAGGCCTGGCTGGGGGCGAGATCTCCGGCATAGTCGCTCATAGGAGGCCATTATGCTCCTCCGGCCATGGATCGTTCGGGTCGAGGTCTCCGTGGCCACCGCGCCGGGGCCGCTGCCTCCACCGGCTCCCGATCCGACACCTGTCAGATCGCGGGATCCGCATCAGCCGGACGCCCGACCTGACCGGCTGATGCGTGAGAGCATCGGACTATGACGTGGCCCTCATATTCTCCTCTCCGTATCGCCGTGGTCGGTTCCGGACCGGCCGGGGTGTTTGCCTGCGACGCCCTGCTGACCTGGGCGGATAAGCACGATCGCGAGATCGTCGTGGACCTGTTCGACTCGCTGCCCGTGCCGTTCGGACTGCTGCGCCACGGGGTCGCCCCCGACCACCCTAGAATCAAGGGAATCGCCAACAACCTCTGGAAGATCGGGCAGGACCCGCGCATCCGCTTCCTCGGCAACGTGCACTTCGGCACCGACATCACCGTCGAGGACCTACGCCGCCACCACCACGCCGCGATCTTCGCGACCGGCGCACTGGCGGATCGCACGATGGGGATCCCCGGCGAGGACCTGGCCGGCTCGTACGGTGCCGCCGAGTTCGTTACCTGGTACGACGGTCATCCCGACGCGCATCCGGAATGGGATCTGTCCGCCGAGCGCGCGGCCGTCGTGGGGGTGGGCAACGTGGCGCTAGACATCGCGCGGATGCTGGTGCGCACGCCGGAACAACTCGAGGCCACCGACATCCCCGAGCATGTCCGCACCGGCTTCGGCACCACCGCCGCACGCACCGTGTCGGTGATCGGCCGACGCGGCCCCGCCTGGGCCAAGTTCACCACCCTCGAGCTGCGGGAGATGGAGAAGGTGGAGGGGGTCGCCGTGGTGGTTGAACCGTCCGACCTTGATGACGACGACGAGGTGGCCCGCGAGCATCGGGAGTCCGATCGCCGGGCGGGTCAGATCTACGCCGTTCTGGAGAAGTGGGCCACCGCGCAGATCGAGGCCGGTCACGCCGACGCCGACGAGGCCGAAGCCGCCGCGGTAGCCCGCGGGCAGAAGGTCGTTCGATTCCGCTTCAACCGCTCCCCGGTGGAGATCCTCGGCGCCGACGGCCGGGTGACCGGTCTACGCCTGGAACGCACCGAGGCGGACGGGGCCGGCCTTCGGATGACCGGCGAGACCGAGGAGCTGCTCGTCGACGCGGTCTACAGTGCCGTCGGCTACCGGTCCGCAGCGCTCGAGGGAATCCCGTTCGACGACGCCACCGCCACCATCCCCAACGCCGCGGGGCGGGTGCTCGACGGACCCGGCGGGCAGCCGATCCCCGGACTGTTCACCGCCGGTTGGATCAAGCGCGGCCCCTCCGGGGTGATCGGCACCAACCGTTCCTGCGCCTCGGAATCGGTGACCGAGCTCCTCAGCGACCTCGACGCCGGGCTGTTGCCTGACCCCGAGTCGCCCGACCCGCAGGCCGTACGCGATCTGCTGGACTCGCGGGGCGTGAAGGTGGTCGACGGTATCGCCTGGGCGGCTATAGATGCCGGCGAGCGGGACCTGGGCGAGACCGCGGGCCGGGAACGCACCAAACTCTCCGGCCGGGACGAGATGCTCGAGGTGGGCTTCCGCTCGCACACCGACCGCTGACTCCGTGACTGGCGCACGATCCCCGCGCCACGGGCTTCGCACCGCTGGCATGGGGGGTGTCCCTATGGTGATTGTCAAGGGTTTTGGTGACGGAATGCGAGGGTTCTATGCTGCGGCGGCGACTTTGGTCGGTGCTGGTGGTTCTC
>NZ_JBSHML010000032.1:0-13434 GCF_053645335.1 Dietzia sp. NPDC055340 | reverse complement strand
GCGCTCCGCCCCGGTGGGCGGTGCGCCGGGGCCGTCACCGTGCGTGCTGTGGGTCAGTCGATCAGGCCCGGACCGGGCACTTGAAGTCGACCTTCCAGTCCTGGATGGCGTTGAGCCAGCCCGAACGCAGGCGGGTCGCGTCACCCATCGAGGTGATGTCGGGCATGTGGTCCGCGATCGCGTTGAAGATCAACTCGATCTGCAACTTCGCCAGGTTGGCGCCGATGCAGTAATGCGGGCCGTTCCCGCCGAACGTCAGGTGCGGGTTCGGGTCGCGCAGGATGTTGAAGCTGAACGGGTCCTCGAAGACGTCCTCGTCGAAGTTCGCCGAGCCGTACATGATCGCGGCACGGTCGCCCTTCTTCATGGTCACGCCGCCGATCTCGACATCCTCGGTGGCGGTGCGCTGGAACGAGGAGATCGGCGAGGCCCAGCGGAGGATCTCGTCGTAGGTGGTCTCCGGGCGTTCGGCCTTGAACAGCTCCCACTGGTCCGGGTTCTCCAGGAACGCGATCATGCCGTGGGTCGTCGCGTTACGGGTGGTCTCGTTGCCGGCCACCGCGAGCAGCACCACGAACCAGCCGAACTCGTCCGCGGTGAGCTGCTCGCCGTCGACGTCGGCCTGGACCAGCTTGGTCACCAGGTCGTCCCGCGGGTCGACCTCGCGCTTGGCGGCCAACTCCATGGCGTAGCCGAGGATCTCGGCGTTGGCGGCGTTGGACTCGTCCGCCAGCTCCGGGATGTCGTAGCTGGTCATCTTGTTGGACCACTCGAAGATCTGGTGGCGGTCCTCCTGCGGGATACCGATGAGCTCGGCGATGGCCTGCAGCGGGAGCTCGGAGGCCACCTCGGTGATGAAGTCTCCCCCGCCCTTGGCGGCTGCGGTCTCCACGATGCTCCGCGCCTTCTCGGCGAGGTTCTCACGCATCTTCTCGATGTTCCGCGGGGTGAACCCCTTCGAGATGATGCGGCGGTACTTCTTGTGCTCGTCGCCGTCCTGGTTGATGAACAGGAAGCGCGTCATCTCGACGATCTCGCGCTCCGTCCCGGGCGCGAAGCGCGGGATAGCGGTGTTCTCCCAGGTGGAGAAGACCTCATTGGTGCGCCGGGAGATCTCCTTGACGTCTGCGTGCTTGGTGACGACCCAGTAGCCGTCGTCGTCGTATCCGTCCGCACCCGGCTCGTTGGCGCACCACCAGATCGGCTCGGTCTGCCGCAGGTGCATCCACTCCGGATGCGGAAGGCGCTTCTGGTAGAGCTCCGGGTCGGTGAAGTCGAACCCCTCGGGAATGGTGACTGGCTGCACTGGCACTCCTTGGCCGCGTCGGTTTGCGTCAGGTGTTCATTCCCACAACCCGGATACTGCGAACCCCTCGCCCGGGCTGTAATCTAGAACACGTTCCACGCACCATACTAGAACACGTTCAGTTCCGGCCAGGTCTACCTCCGGCCGGATTCCCGGAAGGAAAACCATGGGAAATCCCGTCATCGTCGAGGCCGTACGTACCCCGATCGGCAAGGCACGCGGCGCGCTGTCGGGCCTCCACCCCGCGCACCTGCTGGGCGCCTCCCAGAAGGAGGTCATCCGCCGGGCAGGCATCGACGCCGCCCTGGTCGAGCAGGTCGTCGGCGGCTGCGTGACCCAGGCTGGCGCACAGGGCAACAACGTGACCCGCGGCGCCTGGCTCGCCTCCGGCCTGCCCTGGCAGACCGCGTGCACGACCATCGACTGCCAGTGCTCGTCCGCGCAGCAGGCCAACCACTTCATCGCAAACCTCATCCACGCGGGCGCCATGGACGTCGGCATCGCCTGCGGCGTCGAGTCGATGAGCTGGATCGCGCTCCGTGCGGCTGTCGGCAACGGCGAGAACGGCATGCCCCGCCCCGACGACTGGACGGTGGATCTGCCCGACCAGTTCACGGCTGCCGACCGGATCGCCAAGCGTCGCGGACTGAGCCGCGCCGACCTCGAGGAGCTGGGCGTCCGGTCGCAGGCCAATGCGAAGCGCGCGTGGGACGAAGGCCGGTTCGATCGCGAGACCTTCGCCGTCGACGCCCCCGAGCGCCTCAAGGACGGCACCTACACCGGCGAGACGGTGACCGTCACCCGCGATCAGGGCCTGCGGGAGACCACCGCCGAGGCGCTCGCCGGCCTCAAGCCGGTCCTCGAGGGCGGCCTGCACACCGCCGGCACCTCGAGCCAGATGTCCGACGGCTCGGCCGCGGTCCTGCTCATGGACGAGGACGTCGCCAAGGCGCACGGCCTCAAGCCCCGCGCGCGCATCGTCCACCAGGCGCTGGTGGGTGGCGAGCCCGAGTACCACCTCGACGGCCCGGTCCAGGCCACTCAGCGCGTCCTCGACCGCTCGGGCATGTCGATCTCCGACTTCGATCTCTTCGAATGCAACGAGGCGTTCGCCTCCGTGCTCCTAAGCTGGGCGCAGGTGCACGGGCCCGACATGGACAAGGTCAACGTCAACGGGGGTGCCATCGCGATCGGCCACCCCGTCGGCAGCACCGGGTCGCGGCTCATCACCACCGCCCTGCACGAGCTCGAGCGCACGGACGGCGAGCGCGCGCTCATCACGATGTGCGCGGGAGGCGCCCAGGCCTCGGCCAGCATCATCGAGAGGATCTGACATGAGCAGCAACGTCATTGAGGCGGCCGCGGGACGTCGGCAGGAGATCTTTGCCGCCATCTCGTCCGCCACCGGCACGGACGACGCGGTCAAGGCCGTGTCCCACCTCCTGGCGGTTTCGGCGGACGAGGCGCGCGAGGTCCTGCGCGCCCCGCTCGAGTCGTTCGTCGGCGCCACCACCGAGCAGCCGGACGCCTCGAGTCCGTCGAGCTTCGCCCTGCACCCGTTCCGCGACTCGGACGAGCACAATGCGCTGTACAAGGCGCGCTCGACCGATGCCTCGTCCGCGACGGGCGGCACGTGGGACGAGAGCCGCACGGAGCAGGAGCGTCGCGAGGGCCTGAAGCGGATCGACTCGGAGTCGGCGATGTGGTTCGTCGCTGTCGACGGCGCGCGGGGCACCCAGGTGGGACTCGTGTTCGGCGAGCAGGTCAACGACGGCGACGTTGACGTTGCGATCTGGATCCACCCTGAGGAGCGGAAGAAGGGTTACGGCCTGATGGCGCTCAAGGAGAGCCGCCGTGAGCTCGCGGCGTTCTTCCCCGGCAAGCACGTGATCGTCCGTGCGCCGATGGCCGGCGGCAAGTGACGGATCAGCAGCCCGAGACCGGCACCGACGACCCGCGGCGTGGCGCGCCGTGGGTCGTCGGCGTGATCAAGGTGATGTCGCGGGCCAACACGTGGCTGTACCAGCGCACGGGCGGTCGGATCGGCGGGACCTGGCGGGTGGGGTCGGCGCTGCGGGCGCCGGTTCCGGTGTGTTTGGTGACGACGACGGGCCGTAAATCCGGCGAACCACGCACGGTCCCGTTGCTGCACCTCCCGGACGGCGACCGCGTCCTGTTGGTCGCGTCGCAAGGCGGGCTGCCCTCTCATCCGCAGTGGTACCGCAACGTCTTGGCGGACCCGGCCGTCACCGTTCAGGTGGGTCGCCGGGTCAGGTCGATGACGGCGAGGGAGGCGTCTCCGGCCGAGCGGGCGGAGTTGTGGCCTCGGCTCGTCGAGCGTTACGCGGATTTCGCTGAGTATCAGGCAAACACCAGCCGCGTCATACCCGTGGTGATCTGCGAACCCGTGCGTTAGCCGAACGCTCGCCGAATGGCTGGCCTGTCATATTGCGCACGTCAACAGCAATGTACGGCGTGAACACTGCGTGATCTGACCTGCTCGCGTGGCGGCATTGACAAAAGTTCATATTCAGGGGATTCTCATGTGTCAAAGGGCACATTGGTGCCGTGATTCGCCGAGAGGATCCACTTTATGAAGAAGATGACCAGGGCCGCCGCGGCCGCCGCCACGGCGGCCCTCGCGATGTCCGGTGCCGCCGGTGTCGCCAATGCCCAGTCTGGAGATTTCCAGATCCCCATTCTGGACGGCCTGCAGTCCTCGGACGTGACGATTCCCGGCTCGACCGATCTGTTCCCGAGCTCGGCAGGCTTGATCCCCGGCTCGGCCAACGTCATCCCAGAAGGCTCCACCACCGGTATCGGCACAGGCTCCACTGAGCTTGGCGGCTCCGCGAACATCAGCGGCTCTGCGGGCACGATCGCGAACGGCATCGCGGGATCCGTCGAGGGCGGCTCCCTCACTCCCGTCATCGGCAATGTCGCCGGATCAGTTAGCACCATCACCGGCTCGGTCGACAATGCCGGCGGGTCGACCGGCGCCTTCACCGATGCCCTCACCGGCTCCATCGACAACACCGGTTCCGCCACCGCGATCACCGGGGCCATCGCGGATGCCATCGGCACCGGCGGCTCTCTCGCCGGTGTGCTGGCGGGCATCGAGGGCTCCATCGGAAACGGCGGCTCGGCCGGAGACATCACCAGCAACCTCGGTGGATCGCTCGACAACATTGGTCTCGGTATCACCGAGTCGCTCGGAGACGGCGGCTCGGCTGGCGACATCACCCAGGCGATCGGTGGCTCCATCGACGATGGCGGCTCGGTCGAGGGCATCAACGGTGCCATCGCCGGCTCGATCGGCAACACCTCCGGATCGCTGTCCGACCCGGCCACTGGCCTGCTCGGCTCGGTCACCGGCAATGGCGGTTCGACAGGTGCGAGCTCCGATGCGATCAGAAACGTCACCAGCGACAGCGCTTACGTCGTTGTCGGCTCCGCCCAGGAGCTTGTGACCGTAAACGGTTCGCTCACGGCGCTCACCGGCTCGATCGAGAACGCCTTTGACATGAGCACGGCCTCGACCAATCTCGGCTCGACGGTCGGTGCGATGTCCTCCCTCGAGACCGTCAATAGTGTCGAGACGAGCGTCGGCGGCGGCCTGCTGCCGATCCTGTCGCTGGGCGGCGCTGCTGCCCTCGGCGGCGCGGCTGTCGGTGCCGTCGCCGGCGCCAACGTTCAGCTTCCGCCGCTGCCGGGCTTCCCGCTGTGCGACCTGCCGCAGGCGCAGATCGACCAGCTCGCCGGCCTCGGCTCGGTCGACGCCCAGAACTGCCCGCGCCCCTGACCTGATCCGGTCGGCCGGTAACTGACGGAGCCCCGCACCTCGAAAGGTGCGGGGCTCCGTCTTGTTCGCTCATGGTGTGCTGTCATGACCTCCGCACGCCGCGCGCACCAGCAACAGGTAGGCGCCGGCGCAGCCCCTGGGCCCCAACCAGCTCCTCGCCGCTCGTCCGACGCCGCCCGAACCCCGGTTGCAAGACAGCGCTCACGACCTGCACGACATCAGATGCGTTTCCAGACCGGATTCTCGACCAATCTGCCTTGCAAGTGGACGGCGGTGTCTTGCAACCGCGCGGGGCGGCACGGGGGGCCGGGCGAGTGGCCGAGCCGGAAGCGGGACCCGGCGTCAGCTCAGCGGGCGCCGTAGACCGGAACCGGGGTCGGCGACTCGGACAGCAGGCGCGGGACCACGGAGCCGAGCTCGGCCGGATCCCACTTGGCGCCCTTGTCCTCGGAGGCGGCGCGCTGCCAGCCGTCGCACACGGTGACCTTGCCGCCCTCGACCTCGAAAACGCGGCCGGAGACGTCGCCGGACTCCTCGGAGCCCAGCCACACGACCAGCGGGGAGACGTTGGCCGGGTCCATCACGTCGAACGAGCCGTCCTCGGGGGCGGCCATCTGCGCGGCCATGGCCTCACCGGCGGAGGTGGTCATTCGGGTACGGGCGGACGGGGCGATCGCGTTGGCGGTGACGCCGTAGCCCTTCATCTCGGCCGCGGTCTGGATGGTCAGCAGCGCAATGCCGGCCTTGGCTGTGGCGTAGTTGCCCTGGCCGACCGAACCGAACAGCCCGGCGCCCGAGGAGGTGTTGATGACGCGCGCGGCCCGCGGGCGCCCGGCCTTGGACTCGGCGCGCCAGTACTCTGCGGCGTGACGCAGCGGCGCGTAGTGGCCCTTGAGGTGCACGGTGGTGACCTTGTCCCACTCCTCCTCGGTCATGCCGACGAGCATCTTGTCGCGCAGGAAGCCGGCGTTGTTGACCAGCACGTCGAGCCCGCCGAAGGTGTCGATGGCCTGCTGGACGAGCTCGCGCGCGCCCTCCCACGAGGAGATGTCGTTACCGTTGATCACGGCCTCACCGCCGGCGGCCTTGATCTCGGCGACGACCTGCTCGGCGGGGTGCTCCCCCACGTCGGTGCCGTCGATGCCGGCGCCGAGGTCGTTCACGACGACCTTCGCCCCCTCGGCGGCGAAGGCCAGCGCGTGCTCACGGCCGATTCCGCGGCCGGCGCCGGTGACGATGACGACGCGTCCGTCGCAGATTCCCATTGATGTCTCCTTGGTTGAAATGGTCGGTGCGGGTGTTCTCGGTCAGAGCTTGTTCTCGGCGGTGGAGGCCGAGAGGAACGCGGGCTTCTCGCCGCCGCCGTGGACCAGCAGCTCGGCGCCGGTGATGTAGGCGGCCAGTGGCGAGGCGAGGAACGCGGCGGCCCGGCCGACGTCGGCGGGCTCGGCCATGCGCCCCATGGGGATGGTGGCGTCGACGGCGGCCACGCCCTCGGCGTCGCCGTAGTGCATTTCGGCGAGCTCGGTCTTCACGGGGCCGACGACGACGGAGTTCACACGCACCGCCGGGGCCCATTCGACGGCCAGTGACTGGGTGAGCGAGTCGATGCCGGCCTTCGCGGCGCCGTAGGAGGCGGTGCCGGGCGAGGGGCGGTGGCCGGAGACGGACGAGATGTTGACGATCACGCCGCCGATCTGGCCGTCGGGCCCGTCGGCGGTCATCGCCCGGTGTGCTTCCTGCGCGACGGTCAGCGCGGACAGCAGGTTGAGCGCGACGATCTTGGCGTGGAAGTTGGCGCTGGCGTCGGCGGCCAGCGCGAACGGGGCGCCGCCGGCGTTGTTGACCACCACGTCGAGGCGGCCGTGCTTGGCGACGATCGCGTCGATCATCTCGCGGACCGCGTCGGGGTCGCGGAGGTCGGCCGGGTGGAACTCGAGGTCCGCGACATCGGAGCCCTCGTCGGCGGGTCGCCGGGCGCAGGTGACGACGACGGCGCCGGCATCTCTGAATACTCGACTGATGCCGGCGCCGACGCCTCGGACGCCTCCGGTGACGAGGACTACCTTCCCCGCCAGACCAAGATCGATGTTCGTCATGCGTGCTAGCCTACCAAGCAAGCGTTTGGTTAGTCACCGGACCGTCTCAGGCGGCGGTGGCGTGCGAAGGGAGCACCAATGGGCATCAGCGTCGACAAGGGCACAGACGGTATCGCGACCGTCACCGTCGACTATCCCCCCGTCAACGCCATCCCGTCCGCGGGCTGGTTCGAACTCGGCGAGCAGATCCTGGCCGCCGGCCGGGACCCCGAGGTCCACGTCGTGATCCTGCGCGCCGAGGGCCGCGGGTTCAACGCCGGCGTCGACATCAAGGAGATGCAGGACTTCGAGGGCTTCGACCACCTGCTGGCCGCCAACCGCGGCTGCTACGTGGCCTTCAACGCCGTCTACGAATGCGCGGTCCCCGTGATCGCCGTCGTGAACGGCTTCTGCGTGGGCGGCGGCATCGGGCTGGTCGGCAATGCCGACTGCATCATCGCCTCCGATGACGCGGTCTTCGGACTTCCCGAGGTGGACCGGGGCGCGCTCGGCGCGGCCACCCACCTCGCGCGCATGGTGCCGCCGCACATGATGCGCACGCTGTACTTCACCTCCCGCAACGTCACCGCGCAGCAGCTGCACAACTGGGGAACGGTGTACGAGGTGGTCCCTCGCGACCAGCTCGACGCCGCGGCCCGCGAGCTGGCGGAGGCGATCGCCGCCAAGGACACCCGCGTGATCCGGGCGGCCAAGGAGGCCATCAACCACATCGACCCGGTCGACGTGAAGTCCTCGTACCGCATGGAGCAGGGCTTCACCTTCGAACTCAACCTCGCCGGCGTGGCCGATGAGCACCGGGACGAGTTCGTCAAGAGCGGTACGAACCTGGATAAACGAGTCAAGCAATCCGAGAGGACGGGCGAGAACAAGTGACGACGACCCCCACCCCGCGCGACAAGCGCACGAGCCTCGACGAGGCCGTCGCACGCCTCGAGAGCGGTATGACCATCGGTATCGGCGGCTGGGGCTCGCGGCGCAAGCCGATGGCCCTGGTCCGGGCGATCCTCCGCCGCGAGGATCTCACCGACCTGACCGTCATCACCTACGGTGGCCCGGACCTCGGCCTGCTCTGCTCGGCGGGCAAGGTCTCGAAGGCGTACTACGGCTTCGTGACCCTGGACTCGGCACCGTTCTACGACCCGTGGTTCGCCAAGCGCCGCACCGAGGGTTCGATCATCTCCCGCGAGATGGACGAGGGCATGGTCCGCGCCGGCCTCACCGCCGCCGCGCAGCGCCTGCCGTTCCTGCCCACGCGCGCCGGCCTGGGCTCGGACGTCTTCCGGTTCTGGGGCGACGAGCTCAAGACCGTCGACTCCCCGTACGACTTCGAGGGCAAGACCGAGACCCTGGTCGCGATGCCCGCGCTGCGCATGGACGCCGCGCTCATCCACCTGGACAAGGCCGACAAGCACGGCAACGCCGCGTTCACCGGCGCCGACGGCTACTTCGACGACCTGTACGCCATGGCCGCCGACACGGTCCTGCTCGAGACCGACGAGATCGTCGACTCGGCGGATGCGCTGATGAACGAGGTCGGCCCGCAGCGCATGCTGATCAGCCGCATGTTCGTCGACACCGTCTCCGAGGCCCCGAACGGCGCGCACTTCACGTTCGCCGGCGGCTACGGCCGCGACGAGGCGTTCCAGAAGCACTACGCGGCCGCCGCCAAGGACGAGCAGTCCTGGGCCGCGTTCACCGAAGAGTTCCTGTCCGGCGACGAGGCCGCGTACCAGGAGGCCGTAACCAAGTTCGCCGCCAAGATCGCGGCCGAGAAGGAGGGCTGACACGTGAGCGAGAACATCACGCGCGCCGAGTACTGCGCGATCGCCTGCGCCGAGATCTTCGCCGGTGCCGGGGAGATCTTCGCCTCCCCCATGACCCCGATGGCCACCCTGGGCGCCCGCCTCGCGCGGATGACCACCGAGCCGGACCTGCTCATCACCGATGGCGAGTACCGCTTCCTCGGCCAGACCCCGCCGCTGGGCAAGCTCATCGACTTCGAGGGCTACATCCCGTTCCCGCGCGTCTTCGACGTGCTGCAGGCCGGCACCCGCCACGTGGTGATGGGCGCCAACCAGATCGACAAGTACGGCAACCAGAACCTGTCGGCGTTCGGCGACGACGTCCAGAAGCCGACGCGCCAGATGTTCGGCCTCCGCGGTGCGCCGGGCAACACGATCGCACACGCCACCAGCTACTGGGTGGGCAAGCACAGCACCCGCGTCTTCGCCGAGAAGGTCGACATCGTGTGCGGCATCGGCTACGACCGCTACACCGAGGGCGACCCGGCCTTCCGCTTTCACCACATCCCGAAGGTCGTCACCAACCTCGGTGTGTTTGACTTCGGCGGCCCCGGCCGCACGATGCGCGCCGTCACCCTGCACCCGGGTGTCACGGCCGAGGAGGTCGCGCAGAACACGGGCTTCGAGGTTGCCGGTCTGGCTGAGGCGGGCGTCACGCGCGACCCGTCCACGGAGGAGCTGCGCCTGATCCGCGAGGTGATCGACCCGCGCGGCTTCCGCAATCGTGAGGTCCCCGCGGAGGAGAAGAAGTGAGCGACGACGACGCCGCCACCGGCACCTCCGCCACCGCTCGCGCGGCCACACTGGCGACGGACTTCACCCGTCTCGTCGGCGTGGAGTACCCGATCGTCCAGACGGGCATGGGCTGGGTCTCCGGTCCCGAGCTGACGGCCGCCACCGCCAACGCCGGCGGCCTGGGCATCATCGCGTCCGCGACCATGACGTACTCGGAGCTCGAGGCCGCCATCATCCGGACCAAGGAACTCACCTCGAAGCCCTTCGGTGTCAACCTCCGGGCCGATGCCGAGGACGCCGCCGAGCGGTGCGAGCTGATGATCCGCCACGGGGTGAAGGTCGCGTCGTTCGCGCTCGCACCGAAGCCCGAGTTGATCGCCCGTTTGAAGGAGAACGGCCTCGTCGTCGTCCCCTCGATCGGTGCCGCGAAGCACGCCGTCAAGGTCGCGTCCTGGGGCGCGGACGCGGTGATCGTGCAGGGCGGTGAGGGCGGTGGTCACACCGGTCAGGTCGCCACCACGCTGCTCCTCCCCAGCGTCATCGACGCCCTGGGCGGGGCCGGCAACACGTCGATCCCCGTGGTCGCGGGCGGCGGCTTCTTCGACGGCCGCGGCCTGGTCGCGGCGCTGTCCTACGGCGCCGCGGGCGTCGCGATGGGCACGCGCTTCCTGCTCACCAGCGACTCGCAGGTGCCGGACGCGGTCAAGCAGCAGTACCTCGAGCGGGGCCTGCAGGACACGGTCGTCTCGACCCGCGTCGACGGCATGCCGCACCGCGTGCTGCGCACCGGGCTGGTCAACGCACTCGAGTCCGGCAGCCCCGTCAAGGGCATGGTCGCGGCCGTGCAGAACGCCAACAAGTTCAAGGCCATGACCGGCATGAAGTGGCAGCAGCTGGCCAAGGACGGCCTCAACATGAAGAAGTCGTCCGAGCGCACGTGGCAGCAGATCGTCATGGCCGCCAACACGCCGATGCTGCTCAAGGCCGGGCTGGTCGAGGGCAACACCGAGGCCGGCGTGCTGGCCTCCGGGCAGGTGGTCGGCATGATCGAGGACCTGCCCAGCTGTGACGAGCTCATCCAGCGCATCATGACGCAGGCGCACGGTCGCCTGGGTGCGCTGCGCGACCTGGGCTGAGCCAGCCCGGCGCACCGCTGCGCGCTGGGGACCTACGCGCCCGGATCGCGCGCTAACGACGAGGGTGCGCGCCCAGAATGAACCATTTTGGGCGCGCACCCTTTTGTCTTGCCACCGTCCTCCCGGGCCGGCGCACGGAGATGAAGCGCATCGGGAGTCATTCATTGAAACCTCAGGTAGCGTGAGCATCGCCTTATCGTCAGCGGCGGGGACCCTCTCGCCTGCCACCTCCCGGAGGACCCCCTTGCCTGTCACCCGTACCTTCGCCCGTTCGGCTGCCGTGCTCGGCGCCGCCACCGCCCTCACCGTCGCCGGAGCAGGCGCCGCGATGGCCACGACCTCCGAGAACACAGTCGACGGCAATGACGTCAGCGTGACGTTCGAGCTCGATGGCGGATTGCTCGACGGGGACGCCTGCGGTGCCGCTCTCGTTCCGCCCACCGCGATCGCCGGGCTGGCCGGGACTATCGGCGAGATCGCCAACGGCAATCCCGCGACCGCGATCCCTGCGATCTTCTCGGCCCTCGACGCCACGGACGGGGTCATCGCGCTGAAGGACGGGATTTCTCCCGTGGTCGCGCTGGCTCCAGTCTTGAACCCGTCGGGCACCGTCTCCGCCGAGGACGTTCCCTCCAACCTGTACATGCTCATCACCATCTGCGGGTCCGACCTTCTCGACGAGGATTTCGCACCCAACATCGAGCCCATGCTCGTGGGCAACCCCGTCGACGCGCTCAACACGATGAGCTCAGACGGCATCCTCGAGACCGGTTCGGCCCTCCTCCAGGGCGACGACGATAGCGGCCTGGGCGGCATCCTGTCGTCTGCCATCGGCGGCGGCGAGGGGGGCGACCTCCTCGGAACCCTGTCGTCCGCTACGGGCGACGCCGAGTAACTCTTCCTTGCACGTCGATCACGCCCAGCCGGTCGGACCGGCTGGGCGTCGTCGTATCCACAGGTATTTGGCGCGCCGCCGACCACCCCCCGTCGAGCCTTCTTGGCCGCGAACCCTTTTCAGAGTGCTGAGAGTCCGGTTAAGATTGATTAGCGAAAGAGCGCCGGCCAGATCTGGCCTCCATTCGCGCATCCCCTCCCCCTCATCTCCGATCGGAGCCCTTCATGTCGAAGTCCCGTACCGCCCTTCGTAGCCTCGGCGTCCTCGCCGCCGCGTCCGGACTCGCCCTCGCCGGCGCCGGCGTCGCCTCGGCAACGACCTTCGACCACGATGTCGACGGCAACACCGTCTCCGTCGAGTTCACGCTCGAGACGACCGACACCACCGACACCTGCGGTGCTGCCCTCATCCCGCCGAACGCATTGGCCGAGATTCTCTCCAAGCTCGGGGGCGGCGACCTCGGGAACGCGTTCGAGACGATCGACGCGATCCAGGGCGTGACCGTATTGAAGAACGGCAACGCGGCCGCGGTCCGCCTCGGCGAGGACGCCACGACCCGCACCGTGACGGCGACAGACGTACCCAGCGGTGCGTACATGCTGGTCTCTGTCTGCCTGTCCGACCTGTCCGAGCCGGGCACCGACCTCGTCACGGTTGGCAACCCGCTCGACATCATCAGCGGGCTGAGCTCGGACGGCCTGCTCGACACCGCGTCCTCGCTCCTGCAGGGCGGCGACGAGAGCGGCCTCGGCGCCATCCTGTCCTCCGCAGTCGGCGGCGAGTGACGGCCAGACCCACTGCTCTCTAACTGAGACTGAGACGCCCGGTCCGCTTCTGCGGGCCGGGCGTTGTCGTGTGGGTCGAGAAGGGCGATCGGTCAATCTGCCGATACGGAGCCTCCGCTGATGTAACACTTACAGTCCGCTGAGCGACTCAGTGAGGGAGACCACTGTTTTCAAGGCACCCTTTAAGGAGCTTCCCATGACCAACCTGAAGAAGGCAGCCGCGGGCTTCGCTGTCGCCGCCACCGCCGCCGCAGGCATTTCGGTCGCCGGCGCCGGCGCCGCCAACGCCGCGACGCCGTTCGTCCACATCGCGGGCAACACGGTGAACGTGCACGTCACCGCCCCGCTGCCCAACCAGACCTGCATGGGCATGCTCGTCCCGCCGTACGCCGCGGCCGATATCGCCGGCGCCGCCGTCGCCGGTGGCGGCAACCTCATGCCCATCATCGCGGCACTCGGCAACAACCCGGACGTCATTGCTCTCAACGGCCCCGGGATCCCCGGGATCTTCCAGCTCCCGATGACGATTCCCGGCCAGGACGGCTGGCTGTCCGCCCAGAACGTGCCGTCGAACATCTACGCACTCGCCGTGATCTGCATGGGCCATGCCGGCCCGATGGAGCCCCACCTGTTCCCGGCCGTGGTCGGCAACCCGATGGAGGCCTTCGCCGGCAGCGCCTCCGGCAGCACCGGCATCGGCGGCCCCGCCGCGCCCACCGACAACGGCACCGGATCGAGCAGCTCCGGCTCCTGATCGATTCTCTCGTCAGCTCGCTGACGCGCTGAGCCCCGCGAGCCCCGCACCCAGCCGAGGTGGGGGGCGCGCGGCGTAGGGCGCGCCCCCCCTCCGGGCACGCGCACCGTGGTCCCCCCC
>NZ_JBSHML010000031.1:0-21622 GCF_053645335.1 Dietzia sp. NPDC055340 | reverse complement strand
CCACACGGCGGGGAATTCCGAGTAACCGACACCGAACATGCTTTCAGAGCATGTTCAACCCACCATCACCGCAGGCCACACCCACTAAATCCGGGCATCCATACACACATTCTGGCCTTTAACCCGCCGTCACTCCTGGGGTGCCGTCGCTACACCGGTTTCTGCACGCCGTGCTCGATCGGCACGAGTGAGCGCAGCTGGGTGACGTGCCGCGGCTCGAGCTCCTCCACGGACCCCACCTGCAGCAGCTTCATAGTGCGCCGGACCTCGGAAGACAGAATCTCGATCGCCCGGTCCACGCCCTCGCGGCCCCCGGCCATGAGGCCGTAGAGGTAGGCCCTGCCGACGAGGGTGAACGAAGCGCCCATCGCGATGGCGGCGACGATGTCGGCGCCGTGCATGATGCCGGTGTCGATGATGATGTCCACGTCGTCCCCGACCGCCTTCCTGACCTCCGGGAGCAGGTGGAACGGCACCGGCGCGGTGTCGAGCTGGCGGCCACCGTGGTTGGACAGGATGATGGCGTCCGCACCCAGGTCCACGAGCTTGCGGGCGTCCTCGACGTTCTGGACACCCTTGATCGCGAGCTTCCCGGGCCACATCCCGCGGATCTCGGCGAGGTCGTCGAAGTCGATCGACGGGTCCATCGCGCTGTCGAGCAGCTGACCGACCGTGCCGCCGGTGGTCGTGAGCGAGGCGAACTCCAATTTCGGCGTGGTGAGGAAGTCCCACCACCACCAGGGCCGCGGGATGGCGTCGAAGATCGTCTTGGCCGTGAGCTGCGGCGGGATGGAGAACCCGTTGCGGGCGTCCCGCATGCGGTTGCCGGCGATCGGGGTGTCGACGGTGAAGAGCAGGGTGTCGAATCCGGCCGCGGCCGCGCGGTCGACCAGGCCGTAGGAGATGTCGCGGTCCTTCATCACGTACAGCTGGTACCAGAGGCGACCGTCCGGCGCGGTGGCGCGGACGTCCTCGATCGACGTGGTCCCCAGGGTGGACAGGGAGAACGGAATCCCGGCGGCGGCCGCGGCCCCGGCGCCGGCGATCTCGCCCTCGGTCTGCATGAGCCGGGTGAACCCGATCGGCGCGATGCCGAACGGCAGAGCGGACGGGCCCCCGAGTATCGTCGTGGCGGTGTCGAGGTCCGAGACGTCGGTGAGCACGCCCGGGTGGAGTTCGACGTCCTCGAACGCCTTCCGCGCGCGGGTGAGGGAGATCTCCCGGTCCGCCGATCCGTCGGTGTAGTCGAACGCCGCGGCGGGGGTGCGCCGCTTGGCGATCGCGCGGAGATCCGGGATCGACTGCGCCTTGGACAGGCGGTTGGCCCGGAAGTCCAGACTCGGCTTGCGGAACTGCATGAGTTCGAAGATCTCGCTCGGCTTCGGTACCTGACGCTTGACCATGGCGATCGGCCACCTTTCGTCGTCCGTTCCCGCACAGTGCGTGCCGTACGTCACACGGTAGGTGTCATCGTGCTGGCGGGCGACCGTGGCCGGGCCGATCTTCGCCAGAAACAAGCCGGCCCCTCCCGCGAGCGGGTCGCAGCTCACGGGAGGGGGCCGCGGGGGCCCGGCGTCAGAAGAAGTTCATCCCGGAGGAGATGAGGGCCGGCCCGTCGCTGACGATGCTGCCCACGGTGTTCTGGGCGTCACCCACGACGATCGTGCGCATGACGGGGACGGTGTCGGTGGCGCAGTAAGTGACCAGCGAATGCACGCCGTCGGCGATGTCGTCGGCCGAGAGCGTCACCGGGCGGGTCAGTACGGGCAGGGCGACAGGCGAGCCGTTGTCGGCGCGGAGAACGGTGGTCCGCTCGCCGGAGAGCACGTCCGAGATGTTCTCCAGATCGACGAGGTTCTTGATGCGGTCGATGACACCGTCGGCCTGGCCGCGCTCGGCCACCACAGCCACACAGCCGTCGACGGGGGTGGCGAGGTCGGTGAGCCCGACCTTGAAGGTGACAGACACCGAGTTACCGTCGAGGGTGTTGCTGACGGTCGCGGCCGACGCGGCGCCGGCGGCGCCGACTGTGAGCGCTGCCGAAGCGGCGAGGGCCGCGGCGACGCGGGTGGCGGTCCGGGTAAGGGTCATGAGGGAACTCCTGTTGAGGGGCGGTCGCGGTCCGTCGGTCGACGGACCGTCGTGTGTGGGGTGATCGCGCGGATCGGCCAGCGGTCAGCTGCCCAGCGATCCGAGGGATCCCGAGCTGCCGACGCCGATCGCGAGCGAGGCGACCAGCCCGACAAACGTGAGTGAGCCGGTGGTCGGGTCGTTGGCGCCGGGGTCCGGGCCGGTGCCGCTGTCGTCGACCACGGTGAGGATCTCAGTCGCCTCGCTCGGGGAGTGGGCGTCGGGGTCCGCCGGGACGAACTGGGCGCGGACCGTGTAGCTGCCGCGCTCACCGGCGACGTGGGTCAGGGTGGCCACGCCGTCGACCAGCGGGACGAGGTGGTCCTCGCCGTCGATGGTGAAACGGATGGCGCCCTCGGCGTCGGCCGGCGTCACCTCGGCGGTGAGGGTGATCTCCTCGCCGGCCTCCGCGTCCGGGGCATCGAGGGACACGCTGGTGTCCTCGGCCACGGCCGCGCCCTCCACGGTGACGGTGGTCCGGCCGGCGCCGGGTGCGTACCGGTCGGTGTCGGTGGGGGAGAAGGTGGCGACGACGACGACGTCTCCTGCCGCCGGGAAAGTGTGCGTGAGCGTGGCCGAGCCGTCGATCACGTCCACGGTGAACTCGCGTCCGCTGTTGCCGGTCTCGTCGCCGCTGAGGCCGTCGTCAGCGTTGTCGTCGTCGAATCTGAACGTGACGGTCCCGGCTGCGCCGACGGGGGTGACGGCCGCGGTGAGGGTGGTCTCCTCGCCGACCCGCGGCGGATCGGCACCAACGTTGACCTCGACCTGCGTCGACTCGACCTCGACATCGACGTCGCGGCTGTCGCTGTACCGCTGCGGGTCGGCCGGGATGAACGTGGCGGTGACGACGCCGGCCCCGGCGGCCTGAGCGGTGAACGTGGCGACGGCCTGCCCGTCGGTCACGTCGACCGTCTGGCTCTGGACGGGCTTGCTCTGGTCGGGATGGTTCTGATCAGCAAAGTCGAAGCGCACCTGCCCCTCGGCGCCGGCGGGCGTGATTCGCGCGGTGGCGGTCACCTCCCCACCGGCGGTGACCTGCACCGGGTCGAGGCTCAGCGCGGTCTGCGTGGTCTCGGCCTCGACGCGCACGGTCTTCTGGCCGGTGCTGCCGGAGTAGCGGCCGGTGTCGGTGGGTGCGAAGGTGGCGTCCACGACGTGGTCGCCGGCGGTGGCGAAGGTGTGGTCGAGGGTGGCCACGCCGTCGGTGACCTGCGTCGGGTACGTCTGCCCGTCGATCGTGAACGTGACGGTGCCGGCCGCGTCGGCGGGGGTGACGGTCGCGGTGAGGGTGGTCTCGTCGCCCGGCCGTGCCGGGTCGGTGTCGACGGTGACCGCCGTCCGGGTGGCCTCGGCCCGCACGTTGACCGACTGGCTGTCGGTGCTCTCGGTGTACCGCTCGAGGTTCGCCGGGACGAACGTCGCGGTGACCGTGAGCGTCCCGGCCGACTCGGCGGGGAGTTCGGCGGAGGCGGTGCCGTCCGCGCCGACGGGCACGCTCACGGTGTCCTCCCCGGCGGTGAACTCGATGGTGCCCCCCGCGCCTGCCGGGGTGACCGTGGCCGATGCCAGGACGGTTCCGCCGGCGGTGACCTCGAGCGGGTCGAGCGAGAGGGCGGTGCCCGTGGCCTCGGCGGTGATATCGACGGCCTGGGTGTCGCTGCTGCCGGTGTAGCGGTCCGGGTTGGCTGGGAGGAACGTGGCGGTGACGGTGCCCGTCCCGGCGGATTTTGCGGTGAAGGTGGCGGTGGCCTCGCCCGCCGTGACCGGCTCGGTCTGGGTCTGCTCGCCGTAGTCGAAGCGGACCTGTCCGTCGGCGTCGGCCGGGGTGATCTGCGCGGTGGCACTGATCTCGCCGCCCGCGGTGACCTCGACTGGGTCAAGGGTCAGCGCGGTCTGCGTGGCTTCACTCTCGACGTTCACTGTCACCTGGTTGGAGCTGGGGAGGTAGCGGTCGGCGTCGGCGGGGATGAAGTCGGCGACGACGACGTGCTCGCCTGCTGCGAGGAAGGTGTGCTCGAGCGTGGCGGTGCCGCCGGAGACGGCCGCGGGGTAGGTCTGCCCGTCGATGGTGAAGGTGACGGTGCCGGCCGTGCCGGTCGGGGTGATGGTGGCGGTCAGCGTTGTCGGCTCGTCGACCCGGGCCGGGTCAGCGTCGACGGTGAGCGAGGTCGACGTGTCGATCTGCTCGAGCACGGTGACGGTCTGGCTATCCGAGCTGCCGCTGTAGCGGCCCGGATCGGTGGGGATGAAGGTGGCGATGACCGTCATCTCACCGGCGGTGGCCGCCTCGAGATCGGTGGTGGCAATGCCGTCGGTACCCACGGGGGCGCGGACAGTGCTCTCGCCTGCGACGAACTCGATCTCGCCCTCCGCGCCCGCGGGCGTGACGCGTGCGGACGCTCGGACGGTGTCGCCCTCGATGACCTCGGTCGGGTCGAGGGTCAGCGCGGTGTGGGTGGCTTCGGCCTCGACGTTGACCGTGGCCTGGCCGGTGCTGGGCGTGTAGCGGTCGGTGTTGGTGGGGGTGAAGTCGGCGACGACGACGTGCTCTCCCGCTGCGAGGAAGGTGTGCTCGAGCGTGGCGGTGCCGCCTGAGACGGTCGCGGGGTAGGTCTGCCCGTCGATGGTGAACGTGACCTCGCCAGCTGCGGTCTCCGGAATGATGGCCGCGGTCAGCGTCGTTTCCTGGCCGGCCTGGACAGGATCCGCGTCGACGGTGACTTCAGTGGAGGTCGAGGTCTGTTCGTACACGTCGACGGTCTGGCTGTCCGAGCTGCTGGTGTATCGCTGCGGGTCGGCCGGGATGAAGGTCGCGGTGACCGTCATCTCGCCCGTCGTATCGGCCGGAAGCTCTACGGATGCTGAGCCGTCGGCGCCCACGGGAACGCGGACGGGCTCGCCGCCGGCGGAGAACTCGATCTCGCCCGCCGCGCCGGCCGGGTTCACGCTCGCCGAGGCCTGAACGGTGCCGCCGGTCAGCACCTCGACCGGATCGAGCGCCAGGTTGGTCTGTGTGGCTTCGGTTTCCACCCGGACGGTGCCGCTGTCGGATGAGTTCTGCCACCTAGCGGTGGTGGTCGGACTGAATGAAGCGTTCACCGGGAAGGTGCCAGCGGTATCGAATGTCGTGGTGGCGGTCGCGACACCGTTAGAGACGTTGGCGGACAGGTTCTGGCCACCCACGGAAAAGTTCACGCGCCCGGTTGGTGTATTGCTGCCTGCAGTGGACGAGACGGTAGCGGTCAGAGTCGTTTCTTCGCCAACGCGGACCGTCGTGGGCTGACGGTCAGGTCGGTGCTGGTGCCGACCCGAGGGAGCGTAAAGCTGACGACGTTGCTGGCGGTGGGGAACCAATCGCCGTTGGTCTCGAGATGCGCGCGGACCCCGAACTGATGAACGCTCCCACCTTGAGCATTCGCGGGGATGTTGAACGAGAGCCAGCCGGTGCGGGAGTCGTCCTTTGGCACAGTTCGATTGAGGAAACTCCCCGGGTTTCCGCCGAAGTATCTAGTCTGGCCGTGCGTACCCACGTTCGCCATATCGTTTCCACCGCTGCTGCGCAGGGAATATCCCGATGGCACTGTGAACCCATAGGTGTTGAGGACGCGGTTACTTGCAAGCCAGGCTCCGGCGCCATGTGTGTTTTTTGCCGTGAGGTCGAGGCGGACGTGACCGCTCGGCCGGAGGTCACTCTGTCCCGTGGTTACGACGGCGTTGAAGGTGAAGTCCCCGATCCGGGTCGAGCCACTCTGCGCATTCGCAGCAGGCGCGAGACCTATCACTAACGCCAGCGCCGAGAGTATGGCGACCGCGACGCGCGCTGATCGTGAAGTCGGCGCCGCGGTGCGCGAGCGGGCTGGGCGGGCGTCGACTGGCATTGGGGAACTCCCTCAGGGGTTGCGGGGTAGATCCTTGACGGATCCGGACGCGTGCCGAAAGTGTGTTTTCGGGGTAGGAAGTCGACGGTGGGTCGAGGGGAACTGACGCCCATAGTAATGAAACTGAGATTTAAGTAAAGTGCCATTTTGTTGCCGGGTCACTGATCGACGAGACGGCCGGGGGCGCGGTTCACTTTGCGGCACGGGAAACGGTCTTGGGCGAGCAGACTGTGCTCCGTACACCGAAACCGCCAGCGAGACAGGCCGATGGACTGGCGGGTGACGGCGCTCGAAGAGCAGGTCAACCCCGCGAGAACGGCGAGTGATCGCTGCTCGCGTGGCCCGAAAAAGAACCTCAGCTCTCTTGCATGACTGAGAATCGCCTATATAGTTTGCGTAGCAACTCGACAAGCGCCCAGCCCCTCCGGGCGCACCCTCCGAGCATTCGAGGAATTCATGCGCCGCGTACTCGCGTGGTTTTCCGCCGCCGTCGTCACTCTCGGCGTAGCCACGGTCCCGTCGGTGGCCTCCGCTCAGACGACCCGGTCAACCACCTCGTTCGACACCACCTGCTACATCGCCGCGCCCAGCGCATTCGGCGCGGGCGGGCCGATGGACATCACCCCACAGAATCCGGTGCGGATCCATGTGACCGCCCCGGAGGCTGTGGACGTAGGGGACACCTTCGACGTCACCTTTGAGATCGACCCGATCAACGTGTCACTCGAGAATCTGCCGGACATCATCAGTCTCAAGGAGGCATCGAGACTCAAGCTCGACCTGCAGCGGCCGGCGGGTACGAAGCTGGTCAAATCCAGCTTCAGCGGCGGGAACATCCCGATCAGCGATGCGCAGGTCATCACTGTGAATGAGTCCGGCGCACCCGACGCGAACGGGAACGTTCTCCGGCTGACGAACAAGGGCCACCACACCATTGGTAACGGCGGGAACGTCTCGCAGAGCAACCACCAGGGTCTGGGGATGAATCTCGCCGGCGCAAACTCTCTGGATTTCGAGTTCCCCCGCGTCACTCTGACTTTCGAGGCTGAGCGTGCCGGGAATGCGAACATAGGAGTCCGTACCCAGGGACAGGCGGCCGGGTACGGCGCAAACCCGGCGAGCTTCCTGACGCTGCTCGCGTCTGCAGGGGTCAACGTCCCCCTCGTAGGTGACCAGTGGGTCCCCGGTTACTGCAGCCCCCGTGGTTCTTCGACCGCGCCCATCGACCAGGGCGCAGCTTCGATGAAGACGATCGAGATCGTGGGTCTGCCCACGTCGTCCACGATCACGGGCCCGGAGAATGTCTACTTGCGCACCCCGGCCGAGTTCGTGGCAACCGTCGACCCCCGTCTCGCCGGAGAGGTCGCCTTTGTCAGCGGGGCCCAGCGCATGACGGTCCCCGTGAACACCGGCACCGGTGAGGCGCGGGCCCAGCTCACGTTCACCGAGCAGCCCGCCGGCCCGCTCCGGGCGATCTTCACCCCGTCTGACCCCCGGTATGCGACTGCGGTGTCCGAACTTCCGATCACGGTCGAACGGCTGGCTACCGAAATGTCGCTCTCCGTGCCGGGGACCACCAACGCCAACACCCGCACGGCGATCTCCGCCACCCTCCCGGATGACGCTCGCGGCACGGTCGTCTTCCGTGGTGGCGGTCAGGAGCGGGCGGTGGACGTCCGCGATGGCCGGGCCTCGACCAGCATCACGTTCACCGAGGTCGGTAGCACGGAGGTCGAGGCGGTGTTCACGCCGTCGGCCACCTCGCCGTACGCATCGGCCACGGCGTCGGCCTCGATCCTGGTGGAGGAGAGCACCGACACCACGCTGATCCTCAACGGACTCGACGCCCCCGGTTACGTCGCCGAGCCGGTGACGCTGGAGGCAGTCGTCAACCCGGCTGAGGGCACGGAGAACCCCCAGGGCCGGGTCGAGTTCATAGCCGGCTCGCAGACCCAGGTTGTCGACGTGGTGGACGGCCGCGCCGCCGCCGAGTTCAGCTTCGGCCGGGCCGGCGACGTGCCGGTCTCGGCGACCTTCCACCCGACCGGGTCGGAGCAGAACCGCGCCGAGGACTCCGGAACTTTGCAGATCATCGACGCTGCCGCCACTGATTCACAGCTGGTCGGGCCAACGCAGACCCGGCCCGGGGCGGCCACGCCGTACCGGATCGTCGTCTCCCCGGCGGGCGCCGAGGGCACCGCGGACGTCCGCATCGACGGCCGCGTCGTGGCCACCGATGTGGCGATCGTCGACGGCGAGGGAGTTCTCGACCTGACCTTCCCCCCGGCCGTCGCCACGGACCGCCGGGTGACGGTGGACTTCACGCCTGCTGATCCCCGAGTGCACCGCCCGCACAGTTCGGAGCACACCATCAGCGTGGCGGCGGGAGCTGTTGACGAGGACGCCCTCGAACTCACCGTGACCGGGCCTGAGGACGCAGTGGAAGCGGGGCGCGCCGCAGCGTTTCGAGTGACGGTCGCGCCGCAGGACGAGCTGACGTCGGCCGATTCGCTCAACGGCTACCTCACGATTACTAACAACGGCGAGCCGGTCTTGGGCTCTGACAGTGAGCCCGTGCGCATCCCGGTCACCCGCGGGGTCGCCGACGTGGACATCACCTGGACCAGCGGCTACCCGCAGTCCAAGTTCCTCCAGTTCACCTACCACTCCGCGGACGGAACCGAGCGTGCTGTCGGTGGCATAACCGTCACCGTGACGGGCGAAGGCAACGACGACGGCGGCGTCGTCGTGGGCCCGGGCGGCGGCGGCTCGCTGGATCTTGGATCCCTGACCGGCGGCGGCGCCGGCTCCCTCGACGCGGGCAGCCTCACCGGCTCGCTCGGCGGCTGACGGACAGGAAAAGGACTCAACAATCATGCTTCGTAAACTGCTCGTTGCCCTCGCGGCCCTGGCCCTCATGGTGGGGCTCGCCCCCGTCGCCCAGGCTCAGACCACCAAAACCGTCAAGATTGGTGACTTCGACTTCAAGGCCACCATCAACTCATCGCAAAGCGATCTCCGACCTGGCGGCCACGTTAGGCTCGACCTCGCGGCCACAAACAATCATGGGACCCAGTCCTGTGCTTGGGGCGTCTGTATCCCGGGAAGTGATGCCCGAGTCCTCCGCAACTACGGCTTCACCGTCCCGAACGGTTTCACATATAAGTCGAGCGGCGGAACCATGGGCAACGTCGGTAACCATGGTCAGGGAGCCAACTACTTCGGCGGCGAGGGCGGCGGTGTCACGAGCCCGGTTGGCAAGGGTTCGACCCGATCCGGGTGGCTCTCATTCAACATCCCGGCGAACGCCAAGGGCGGCGACACGTTCAGCTTCGGCGTCAAGGCCGAACTCGAGACGATCGCGAAGTGGTACCCCACCGTCGAGAACGTCGTCAGCTTCAAGCTGAACGCAGTCGGTACGAACACCACGGTGACCGCCGACCCGACCACCGTCGAAGAAGGTGGTAAGACCACGCTCACCGCATCGGTGGCGGCCACGGCCGGGGCGAACAAGGTCGTCGCCGGCCAGATTGAGTTCCTTGTAGACGGCACCGCGATCGGCCGCATTCCGGTCGACGCCAACGGCCGCGCAAGTATCGAGCACACCGTCCCGTTGCTCGACAATCGCGACCCCGTCACCCAGCGGGTGACCGCGAGGTACCTTGGCGACTCGCCCCGGTTCGCGGCCTCCGCGTCCACCACGACGGTGCGGATCGATCCCGAGCCAAAGTCGGAGGTCACCAGCACAGTCGGCCTGACCGCCACCCGCGGGCTCGTTGAGAACGGGCAGTTGCCGGTCACCCTCGACGTGGCCGTCGACACCAGCAGCGGAACGGATCTGCCGGAGGGGACCAAGGTCGAGATCCTGCGCGACGGCGTCGTCGTCGACACCATCGCCGTCAACGGCGTCGCGGGGACTTTCACAGACCATCTCAACGCGGACGTCGCGGAGGCGACCGTCTACCGCTACACCGCGCGGCTCCTCGAGTCGGAGACCTACGACACCATCTACCGCGGGGCCGAGTCCGACCCGGTCGACGTGACGCTGGCCGCCGAGACGACCCCCGAGGTGACCGTGGCCGTCGATCCGGCCTCCGTTCTGGTCGGGCGCGCGGTGGACGTGACCGCCAGCATGACCGCCGGTGGTGAACCGCTGCCCGCGGGCGCCGAGGTGATCATCCGCGCCAACGGCCGCGACATCGGCACCGTCACCACCGACGACGACGGCTCGGCGACCCTCGCCGACCACGTCTTCACCACCCCTGGCGACAAGACGATCGAGGCGGTCTTCGAGGGTGCACTGATCGACGGCATGTACTACCTGCCGGTGACCTCTGCTTCGGCCAGCCTCACGGTGGAGTCGCTGCCCGAGGTCGACTCCGGCACCACCATCGAGCTGCAGACCGAGGCGACCGCAGGCGACGAGGTCACCATCACCGCGACCGTGTCCCGGCTCGACGGCCGCGAGCTCACCGACGCCGGCACCGACGACCTCGGCTCGGTGTGGTTCTTCTCGGACGGCGAGGCGATCGGCTCGGCACCGGTCACGATCGACCCGGAAACTGGCGAGGCGACCGCGGTATTCACGCACCGGTTCGCCGAGCGGGGTGAGTACCGCATGACCGCCGATTATTCCGGCGCCTCGGGCAGCGACGAGGTGATCGCCCCGTCCGAGACGTCCTCCGCCACGGTGGTCACGGTGACGACCTCGGAGATCATCATCGACGAGCCCGGCCCGCCGGAGCCGGACCCGATCATGATCGGCTCGCTCGACCTCGGCAGTGTCACGGACGCGCTCGGCGAAGAAGGCCTGAGCAGCCTCACCGGTATGTTCGGAGGGAACTGACCGGCCAGCGAGCATCGCCCGAACAGTAGGCGGCCCGTCTCCAGCAGGAGGCGGGCCGCTTTCGTCATCCGGTCCCGCCGGCGGCGGTAGCGTGACGCCCATGCCCGCACCCTCGAACCCGCTCGGCCGCGCCCGCCAGAACGTCATCTACCGAGCGGGGATCTCCGGGATCACGCCGAAGGTGCCGACCGAGGCGGCCCGCCTGGAAGCTGCGGCGAGGCGCGCGCTGCTGCGGCGCCCGGGAGGCCGCCGGGCGTGGGCGTATATCTACGGCGGCGCGGGCTCGGGTGCCACGATGGATGCCAACCGCGAGGCGTTCGACCGACGCCGGATCGTGCCTCGAATGCTGCGGGACACCTCCGAGCGCGACCTCTCGGTGGAACTGTTCGGCCGACGGCTGCCCGCCCCGGTCCTGGTCGCCCCGATCGGCGCGGCCGGGCTCATCACCCGCGACGCCGACCTCGATGTAGGAGCGGCGGCCGCGGAGCGAGGTCTGCCCTACATCCTGTCCTCGCAGGGCTCCTCCCCGATGGAGGCGACCGCGGCCGCAATGGATTCTGCGTCCCGTACGGGTTCTGCCCCCCGGTGGTTCCAGCTGTACTGGAGCAAGGACGAGGCGCTGGTCGACAGCTTCATCGCCCGCGCGGAGGCGATCGATGCCGACGCTCTGGTGGTGACGCTGGATACGACGCTGCTCGGATGGCGGCCGTGGGACCTCGACCTGGGCTCGCTGCCGTTCACCCGTGGGGTCGGCATCGCCCAGTACACCTCGGATCCGCGGTTCGCCGAGCTCGTCGCCGAGCGGGTGGCCGCCAACGTGGAGGACGAACCGGTGACGGTGACGCCGCAGGCAGTGCGGACGATGCTGGAGATGGCGCGCAACCACCCGGGCCGGCTCCTCGACAACCTCCGCGCCCCCGAGACCCGCGCCGCGGTCCAAACCTTCCTCGACACGTTCTCCAATCCCGCGCTCAGCTGGGATCACCTCGCCACGTTGCGCGAGCGGACGCGGCTGCCGATCGTGCTCAAGGGCGTCCTGCACCCGGACGACGCGCAGCGAGCGTTCGATAACGGCGTCGACGCCGTCATGGTCTCCAATCACGGCGGACGGCAGGTCGACGGGTCCATCGGCACCCTCGACGCGCTCGTCCGGACCCGCGAGGCGGTCGGTTCCGAGCCCACCGTTCTGCTCGACTCGGGCATTCGCGGTGGCGCGGACGTCATCAAGGCGATGGCCTGCGGCGCCGACGCCGTCACCCTGGGCCGACCACACCTCTACGGACTCGCCATCGCGGGACGGCGCGGAGTCGGTGAGGTCCTCGACAACCTGCTCGCCGAGATCGACCTGACGCTGTCACTGAGCGGCGTGAACTCGTGGGACGAGATCGACGGGTCGCTGCTGAGCTGAGGACCCCCTCACGTTCCTGTGGGATGTCTCACAGAATGGCCCGGCCGGGCTGTACCGGGTCGAATCGGTGCGACGATGTCCCGTAGGCTCAGCCGGAAGTTCTCCCGGCAGTCAAGGCGGCACCCCCGTCTGCTCCCGGGGGAGACGCCGCCACGGCGGACGAGGTACGGGCCACCCTTTTGCCCTGCACCGCCTCGTGAGCTCCGATCGGTCGATCGTTGACTGGAGCGCTCGGGCCCGAGCACGTCTCGGGATCCGAGAGACAAATAGATACGTCTCGCAGAGATGAACGTCGGAGCCGGTGCGCAGCACCGGCTCGTTCACAACGCTGTCAAAGGAAACCCTAATGGCCTCGAGCCTTGAAGAGATCCCAGATATGACCCCGGACACTGACGTCCGGGATGCCGCGGAGGCACCCTCGGTGATCGGTGTGGTCGCGGAGGTCAACCCTGCGGAGAACCGCGTCGCGGCCACCCCCGCGACCGTGGCCAAGCTGATCGGCCTGGGGTACCGGGTCGTCGTGGAGTCCGGTGCCGGCACGCGCGCCGAGTTCGCCGACGCGTCTTACACCGAGTCCGGTGCGGAGTTGGTCGACGGTGACACGGCCTGGTCGAGCGATGTCGTGATGAAGGTCGCCGTCCCCACCGAGGCCGAGGTCGGACGACTTCGTTCCGGCGCGACGCTGGTGAGCCTTCTGGCCCCCGCGCAGAACGAGCGTCTGCTCACCCTGCTGACCGAGCGTGGCGTGACCGCGCTGGCCATGGACGCGGTGCCGCGTATCTCGCGTGCCCAGTCGATGGACGTGCTGTCGTCGATGGCCAACATCGCCGGCTATCGCGCGGTGATCGAGGCAGCTCACCACTTCGGCCGTTTCTTCACCGGCCAGGTCACCGCCGCGGGCAAGGTCCCGCCGGCCAAGGTCCTCGTCGCGGGCGCCGGTGTCGCCGGCCTTGCCGCCATCGGTGCGGCCTCGAGCCTCGGCGCGATCGTGCGTGCGACCGACCCGCGGCCCGAGGTCGCGGACCAGGTCAAGTCGATCGGCGGCGAGTACCTGCCGGTCGAGGTTCCGGACGAAGAGAAAGAGGTCTCCTCCGACGGCTATGCCAAGGCCACCAGCGAGGCCTACGACCGCGCTGCCGCCGATCTGTACACCACGCAGGCCGCGGACGTGGACATCATCATCACCACGGCCCTGATACCGGGCCGCGCCGCCCCGCGCCTGATCACCGCCGCCGATGTGGCCTCGATGAAGCGCGGATCGGTCATCGTCGACATGGCCGCCGCCCAGGGCGGGAACGTCGAGGGCAGTGTCGCCGACGAGGTCGTGGTGACCGAGAACGGCGTCACGATCATCGGCTACACCGACCTGGCGGGGCGTCTGCCGGCGCAGGCCTCGCAGCTGTACGGCACGAACCTGGTCAACCTGACCAAGCTCGTCACGCCGGAGAAGGACGGCGTGTGGGCCCTGGACATGGAGGACGTCGTCCAGCGCGGGGTCACCGTCACCAAGGGCGGCGAGCTCATGTGGCCGCCGCCGCCCGTGCAGGTCAGCGCAGCCCCGGCCCCCGCGGCTGCGGCGGCGCCCGCAGAGGCGCCCGAAGAGAAGAAGAAGATGTCGTCCGGCGCCAAGATGGGCCTGATCGGCCTCGGCATGGCGCTGCTGCTGGTGCTGATCGCGATCGCCCCGGGCGATATGCCGCAGCACATCACGGTGTTCGTGCTGGCGATCGTGATCGGCTACTACGTCATCGGCAACGTGCACCACGCGTTGCACACCCCACTGATGTCGGTCACCAACGCGATCTCCGGCGTGATCGTCGTCGGCGCCCTGCTGCAGGTGGGCATCGACAACTCCGTCGGCCTGGCCCTGGCCGCCATCGCGATTCTCGTCGCGTCCATCAACGTCTTCGGCGGTTTCGCCGTGACCCGTCGCATGCTCGGCATGTTCTCGAAGGGAGCCTGAGACCATGTCACTCGTGACCGCCGCCAACGCGGCCTACCTCGTCGCAGCGCTGCTGTTCATCCTGTCCCTGGCAGGCCTGTCCAAGCATGAGACCGCCCGTCGCGGGCTGACCTTCGGTATCGCCGGCATGGCCATCGCCCTGGTGGCCACCGTCGTCCTGGTCCTCGATCACCAGCCCGCCACGATCGGCATCGCCCTGATGGCCGTCGCCGTCATCGTCGGTGCCGGGATCGGCCTGATGCGCGCGCGGAGCGTGCAGATGACCGAGATGCCCGAGCTCATCGCTCTCCTGCATTCGTTCGTCGGTCTGGCCGCCGTGCTGGTGGGCTGGAACGGCTACCTCGAGCCCGAGCTCCACGGTGAGCTGACCGGCTCCCTGCTGGGCATCCACCACGCCGAGGTGTTCATCGGTGTGTTCATCGGTGCGGTGACCTTCACCGGCTCGATCGTGGCCTACCTCAAGCTCTCGGCCAAGATGAAGTCCGCGCCGCTGGTCCTGCCCGGCAAGAACCTGATCAACGCCGGAATCATCGTGGCGTTCATCGTGCTGACGGTGTGGTTCGTGATCACGCCGGCGCTGTGGATGCTCGTCGTCGTCACCATCCTCGCCCTGGCGCTGGGCTGGCACCTGGTGGCCTCCATCGGCGGCGGCGACATGCCCGTCGTGGTGTCGATGCTCAACTCGTACTCCGGCTGGGCGGCCGCGGCCACCGGCTTCCTGCTCGGCAACGACCTGCTGATCGTGACCGGCGCGCTCGTCGGCTCCTCGGGTGCCTACCTGTCCTACATCATGTGCAAGGCGATGAACCGCTCGTTCTTCTCCGTCATCATGGGCGGCTTCGGTATCGAGGCCTCCTCCGGTGAGGGTAAGGACCACGGCGAGCACACCGAGATCGACGTGGCCGGCGCGGCCGAGATGCTCGCGAACGCCAACTCGGTGATCATCGCCCCGGGCTACGGCATGGCGGTGGCCCAGGCCCAGTACCCGGTCGCCGATCTGACCCGCACCCTGCGGGACCGCGGCGTGGACGTGCGCTTCGCCGTGCACCCGGTCGCCGGTCGTCTGCCCGGGCACATGAACGTGCTGCTGGCCGAGGCCAAGGTGCCGTACGACATCGTGCTCGAGCTCGACGAGATCAACGACGACTTCGCCGACACCGACGTCGTGCTGGTCATCGGCGCCAACGACACGGTCAACCCGGACGCCGCCGAGGACCCGGGCAGCCCGATCGCCGGCATGCCCGTGCTGCACGTGTGGGAGGCCTCGAACGTCATCGTGTTCAAGCGCTCGATGGCCGCCGGTTACGCCGGTGTCCAGAACCCGCTGTTCTTCCGCGACAACACCGACATGCTGTTCGGTGACGCCAAGGACCGCGTCGGGGACATCCTGACCGCCGTCAAGGAGCAGCAGGGCGCGAACGCCTGACGTTGTGGGCGGGGCGCGACCGGTTGGCGCTGGAGCTCCCGCCGGTCTCATCGATAAGAGGGTTTCGACCACGTCGTGCGGGTAGATGTGGTCGAAACCCTCTTATCGATGGTGGGGGTCACCGCGCTTATCGCGTCGGCGCGGACCCCGGAGCGCCGTTCGCCTGAATCACCCGGGCAGAGCCCGACCGAGTCGGCGTCAGGGCCGTGTGGCCGGCACCTCGGCTGCCGTGACGGCCGCGCTGCCGGGAGCCGACGCGGACGCAGCGCGCTTACGACGCACGTAGATCTGTTTGCGCACCCGCGCCACGATCTCGCCGTTGTCGTCGGTCAGGTCGGTGCTGAACCACCGCAGTACCTTCTCGCCGCCGACGGCCGCGTCGCGGATCTCGGCGACCTGCTCGGCGGTCACCTCGAACTCCGCGTGGACGGCCGTGCGCCCGGGGGAGACGAAGTCGATCTCGCCGGCGACGTCCCACACCACGTACTCCGACCCCAGACGGCGCATCAGCAGGAACATCCAGAACGGGTCGGACATGGAGAACAACGAGCCGCCGAACGCCGTGCCGACGTAGTTGGTGTTCCACGGCCGGCGGTTCAGCCGCACGCGCGCCCGGCTGAAGTCCGGGGCGATGTGCTCGACGCGGACACCCGCCGCGAGATAGGGCGGCCAGAGGCTCATCCCGATCTGCATCCCCCGCGCGGAGGACAACGCCCGCTTGATGGGTCCGACCTGCTGTGACATCCCTTCTCCGTTCCCCCGGGGGCGTTCGATGGGTTCGCCCTGTCGCCTCTCTACTATGGCATAGAGCATATTGCGTAGGATGCTGGCCATGCCCACAGGGAGATCGAGTACGCCGGAGGCCGGGCGGGGGCGTCGCGGTGCGACGCGCGAGAAGATGGTCCGTACCGCCGCGGTCCTGTTGCGGGAAAACGGGGTGGCGGGGACGACCATCGACAAGGTCCTGGCGGCCAGCGGTGCACCGCGAGGGTCCGTCTACCACCACTTTCCCCGCGGACGCGCGCAACTGCTGTCGGAGGCGGTCGAGTTCGCGACGGACTCGATCATCGAGCTCGCCGGGGCGGCGGGGGAGGGCGATCCGGCTGTCGCGCTGGACGCGTTCGTCGCGCTCTGGCGCGAGCAGTTGGTCGCCAGCGACTACCGCGCGGGATGTCCGGTGCTCGCCGTGGTGGTGGACTCCGATCCGGCATTGCCCGAGCTGACCGAGCAGGCGGGGGAGGCGTTTGGGCGGTGGCAGTCGGTGTTAGCGCGGATGTTGGGGGAGAGAGGGATGACCGCGACGTCGGCGGATCGCCTCGCCCTGCAGTCGCTGTGCATTCTCGAAGGGGCGGTGGCCGTGTCTCGGGCGCGTCGGGGGATCAGCCCGCTCGATGAGGCCGCGCAGGCCATCCGGACGCTGTACGAGGCCGAAGTGAATCGCGCCGGAGTCATCTCCTGACCGGAGCGGCGAGTTTCACGTGGAACTCGGCGGTCCGGGGCGGAGTAGTGCGGGAAGCAGCTCCTCCTCGGCCAGCTCGAGGAACGGGCCCTGGTCCGCGGCCACGTGGTGGAGTTAGATCTCGTCGACGCCCAGGTCCTCGTATTGACGTAGGCGCGAGACCAGCTCGGGCACCGAGTCTGTGACGATCATGCCCTCCGACCATCGTTCCCAGAACTCGACGGTGGATCGGAGGGCCTTGTCTGTGTCCGGGTGTGGGGGCGGGTCCTCGTAGGAGGGGAACCACGACATGTCCCAGTCGAGCACCTCGCCGGCGGTCAGCGAGAACCGGCCCACGAGCCGGTCGGCCCGGCATCCGGCCCGCGTGTCCTCCTCCTCGTCCGGCCAGTGCAGCTCCGGCCCGGTGACGATCAACCCGTCCGGGCCGGCGATGGCCAGCAGGGCCCGTTCGCCGCCGTCCAGGTCGACAGCGCGCGTCCACGGGGTGGCCCGAGCGTAGTCGAAGCGCATGCGTAGGTCGTGCTCGATGTCCACCTCGCCGTCGTCGCACTCCACCCGTCGCACCAGGTCGCCGCTGCCGGCGACGCGGGGCAGGAAGTCGATCACCCGCACCGTTCCGCCCGGGGCGCGCCACGGGTCTCCAGGACGAACGTGCCGGGGAGGTACCGGCGCCCGGTCACCTCACCGTCGACCGCGGTGAGCGACCACCGTCCGTCCTCGGCTCCGCTGAGTAGGGCGGAGAACACGGACGGGGACTCGAAACGGGGCAGACACAGCCAGTCGATTCTGCCGTCGCGGGAGACGAGCGCGGCGGTGTTCAGGACCGACAGCAGCGCGTACTGCTCGAGCGGCGTGGACACCGGCTGCTAGAAGATCGGCTTGCCGCCGGTCACACCGAGCACGGTGCCGGAGACGTAGCTGGCGTCGGAGGGCGAGGCGAGGAACACGTAGGCGCCCGCGCACTCGCCGGGCTGGCCCGCCCGCCCCAGCGGGGTGTCGCCGCCGAACTTCTCGAGCTTCTCGCCGTCCTGGGTGGCCGGCTGCAGCGGCGTCCAGATGGGACCGGGCGCCACCGCGTTGACGCGGATGCCCCGCTCGCCCAGCTCGTTGGCGAGATTCACGGTGAGGTTGTTCAGGGCGGCCTTGGTGGAGGCGTAGTCCAGCAGCGGCGGGGCCGGCTGGTAGGCCTGGATGGACGTGGTGTTGATGATCGAGGAGCCCTCGCCGAGGAACTCCAGGGCCTCCTGGCTGGCCCAGAAGGTGGCGTAGAGGTTGGTCTTCATGACCCGGTCGAGGTTCTCGGTATCCAGCGTCTTGAGGCCGGCGCCGCGCGCGTGTTGGTAGCCGGCGTTGTTGACCAGCACGTCCAGGCCGCCGAGTTGCGCGGCGGCGTCGCGGACCATCTGCCGGCATTCCTGCTCGTTCCGGATGTCGGCGGGCAGAAGAACTGCCTTGCGACCGGCCTTCTCCACCCACGCCGCGGTCTCCTCGGCGTCGGGCTGTTCGACCGGCAGGTAGCCGATCGCCACGTCCGCACCCTCGCGGGCGAAAGCGATGGCGGTGGCCCGTCCGATCCCGGAGTCGCCGCCGGTGATGAGCGCGCGCAGCCCCTCGAGCCGTCCGGAACCGCGGTAGCTCTGCTCACCGTGGTCGGGCTGCGGGCTCATCTCGCCGGTCAGGCCGGGGGGCCCCTGCTCCTGCGCGGGGAAACCGCCCTCTGCGTTGGTCAGTGCTCTGGCATTCCGTGCGATATCGCGCGTGGTGCTCATATCTCGACCGTAGGGGAGGACCTGGCGTGGCCCCACCGGTCGGCGTCCGCGGTGGTTAATGTCGCGGGTCTGACGACGACGACGCCGTCGCCGAGCGTTCCGCGGCGGGTCGGTCAGCTGTGGCCCGGGCCCCCGCTCAGTCCTGGTGCAGCGCGTCCGTGCACCGCAGCCGGAGTTTCTCCAGTTGCTCGCCCTGCTCTCGGGCGCGGGTGGCCAGTTCCTCGAGGGTGGCGCGGGGGAGTCGCGGATCGGCGATGTCAATCAGTGACTTCCACCCGAGTTCCTTGCCGGTCACGGCCAGCGTCAGCGCCTCGAGCTCCAGCAGATCACTCAGCGGGGACCGCTCGGCGAGCCGCTGGTTGGGCTTGAGCTGACCGACCTTCTCCGCCGCGCGGGCGGGCAGCTCCTTGAGGGTGGAGGGCGAAGTGCCAACCAGAGTCATCAGGTCTTCGAGGGACCGCTTGTCCTCCTCGGTCTGGTCCCCGAGCCGGGAGACCACCTCGCGGATGTGGGCGTCGTCATGGCTCTCGGCGACGCGACGGAACAGGTCGACGCCCGCGGCCGCCCCGGCGTGGTGGTCCTGAATGTACGTGTGCAACATCTCGGTGGCCATGCCGTGACGGTACGACCGTTGCAGGCGCCGTCAACCGGTGCGGGCGGGATTTCTAATGCGGGCTGCGCCGCCGGCGAGTCCTGATATGGCGGCGATGGTGGCCTCGTACCGTGGGGTACACCCGTGCGGGACGGCATGCCGCCAACCGTCGCCGCTGTGTCACAGGGTCTAGTTCGGCACTTATGAAACACCTTCCCGTGGGGTCTAGGATCTATTGATACAGATTCCGGACGAAAGGGTCTCCTCATGGCTGATCGAATCGGGACGTTGCTCAGCCGTTCTGGTGATGGTGGCGAGGAGGTGCTCATCGTCAGCCGCGGGAGCGTGCGGACCCGCTTTCGTCGCCGGGACGAGCTGGGCTGGAACTTTCGGGTGGAGTCGACGGACTCGGAAAACATCATCGAAGGGAAACCGGAGTCGAAGCCGAAGCCGGCTCGTCGGGCCTCGCGTCCGCGTGGACAGCGAGTGGCGTACGTGCGGGTGTCGGCCGCGGATCAGAACGAGGCGCGTCAGCTCGAGGCGGTGGGGGAGTGCGACCAGATCTATATCGAAAAGCAGTCCGCTCGCTCGCGCGCCGATCGCGTAAAGCTCGCTGAATGCATCAGGTACCTGCGGGACGGTGACGAGCTGGTTGTCGCCTCGATGGACCGACTCGCCAGATCCCTGGTCGACCTCAAGCAGATCGTCGGCGAGATCACCGCCAAGGGAGCCAGTGTGGAGTTCGTCCACGAACGGGCCACCTACGCCGCCGGCGCCCAGGATCCTCGAGCCGACCTCATGCTCTCTCTACTTGGGGCCTTTGCGGAGTTCGAGCGGGCCATCATCCGTGAACGCCAGGCCGAGGGCATTGCCATCGCCAAGGCTAAGGGCAAGTACAAGGGACGAAAACGAGTCCTGACGGACGAGCAGATCGACAAGGCCCGCACCCGCATCGAGGCAGGGGAGGGGCCGTCATCGATCGCTCGCGAGCTCGGAGTGGGTCGGTCGACGCTCTACCGCGCTCTTCAGCGGGCACAAGCCGGATCCGCAGACGTGGCGCACTGAGGTCGAGCGAGGTGCCTATAGAGCCTCGTCTGATCGGCCAGGTCCGGCAAGGAGCTGCTCGCCGAGGGCGAAGCCGGCTGCGTCGAGCACTTTCGCCCGGGTATACGAGCGGGAAGGGGCGGCGTGGTCTGAGAAGACCACGGTGCCGTGCGAGGTGGCGAGCTGGTCAATCACTCCTTGGTTCTCCCGGTAGATCCGGCTAAGCAGTTCAAGGGAACGGTCGTTGACGGTATTGAATGCCGCACGCTCGGCTGGAGAGACGATGCTGCGCAGGCCCGCTCGAAGGTAAGTGTCAAAGGCGGGGATGTTTCCCCACACACCGAGCATCACCTTCGTGACCGCGGTGGCGTGTTCGTTGCCGTCCGGGAGCAGGGCGGCCCTGATGTCGGCGTATGCCGAGATGAGAGCTGCACGGGCCTGGGTGTCGGTGTAATCGGAGAGGTCGAGGTCACGCACTGTAGGGGAGTGGCGGGCGATCGTTTCGATCGTCGCGGTGTAGTGCCGGGGGTGGGCGTTCTTGAAGAGCCAGGATGAGCCACGAAGCATGCCCCAGCTGGCAAGGTAGTAGCCGAGTTGGAGACAACTCTTTTCCATCTCGGCAGTCGGGTCGTCGGTAGCCGAGAAGTAGTTTATGCAGAAGTCCCAGCTCCATTCTCGCCGACCGGTGGCCGCGCCATTTCGGACGACGGGGGCAGCGAGACCTGCAACGGCAGCGGTAACGGCCTCCGGCTCCATGGAGTACATGGGGTGAACGTACCTGTCAGCAACGACAGGCATCGTTTGAACTGAGGGGTCCGGGCAGCACTGGTGAAAGGTGCTGTTGTATCTAGTCATGCTCTGTGCGACTCGGCTGCACGACGTGTGTATGCATCTACGCGACCGGGGCCGATGGGGCGACCGGCCTGCCCCGCAGGCAGGAGCGATAGGGGATCGTCAAACGCACACCGCAATAGCGAACAGGGGGCGTTGATGGATACGGGTGTCGAGGTGTGGACTTGATCGCTCTGTGGCGGTCTTCTGTGGTTACTTCTTGGCGGCGCCGTACCAATCGGGCGTTCTGGCCGGAAGAATTAGAGCGAGTCG
>NZ_JBSHML010000030.1:0-23336 GCF_053645335.1 Dietzia sp. NPDC055340 | reverse complement strand
GACTTCAGCTGGGAAGACGGCAACGGAATCCAGAAAGGCTGGGGCGGCCGAACCAGCCACTAACCAACCCCGACACGCCCAGCGCTATACACACAATTTGGCCATTAACCCCAACCTGCCAGACAGCGAGCCGGGCAAATGAGTAATGTCCCGGATCATCTGATCCGGGACATCTCGACTGTGGGCGAAGGGGGACTTGAACCCCCACGTCCCGAAGGACACTGGCACCTGAAGCCAGCGCGTCTGCCATTCCGCCACTCGCCCGAGTAACGCTCGAATACGTTAACACGACCTGTCCGATCACTACTAATCAGCAGGTGGGGCCTGGTACGCGGCTCCGCGCGGGGAATCACCGAACTAGTAGTCGCAACTCTGGCGCGTGCTTAGAGCGGCCTCCGCCTCTATGATCGACCGGATGCCGCCGAGGGCGGCCCGACCGGTCGTGCCCGAGAGGCCACGACATGTGGAGAGAGAGGAGGCGCGACGTGGGCATAGTCGGCAAGTTCGAACGGACCCTGCAGGGCGCTGTGGGCGACGCGTTCGCCCGTCTCTTCGGCGGCAAGGTGGTCGCGGCCGAGGTGGAGGCCCAGCTACGCAAGCAGGCGGAGGCCTCCCTCAAAGTGGTCGACGGCCACCTGTTGGTGTCGAACAGCTACACCATCACCCTGGCCCGGTCCGATTACGCGTCGTTCACCGAGGACGAGGCGCTGGCCGTCAAGACCTTCTCCCGCCATCTCTCGGACCATATCGGCGAGCAGGGCTGGGAAACCTACGGTCCGGTGGCCGTGACATTCGTCGAGCGTGACGATCTCCACACCGGACAGATGCGCATCGACGGGGTCGTGGATCCCGATGCCGTTCCGTTCCACATCTCGGCCGCCGCGCCGGCTCCGGCCCCGGATCATCCGGCGCCGTCGTCGCCCGCGTCCGATTCGTCGTGGGCGAGCAAGGAGAGCAACGACATGCAGGCACCCGCGTCCAACTATCCCGTCTCGGCACGGCAGCCCGACCAGGGCGCCGGCTGGGGCGGCCCGTCCGACGCCCCGACCCGGATAACCCAGGGCCGATCATCGCTGACGGTGACGCTGCACCTCGAGGACGGCTCCGGCCGCACCTTCCGCCTGCAGCGGGGTTCCAACCTGCTCGGCCGCGGTCAGGATGCGGCGTTCCGCCTGCCGGACACCGGTGTGTCGCGGCAGCACGCGGACATCCGGTTCGACGGCCGCGAGGCACTCCTGACCGACCTCGGTTCGACCAACGGCACCACGGTCAACGGTGGACCGGTGCAGGATTGGCAATTGGCCGACGGGGATGTGATCCGCGTCGGGCACTCGGAGATCGTCGTACGGTTCGACTAGCCTCCACTACAGCGGAATGTCCCCCGGAACCCCGGGGGGCGATGACACGTTGGTAGAGCTGACAGACCGGCGAGAGAGGACAACAGCGATGCAGGGACTCGTTCTGCAGCTTTCGCGTGGCCTTCTGCTGGTCTTGCTGTGGCTGTTCATCTATCTGACGCTGCGAGCGCTCAGGACCGACGTGTTCGGAAATGTGGGGATGCGCTCGGGCGGTCGCGGTGACCGCACGGGGGGTTTCCTCAGCCGCGGTTCCAAGACGATCCGGCACCTGGTGGTCACGCAGGGCGCCCTGGCGGGCACCCGCATCACGCTGTCCGAGCAACCGGTCCTGTTGGGCCGGGCCGACTCGTGCACGCTGGTGATCGACGACGATTACGCGTCGAACCAACACGCCAGACTGTCTCCACACGGCCCTGACTGGTTCCTCGAGGACCTCGGGTCGACAAACGGGACCTATCTGGACAGATCGAGGGTCACCACCCCGGTCAAGGTGGAGGCCGGGACGCCGATCCGTATCGGCAAGACCGTGATCGAGCTACGCGCGTGACGCCGGCACTCGTCTACACGGCGCGGTCCCATCTGGGGATGGTGCGGGAGAACAACGAGGACTCGGCCTACGCCGGTCCCCGGCTCCTCGCGCTCGCCGACGGGATGGGTGGCCACGCGGCCGGCGAGATAGCCAGCCAGTTCGTGGTGGCGGCCCTGGCCAAGTTGGACGAGGACGAGCCCGGGCAGGACCTCACCGGCACCCTGAGCAGGGCCCTCACCGTCGGCAACAGCGCGATCGCCGCGCACGTGAACGCCCACCCGGAGACCGACGGCATGGGTTGCACGGCCACGGCGCTCCTGTTCGACGGCCGCCGCATGGGCCTGATCCACGTCGGTGATTCGCGTGCCTACCTGTTGCGCGACGGCGAGCTGTCGCAGATCACCAAAGACGACACCTTCGTGCAGTCGCTGGTCGACCGCGGTGAACTGTCGGAGGACGATGCCCACTCGCATCCGCGCCGCTCACTGATCCTCAAGGCGCTCACCGGCGAACCGGTCGAGCCGACCGTGGTCACGCGCGAGGCGCGGATCGGCGACCGCTACCTGCTGTGCTCGGACGGCCTCTCCGACCCGGTGAGCACCGCGACGATCTCGGAGACCCTCGCCGCCGGCTCCGTCGACGAGGCCGCCGACCGTTTGGTGCAGTTGGCGCTGCGCTCGGGCGGGCCGGACAACATCACCGTCGTGGTGGCCGACGTGGTCGAGTCCGCCCGCGACACCCCTGTCATCCCGGTGGTCGTGGGTGCCGCCTCCTCGGACGAGCCGGGCGTCGTGGACCCCGCCGCCGATCCCTACTCCGCCACCGCGGCGGGCAAGGCCGCCGCGTTCTCACGCTCCCGGGTCGCCTCCCGGAACGGCGAGGGCGCCGACGGTGACAGCGCCGACGGCGCTGGTGACGGACGTTCGGGCGGGCAGGCCGGAAGCACCGGGCGCGCCGGGTCCGAGTCCGACGACGAAGCCGACGCCGACCCGCCCCGCGGCAGCCGCTGGCGATTCGCCCTGAGCGTGGTCGGGGTGCTCGTCGTGATCGCCGGGATCGTGGGCGTCTCGACGCTGCTGGTGCGCAGCAACTATTTCGTCACCGATCAGGAGAGCCAGGTCGTGGTCAAGCGGGGCATTTCCGGGGACGTGTTCGGGATCGCCCTGTCCTCCGTCAGCCGTGTCGCATGCCTGACCCCCGAGGGCATGCTGACGATGCACGAGCCGGATTCGATCCCCTCCGGCTGCGACGTGTTCACCCTCGGTGACCTCCGTGAGCCCGCCAGGGAGACCGTCCGCGCCGGCATGCCCTCGGGCAGCCTGTCCGAGGCCAACTCCCAGGTCCTCCGGCTCGCTCAGGACAATCTCCTGCCCCCCTGCGAGCCCGAGGAGGAGCAGGCCCGCGCGGGCGAGGGCGGTGCCGGCGACGCGCCGTCGTCGTCGCCCGCTCCGACCCCCGATCCCGCCGATCCCGAGCCGGGTGCCGACGCTCCTCCGCGCGGCACCGACGATCCCGCCGCCGAGCCGGCCGACCCCGCACCCGGCAGGGACGGCGGCGAGCCGTCTCCCACGGCGCGTCCCGCCCCACCGCAGGTCCCCGGGGAGAACTGCCGGGCGGTGAGCTGACCATGACCGGTCCCGCAACCAACCCCCGCGGGCAGGCGATCCCCGACCGACCGCGCCGCGGCAAGGAGCTCGTCCTCCTGATCGCCGCCACGGTGATCGTCGGCTTCTCGCTGCTCATCGTCCAGCTCGCCCAGGAGCAGGAGCTCTCGCTCGCGCTGCTGTGGATCACGCTCGCGTTCTTCGGCCTGACCGGCGGCGCGCACCTGCTCATCCGCTGGTTGGCCCCCTACGCCGATCCCGTCCTGCTGCCCGGGGTCGCGCTGCTCAACGGGCTGGGGCTGGTCCTCATCTACCGGCTCGACCTCGCCTACGCGTCACGCGCCGTCGCGAACGGCAACGACCCGCCTGGCATGGACGTCACCCGCCAACTGCTGTGGACGTTCATCGGTCTCGCCGTGATGGCCGGCGTGCTCTTCTTCCTGCGCGACCACCGCGTGCTGGCCCGATACGGCTACACCACCGGCTTCGCGGGACTGCTGCTGCTGGCGATCCCCGCGGTGCTGCCCGCCCGGTTCTCCGAGATCAACGGCGCCAAGAACTGGATCATCCTGCCCGGCTTCACCATCCAGCCCGGCGAGTTCGCCAAGATCCTGCTCATCGTGTTCTTCGCGTCGATCCTCGTGGAGAAGCGGGAGCTGTTCACCACTGCCGGTAAGCGCGTGCTCGGCGTGGACCTGCCGCGTGCGCGTGACCTCGGGCCGATCATCGTGGCCTGGTTCTTGTCGCTGGGCGTGCTGGTGTTCAACACCGACCTCGGCATGGCGCTGCTGATCTTCGCCACCGTGCTGACGATGCTGTACGTGGCCACCGAGCGCGTGAGCTGGCTGCTCATCGGCGTGGTGCTGGTGGCGATCGGCGGTGTGCTCGCGTACGCACTGTTCGGGCACGTGCGGGTGCGGTTCCAGATCTGGCAGGACCCGTTCGCCTACTTCGACACGGGCGGCTACCAGAGCTCGCAGGCGCTGTTCGGGCTCGCGTCCGGCGGGATGGGTGGCACCGGGCTCGGCAACGGTCGGCCCGACCAGGTGCCGTTCGCGAACACCGACTTCATCACCTCCACCGTCGGCGAGGAACTGGGCCTGATCGGCCTGGCCGCCGTCCTGATGGTGTACCTGATCCTCGTGCTGCGCGGGATCCGCGTGGGGCTGACCATCCGCGACAGCTTCGGCAAGCTCGTGGCCGTGGGCCTGGCGTTCACCGTCGTGATCCAGGTGTTCGTGGTGGTGGGCGGCGTGTCCACCCTCATCCCACTGACCGGCCTGACGCTGCCGTTCATGGCGTACGGCGGGTCGAGTCTGCTCGCCAACTATGCGCTGCTCGCGGTCCTGCTGCGGCTGTCCAACGACGCCCGTCGTCCCCTGCCCACCCCGCGCCAGGCCCCGGCACTGGCCGATGCCGCCACCGGCA
The DNA here is from genome assembly GCF_053645335.1 of Dietzia sp. NPDC055340. Lineage (NCBI taxonomy): Bacteria > Bacillati > Actinomycetota > Actinomycetes > Mycobacteriales > Dietziaceae > Dietzia > Dietzia sp. NPDC055340. The sequence goes on along the minus strand of NZ_JBSHML010000030.1, from coordinate 18,417 downwards.
TGATGCGCGCGCCGCGGCTGTCACCGGGCCGCGCGTCCGACCGCAGGAACGGGTGAGCGCCGTATGAACACCGCTATCCGCAGAGTCGCCGTCGCCGCCATGGTCATGGTCGTGGCGCTGCTCCTCCAGCTCACCTGGGTGCAGGTCTTCCGTGCCGACGAACTGCGCGCCGACTCCCGCAACACGCGCATGCTCCTCGACGAGTACTCGCGGCAGCGCGGGCAGATCACCGCGGGCGGGCGCGTGCTGGCCATGTCGCTGCCCTCGGACGGGCGCTTCGAGTTCGAGCGCACCTACCCCACCGCCCCGTACTCGTTCGGGCCCACGGTCGGCTACTACTCGCTGCAGTACGCCACCGCCGGCATCGAGCATTCCCAGGACGCGTTCCTCAACGGCTCCGACCCGCGGCTGCTGTCCCAGCGCATCACCGGGCTCATCTCCGGCCGCACCCCGCAGGGCGGCAACGTCGAACTGACCCTCGACCCGGCGGCCCAGGAGGTCGCCTTCCAGGCCCTCCAGCGCGGCGCCGGGCAGGGCCCCTTCGTCGGCTCGGTCGCCGCCGTGCGGCCCTCGACCGGCGAGGTTCTGTCCCTGGTCTCGAGCCCGTCCTACGATCCAGGCGAGCTGTCCAGCCAGGACCAAGCCGTGCGCACGGACGCCATGCAACGTATCGAGGCGAGCCCCGATCGTCCCCTGCTCAACCACGCCACCCAGCAGTCACTGCCGCCCGGCTCGACCATGAAGGTCATCACCACCGCCGCCGCCCTCGAGCAGGGCATCGGCCCCGAGACCCCGGTCTCCGGCGCCGACCGCACCCTCCTGCCGGGCACCTCCACCTACCTGCAGAACTACGCGGGCCAGACCTGCGGTGGCGGAACCGTCACCCTGCGCACCGCGTTCGAGCTGTCCTGCAATGTGCCGTTCGTCGAACTCAGCCAGGACATCGGCGACGAGGCCTTCACCGACATGTCCGCCCGATTCGGCGTCGACGGCACCGCTCCGGACAACTTCGGTCTCCCCGTCGCGCCGTCCGGCCTCGGCGAGATGGACGACGCCGCCCAGTTGGCGATGAGCTCCATCGGGCAGAGTGACGTCCGCATGACGACCCTGCAGAACGCGATGGTCGCCGCAACCGTCTCCAACGGCGGCGTGCGGATGCAGCCGCAGCTCATCAAGGCCCTCACCGCGCCAGACCTCTCGGTGATCGAGGGCTTCACCCCCCGCGACGCCGGCCGCGCCCTCACCGACGAGCAGGCCGCCACCATGACCGAGCTGATGGTGGGCGCCGAGGCTCACGCCGGCGGTGGTCTGCCCGGGGTCACCATTGCCTCCAAGACCGGCACCGCCGAGCACGGCGCCGACTCCTCCGAGTCGATCCCCTACACCTGGTACATCGCGTTCGTACCCGGCCAGGACATCGCCGTGGCCGTGGCGCTCGAGTCGGGCCCCGGCATCACGCGCGACACCGTCGGCGCAACCTACGCCGCACCCATCGGCCGCGAGGTCCTGGGCGCGCTGATGGGGGGTACGCCGTGAGCTTGAACTCCGGCGCGGTGCTGTCCGGCCGCTATCGACTGCTGCGGCTGATCGCCACCGGCGGCATGGGCCAGGTGTGGGAAGCCGACGACGCCGTACTCGACCGGCGGGTCGCGGTGAAGATCCTCAAGCCCGAGTTCTCCTCCGACCCCGAGTTCGTGGAACGATTCCGCTCCGAGGCCAAGGTCACGGCGCGGATCTCGCATCCGGGGATCGCGACGGTCTACGACTACGGTCAAGTGGAGGACCCCGCCTCCGGCAGCCCGCTGTCCTACCTGGTCATGGAGCTCGTCGTGGGCGAGCCATTGTCGGACGTGTTGGCCCGCGAGGGCAGGCTGCCGCTGCGACACACCCTGGACATGCTCGAGCAGACCGGCCGGGCCCTCAACGCCGCGCACGCGATCGGCCTGGTCCATCGCGACGTCAAACCCGGCAACATCCTCATCACGCCGGCCGGGCAGGTGAAACTCACCGACTTCGGGATCGCCAAGTCAATGGGCGCCTCGGCCGTCACCCAGACCGGCATGGTCGTGGGCACGGCCCAGTACATCTCGCCCGAGCAGGCAATGGGCCACCACACCTCCCCGGCCGGCGACGTGTACTCACTCGGGGTGGTGGGCTACGAATGCCTGGCCGGGCGGCGGCCGTTCGTGGCCGATTCCCCTGTGACCATCGCGATGATGCACGTCCGCGACACCCCCGAGCCGTTGCCGGACTCCGTGCCCGAACCCGTGCGCCGGGTCCTCGCCGAGGCCATGGCCAAGGACCCCGCCCGCCGTTATCCCGACGGCGGTGCCTTCGCCGACGCCATCTCCGACGTGCGGGCCGGCCGGGACCCCAGGCCGGCGAGTGCGTTCATCACCGCGGCAGGTGTTGCCGGGGCCGCGGGCGCGGCCGCCGGGTACCTGGCCGGTGACACCGCGGCGACCACCGTCCTATCCGACGGCCCGGGCGGCCAACCACCGACTCAGCAGCAGGGGCCCACGCCCACCCGGCAGTTCACGCAGATGCAGCCCGGGGCCGCCGGTTATCCCGGCACCGCCCGGGGGCAGCGCCCACCGCAGGCGGGCGTCCGCCCCGGGGCCGCACAGACGTCCACGCAGCGGGTCGCCGCGCCGCCGGCCACCACCCGGGCGCCGAAGCGCCGGTCGAACAGCGGGTGCGTGGGCTGGTTCCTCGTCGTGTTCCTCCTGGTGGCGGCTATCGCCGTCGCCGCTGTGGTCGCCCTGTCCAACGCGGGCGTCTTCGGCCCGGGCGGACTGTTCGGTGGCTCCACCACCACCCCCACCACGCCGACGTCCCCGCCGGTCACCGTCACCACCACGCAGGAACCCACCCAGCAGCCGACTCCCACGCCGTCACCCTCGCCGACGCCCGAGCCGAGCCCGACGACCTCCGATGTCCCACCGCCACCGGACCTGAACGACATGCTCGATTCGATCACCTCGGAGTTCAACTCGCTGGTGCCGCAGCCCGGGCAGGGCCAGGAACAGCAGGGACAGGGCCAGCAGGGACAGAGCGTTCCGGGCGCGGGCGGACAAGGCGGAGGAGAGCGCGGATGACCACTCCCTCGATCCTCGCCGGGCGCTACGAGATCGGTGACGCCCTCGGCTTCGGCGGCATGTCCGAGGTCCGCCGCGGCCGCGACACCGTCCTCGGCCGGGACGTCGCCGTGAAGATCATGCGGCCCGAGCTCGCCCGCGACGAGAGCTTCTATCAGCGGTTCCGACGCGAGGCCCAGAATTCGGCGTCGCTCAACCATCCCTCGATCGTCGCGATCTACGACCAGGGCGAGGAGCCGACGGCCGACGGCGCCCTGCCGTACATCGTGATGGAGATCGTCGAGGGCGACACCCTGCGCGACATCGTCAAGATGGACGGCGCGATGGACATCGACCGCTCCCTGGGTGTCATGGCCGATGTCTGCGGGGCGCTGGACTTCTCGCACAAGAAGGGCATCATCCACCGCGACGTCAAACCCGCGAACATCATGATCTCCCGCGACGGCGCGGTGAAGGTCATGGACTTCGGGATCGCGCGCGCGGTCAGCGACGCCACCTCGACACTCACCAAGACGTCCTCGGTCCTGGGCACCGCCCAGTACCTGAGCCCGGAGCAGGCCCGCGGGGAGACCGTCGACGCCCGCTCGGATCTGTACTCGGCGGGCTGTGTGCTCTACGAGATGGTGACCGGCGAGCCGCCCTTCACGGGTGAATCTCCGGTCGCCGTGGCGTACCAGCACGTGCGCGAGACCCCCCAGCCGCCGTCCTCGGTGAACCCGCAGGTCAGTCGGTACGTCGACGCGGTGATCATGCAGGCGATGGCCAAGAACCCGGAGAACCGGTACGCCTCGGCCGGAGAGATGCGCTCGGACCTGCTCGCCGTGCTGTCGGGCGGTCGACCGTCCGCGCCGCTGGTCCTGTCCGACGACGAACTCGACGACGACCAGCGGCCCGACGCCCCGCACGGCTTCACCGGCGCCGGTTTCGGTTCGGGGCGGTCGGACTGGTCGTCGCCGTCCGAGACCCTGACCGAGGCGCACGATCTCGGCGGGACTCCCGGTGACGGCGCGGCGGCGGGCGGCGCCGGGGTCGCGGCGGCGTCGACCGCAGCGCCCTCCTCCGGTAACCGGGGCTCCGGGCGCGGGGAGAGTAAGCGTCCGCGCGCCGTCATCATCGCGCTGTCCGCTTTGCTCGTCCTGGGTGTGATCGCGGGGGTGTCGATCTGGGCGACCGGAGACGGAGGCACCGGTTTCTCGCGTCCGCAACAGGAGGTCTCCATCCCCGAGGTCGCGCAGCGGCCCGTGGAGGAGGTCGTCGAGGAGCTCACCGCTCTCGGACTGGAGCCGGTACAGGTCCCGCAGACCGATCCGCAGATCCCCGTGGGTCATGTGATCTCGTCGGATCCCATCGCCGGCAAGCGGCTGGCGGTCGGCTCGGAGATCACACTGGTGGTCTCCACCGGTAAGCCGATCCTGTCCGTGCCGAACGTCATGGGGATGTCCCCGGTCGACGCCCGCCGCGCCCTCGAAGAGGCCGGCTTCCAGGTGGTTCCGGACAACGAGGCCCGACCGTCGACGATCGAGGACCAGGACAAGGTCGTCGACACCGACCCGTCGCCGGGCTCGCAGGTCCCCTCCGACCGGCCCGTCCGCCTGACCGTCGGGTCGGGACCGGAAGAGGTGCAGGTCCCCGACGTGGTGGGTCAGAACGCCAACACCGCCAGGGCGACTCTCGAGGCCGCCGGCTTCCGGGTGGACACCCGACGCGTCGACGGCACCGCCCCCGAGGGCCAGGTCGTCGAGCAGTCGACCTCGGCCGGCCAGACCCAGCTCAAGGGCGCGACCATCACCGTGCAGGTGTCCGCAGGCAACCGGTTCGAGATGCCGAACATCGTCGGCGACAGAGTCGACGAGGCGCTGGCCAAGCTCGAGCAGGCCGGATGGCGCGGCGGCCGTGGACAGCTGGTGGAGCTCCCCCAGAACGATCCCGATCTCGCGCGGGTCGGCCAGATCTACTCCCAGCAGCCACCGGTGGGTGAGGCGGGCGTGAACGACCAGGTCGTGGTCCGCGTCATCCGATTCGGCCTGGTCCCCGGGCCCGGCTGAGCCGGCCCGCCCACCGCGCGCTTGGGCGCCGGCCTGCCGCTCTGGGCTCACCCCCGGCCCGGGCCAGCCGGGAGGTGCACTGCTCAGGCGAGGGCGGCGCCGCGGGTGCGGTCGAGTTCGGTCTCGAGGCGCGTCACGAGCGTCTCCGACGGCCGCTCCCCACATATCCCCAGCCAGTTGGCGAGCATCCTGTGGCCGCCGTCGCTCATCACCGACTCCGGATGGAACTGCACGCCGTGGATCGGCAGATCCCGGTGCCGCATCCCCATGAGCAGTCCAGACTCCGTCCAGGCCGTGGCGATGAGCTCGTCCGGAAGCGTCTCCGGCAGGACGGTCAGCGAGTGGTAGCGGGTGGCGGTGAACGGGCTGGGGAGCCCCGCGAGCACAGCTGAATCGTCATGGGTGACCTGGCTGGTCTTGCCGTGCATCAGCTCGGCGGCCCGGTCGACGGTCGCGCCGAAGGCCGCGCCGATCGCCTGATGGCCCAGGCAGACGCCGAGCACCGGAACGCCGGCCCGCCCACAGACCTCGATGAGCGGAATCGTGACGCCCGCGCGGTCAGGAGTACCGGGCCCGGGGCTGAGCAAAACGCCGTCGAACCCCGCCACGACGTCCCGGAGGACCGACGGATCGTTGACACCCTCCGGGCCGCAGAATCTCTCGTCGTCGTTCCTCCACACCTCACACACCGCGCCCAACTGCCCCAGGTACTGGACGAGGTTGTAGACGAAGCTGTCGTAGTTGTCGACGACGAGGATGCGCATAGATGCAGCGTACTGCGCCCGGATGAGGTGAACGTCCCGGGCGCGGCTTGGTAGGGTATCGCCAGACATCCCCCAGCAGTTCGAGGACTGAAATGCCCAAGTCAAAGGTACGGTCGAAGACCGAGTACACCGACGCGGCCGTCAGCCGCACGCCCGTCAAGGTCAAGGGCTCGCCGACGCCGCGCTGGTACCTCGTCGTGATGCTCGGGCTGATGATCATCGGCCTGGCGTGGCTGGTGGTCTACTACCTCGCCGGTGAGCAGATCCCGTTCATGATGGCTCTGGAGACGTGGCAGAATTTCGCGATCGGCTTCGGTCTGGCGGTCGTGGGCCTGCTCATGACGATGAACTGGCGCTGACGCCCCGCTTTTTATCCACAGCTTCATCCACAGGTCACCCCCCGCGACACGCGGGGGGTGACCTGCATTTTCACCTCTTACCACCATTTATGCAGGTCAACAGGCCTTCACGTGAATGTTCCGCCTGTTGACCTGCGAATTTCCCAGCCCTCACACGCTGTGGATAACTCCCTCCACACTGTGGATTACAAGAAATGGACGACGACGACGACCCCGCCGCAGGTCGGACGCTCGTCTGGTCGAACAGCACTCGAACTCCACCCGTGTTATTCATCCACAGTGTGGATAGAGCCTGTGGATAAGGGAGGATGGGCGGCATGAGTGGTGGAGACGCGTCAGACGCCGGGCCGAAGGTCGCATCGTGGTCCCCGAGCGTGCTGTGGCCGAGCGTTCAGATCGTTATCGGCTTCGGCCTGGTGCTGGTGGGTCTCCTGCGTCAGGATCCCCTTGCGCTCCTGCTCACGGGCTTGGCCGCACTGATTCTCATCCCCACCGCGGTCTCACAGCTGCTGCGTCGGCCCCGTCTGGAGGTCGTGGACGGCTCGCTCGCGGTCAGGAAGCTGAGCGGCACGATCTTCGTTCCCAGGGAGGAGGTCGTGGAGGTGAGATCGCTGGGAGTGGCCCGGTGGGGTGCGCGGCAGCACCTCATGCGCCTGGAATATGTGGATGACCGTGGGCGCGAGCAGCTCGACGTGTTCACCCGTCTGGACCTGGGGACGGATCCCCGGGATGTGGTGGAGACCCTGACCGGCCTCGGTTTCCGCGGCCGGCCCACCGACGAGTGACGTGAGCCGGCGCCGCGGCGTCGACGCCAGGGGTCAGAGGCCCGACAGGGCGGCCCCCGCGAGTTCGGAGAGCAGCGCCTCCGCGGAGAACCACGCCACGACGCCCAGCAGCACGGCCACCACGAGGTAGCCGGTCCACGAGGCGGCCTCACGCCCCGCACGGCCGGTGCGGGAGGGCAGCAGGCGGGGCAGAACGACCAGGGCCAGCGCGGCGATCGCGCCCACGACCAGACCCCCGAGGTGGGCGGCGAGTGAGATCCCGGGGACGACGATGCTGATGCCGATGTTGAGGGCCAGCAGGACGGCGACCCCCTTGACGTCCAGCTTCATGGACATCGCGACGATCGCGTAGGCGCCCATGAGGCCGAAGATCGCGCCGGACGCGCCCGCGGTGAGGGCGATCGGGCTGAAGTGTAGGACGGCGACGGAGCCACCGATCGCCGATATCAGGTAGAGCGCCAGGAACCGGAGATGCCCGATGCTGCGCTCGATGCCGTAGCCCAGGATCCACAGCATGTACATGTTGAGCAGCAGGTGCATGGGCCCGAAGTGCTGGAACGCGGAGGTGAGCAGCCGCCACCACTCATCCCGGACCACCACCACGGGCGGGAATAGCGCGGTGGCATCGAACAGCGCCGAATGGTGGTTGTCCATGAAGCTGCGCGACTGGGCCACGGTCGCGAGATAGACGGCGAGGTTCGCGGTGATCAGCCACGCGGTGACGGGCTGGAGACGGAAGAAGCGTGCGATGGCGCCGCCGCGGCGGGTCTGGGTGCTCATAATGTCCGGTCGCTCGGGTGCTGCAGGGCCCTGCGGATACGACGGCGGCGCGGGCCCGGTCGAACCGGTTCCCGCGCCGCCGACTGACCGCGGTGGTCGGTCAGGAGATCTCGATCGACTCGATCACGACGTCCTCGGTCGGGCGGTCCATCGCGCCCGTGCGGGTGGCCGCGATCTCGTCGACGACCTTCCGCGAGGCGTCGTCGGCGACCTTGCCGAAGATGGTGTGGCGGTTGTTCAGGTGCGGGGTCTGGCCCACGGTGATGAAGAACTGCGAACCGTTGGTGCCCGGCCCGGCGTTGGCCATGGCCAGCAGGTAGGGCTCGTTGAACTGGAGCTCGGGATGGAACTCGTCCTTGAACTGGTAGCCCGGGCCGCCACGGCCGGTGCCGGTCGGGTCGCCGCCCTGGATCATGAAACCGGAGATGACGCGGTGGAAGATCGAGCCGTCGTAGAACGGACCGGTCTTCTCGCCCTTGGCGTTGGCCTGCGCGTACTCCTTGGACCCGTCGGCCAGGCCGACGAAGTTGCCGACGGTCTCCGGGGCATGGTTACCGAACAGCTCGACGACGATGTCGCCACGATTGGTGCGGATGGTTGCCTTCTGCGTTGCGATGCTCACGCTCCCCATCCTGCCACGCAGCGCAGACGCTCATCGCCGGAGACGCGATCAGAGCCCCACGTTCGCGGTGAGCGGGCCGCTCCCGCCTGATACTGGTGGTCGCTGTCGGACTGCTGTGCCACCATCGTCATATGAGCAAACGAAGCGATCGCGCTGCCGAACGTCGGGCCGTCAAGCAGGCCGAGAAGGACCTGAAGCAGGCCGGTACCGCCGCACGTAAGGCATTCGACCTGAAGGATCCCCGTTTCCTCGGCGAGGCCGCGGTGGCCGCCACCCGGGGCCCCGTCGGCCTCGCCCTCTTCGGTGCCAGCCGTGGCCTCCAGGTGGTGCGGGACCGTCGCGCCGAGCAGGCCGAACTCCTGGGTGAGCTGGCGGCGGACGCCAAGCAGCACGCCGACACGCTGCGCGAGAAGACGTCCGTCCTGGCGGCACCGCCGCAGAAGCGGAGCCCACTGCGCCGATTCGCCCCGCTGTGGATCGCCGGACTCGCCGGCGGCGCCGCTATCGCGGGCGCGACCGCCTACTTCCTGCGCGACCCGGGTGCTCCCTCCGCTGCGCCCACGCCCGCGCCCGCCCCGGCCCCCGCCCAGTCCCCCACGGCCGGCAGCGCCGCGCCCGGCCCCGCCGCCGGATCCGCACCGCAGCCCGCCGAGGCCGCCGGTGATCCCGCGGAGCCCGCGACCGGGGAGGACGTGTCGATCGACGCGGCGGATCCGGAGGGCCCGGCCGATCAGCAGGCCGACATCTCACCGGCTGCCGGAAGCCCGGTACCCGGACCCGCCGCCGGATCGGCCCCCCAGCCGTCCGAGGACGAGTGAACGAGGCCCCACCGTCGACCGAGACTCCCGAGCTGCGGATAGCGGCCTCGGCGCTCGACCGGCTGGGACCGCTGGACGTCCACGCGTTGTACAAGCTTCGCGTGGACGTCTTCGTGGCCGAGCAGGACTGCCCCTATGCCGAGATCGACGAGGTCGACGCGGACCCCGCGACCACTCACCTGCTGGCGCGGGTCCCCGGCCCGGAGCGGTCGGAGCTCGCGGCCACGCTGCGCATCTACGGCAGCGGCGAGGTCATGCATCTGGGCCGGGTGTGCACGGCCCCACAGTGGCGCGGCCGGGGCGTGGCCGCGCGGCTCATCCGGATGGGGCTCGACCTGTGCGGCGGCCAGCCCGTCGAGATCGGCGCACAGGCGCACCTGCAGCCGTGGTACGAGCAGTTCGGCTTCGTGCGATCCGGTCCCGAATACCTCGATGGGCGGATCCCCCACGTTCCGATGCGGCGTGACCTCTTAGGATGAGGTGTAGATCACCCCTCCCACTCCATCCGAGGACCACACATGACGTCTGACGCCTCCGCAGGTTCGCTGGTCAAGGCACTTCTGCCCGAGAGCGAGATGCCGACCCACTGGTACAACATCCAGGCGGATCTCCCGGAGCCGATGGCTCCCCACCTGCACCCCGGCACCAAGGAGCCATTGGGGCCGGAGGATCTGGCGCCACTGTTCCCCATGGCGCTCATCGAGCAGGAGGTCACCGGCGAGCGGTACGTCGAGATCCCCGAGGCCGTCCAGGAGATCTACCGCCTGTGGCGCCCCGCGCCGCTGATCCGGGCCCGCCGGCTCGAGAAGGCACTGGGCACGTCCGCCCGGATCTATTACAAGTACGAGGGCACGAGTCCGGTCGGCTCGCACAAGCCCAACACCGCTGTCGCGCAGGCCTACTACAACGCCGCCGAGGGCATCACCAAGCTCACCACGGAGACCGGGGCCGGCCAGTGGGGCGCCTCGCTCGCGTTCGCCGGCCAGGCATTCGGGATCGAGGTCGAGGTGTGGCAGGTCAAGGCCTCGTTCGAGTCCAAGCCGTACCGCCGCATGCTCATGGAGACCTTCGGCGCCTCGGTCCACCCGAGCCCGTCGGATCTCACCGAGTCCGGGCGCGCCATGCTCGCCAAGGACCCCGAGACCCCGGGTTCGCTCGGTATGGCCGTGTCGGAGGCCGTCGAGGTCGCGGCCGGGGACCCGGAGGCCCGCTACTCGCTGGGCTCCGTGCTCAATCACGTGTGCCTGCACCAGACCGTGATCGGTGAGGAGGCCATCAAGCAGCTCGCGATGTTCGGCGAGGGTGCGCCGGACTACATCTACGGTTGTGCCGGCGGCGGCTCCAACCTGGCCGGTCTGGCGTTCCCCTTCATCCGGGAGAACCTGGCCGGGGCCACGACCGAGATCATCGCCGTCGAGCCCTCCGCCTGCCCGTCGCTCACCGAGGGCGAGTTCCGCTACGACCACGGTGATGTAGCCGGCCTGACGCCCCTGATGAAGATGTACACCCTTGGTCAGGACTTCGTGCCGGACCCGATCCACTCCGGTGGGCTGCGCTACCACGGCATGGCGCCGCTGGTCAGCCACGTCAAGCACCTCGGGCTGATCGACTCGATGGCGGTGGAGCAGAACGTCGCGTTCGAGGCGGGCGTCGAGTTCGCCAAGGCGGAGGGCGTCGTGCCCGCGCCCGAGTCGACCCACGCCATCGCCGGCGCGCTCGCCAAGGCCCGCGAGCACACCGGAGAAACCGGCACCGGCCCGTCCATCGTGATCGGCCTGTCCGGCCACGGCTTCCTCGATCTACCCGCCTACCAGTCCTACGTCCGCGGCGAACTGGGCTGACCCCTCCGCCGACACGGCGAACCGCCCGCTCGTCACCGTCGTCCCACAAGAGACGACCCACCCGAACAGGAGCACTTCATGACATCGATCGACTTCACCGACCGCGTCGCGATCATCACCGGTGCCGGCGGCGGCCTCGGCCGCGCCTACGCCATCGCCCTGGCCGAACGTGGCGCCAAGGTCGTCGTCAACGATCTCGGCGGCGACGTGCACGGCGGTGCCGGCGACTCCTCCCCCGCCCAGCTGGTCGTCAACGAGATCACCGCCGCGGGCGGCGAGGCGATCGTCGACGGCAGCGACATCACCGACGAGGCCGCCGTCCAGCAGATGGTCGCCACCGTCATGGACACCTGGGGCCGCATCGACGTCCTCATCAACAACGCGGGCATCCTGCGTGACAAATCCTTCGCCAAGATGGATTCCACCGACTTCCGCAAGGTGGTCGAGGTCCACCTCATGGGTTCGGTCAACTGCACCAGGGCCGTGTGGCCCCACATGGCCGAGGCCGGCTACGGCCGCATCCTCATGACCACCTCCACCTCCGGCATCTACGGCAACTTCGGCCAGTCCAACTACGCGGCCGCCAAGTCCGGCCTGGTCGGTCTGATGAACGTGCTCGCCATCGAGGGCGCCAAGAAGAACATCAAGGTCAACTCGATCGCCCCGACCGCCGCCACCCGGATGACCGAGGACCTGCTTCCGCAGCGGGTGCTGGACATCATGGGCCCGGAGACCATCGCCCCCGGCGCCCTGTTCATGGTCAGCGACGACGCCCCCACAAAGACGATCCTCGGCGCCGGCGCCGGCGTGTTCGCCGTCTCCCAGATGGTCGAGTCGCGCGGCGTCTACCTGCCCGACGGTGCCCGCACCCCCGAGGTCGTGGCAGAGCGTTGGGCCGAGATCGCCGACATGAACGACGTCAACCCGCTCGAGTCGGCCTTCGAGCAGACCTCGAAGTACGCGGCGCTGGCCGCGCGTGAACTGGGCCTGCACCTGGAGAGCTGAGGCCACCGCAGCCCGCGCCGCCACCCACGCCCCCGCCACCCGCGCCGCCCCACGCCCCCGCACACCCGCGCCCGGCTCCGCGCATCGAGAAGAGGGTTCCGCACACATCGCCCGAGTAAGGGTGTGCGGAACGCTCTTTTCGTTGGTCCGCAGGGCGGGCTCAGGCTGGCGGATGGCGCGGCCGGCCGGGCAACCTATTCCTGGTCGGCGAACTGAGTCTCGTAGAGCTCGGTGTAGCGGCCGCCCGCGGCGAGCAGTTCGGCGTGCGTGCCGGACTCCACCACGCGCCCGGCCTCCAGCACGAGGATCCGGTCGGCGGCCCGCACGGTGGACAGCCGGTGCGCGATCACCAGCGAGGTGCGGTGCGCCATGGCCTCGCCGAGCGCCTCCTGCACCGCGGACTCGTTGGTCGAGTCGAGCGCGCTCGTGGCCTCGTCGAGCACCACCACCGCCGGAGCGGCCAGCAGTAGCCGGGCGATGGTCAGGCGCTGCCGCTCGCCGCCGGACAGCCGGTACCCGCGGTCGCCGATCACCGTGTCCAGGCCGTCGGGGAGCTCGCGGACGAGGTCCTCGAGCCGCGCGCGCCGCAGCGCGTCCCACACCTCGTCGTCGCCGACCTCGGGCCGCGCGAACGCCAGGTTGGCGCGGATCGTGTCATGGAAGAGGTGGCCGTCCTGCGTGACCATGCCCACCGTTCGACGCAACGACGACGACGAGACCTCTCGCACGTCCAGACCGGATACCCGGACCGCGCCGGAATCCACGTCGTAGAGCCGCGGCAGCAGCGAGGCGATGGTGGATTTGCCCGCCCCGGAGGAACCGACGAGGGCCACCATCTGGCCGGGCTCGGCGCGGAAGGAGATCCCGTGGAGCACCTCTTGCCCGCCGCGGGTGTCCAGCACGGCGACCTCCTCGAGCGAGGCCAGTGACACCTTGTCAGCGGAGGGGTAGGAGAAGCGGACGTCGTCGAACTCGATGGTCGCGGGCCCCTCCGGGAGGTCCACGGCGTCGGGGGCATCGGCAAGCATGGGCTTGAGGTCCAACACCTCGAAGACCCGCTCGAAGCTGACGATCGCGGTGACGACGTCCATGGGCGCGTTGGCCAGTGCCGTGAGCGGGCCGTAGAGCCGGGTGAGCAGCAGCGCCAGTGCCACGACCGAGCCGGCGTCCAGGCCGCCGTTGAGAGCAAACCAGCCGCCCAGGCCGTAGACCAGCGCCAGCGCGAGTGTGGAGACAAGGGTCAGCGAGTTCATGAACACGCTCATGAGCAGCGCGGTGCGCACCCCGATACCGCGGACTCGACCGGCGCGAGCGGCGAACTCCGCCGACTCGGCGTGGGGCCGGCCGAACAGCTTGACCAGGGTGGCGCCGCCGGCGTTGAAACGCTCGGTCATCTGGTCGTTCATCGACGCGTTGAGATCCGCGGCCTCGCGTCGCAGTGTCGCCAGGCGACGTCCGACGTACCGGGCCGGGAACAGGAAGATCGGCAGCAGCAGCACGGACAGGACCGTGAGCTGCCAGTTGATGCCGGCCATCACGATGAGCGTCAGTATCAGCTGGACGAGGTTGGACACGACGCCGGACAGCGTGTCGGAGAACGCGCGTTGTGCGCCCATGACGTCGTTGTTCAGGCGGCTGACCAGCGCACCGGTCCGGGTCCGCATGAAGAAGGCGATCGGCATAGTCTGCACGTGGTCGAAGACCGAGCGCCGCAGATCCAGGATCAAGCCCTCGCCGATCCGCGCCGACCACAGCCGCGTGAACACCGAGGTCACGGCCTCGATCACGCCGATCGCGGCGATCGCCACCGCGAGGCCGATCACGATCCGGACCGACTGGTGGTCCACGATCGCGGTCACCACACGTCCCGCGAGCAGCGGGGTGAGGACCGCGAGCGAGGCCCCGAAGACCGAGAGCACCAGGAAGACGACGATCAGCCTGGTGTGCGGCCGGGCGAACTGACCGATCCTGCGGAAGTTCTCCCTCGTGAACACGCTCCGGTCGAGCGTGATGTTGTTGTTCTCCGCCCGCATCAGAGTGCGCATCGCTGCTTGTTGCATCGTCACGTCGGACCACTCCTTCCGGGTCGGATGACTGATCCGACGACCTGCCCGTACAACCAGGTCAGCGGTTCAGATATTCCGGCTCGCGCGGGTGATCGAGGTCCTCGTCGTCGTACCGCGCGAACTCTTTGGACAAAGAACCCCCGCGTGTCTAGACATCGCCCGGCAATTTGTCTAAAGTCGAGGCAACAGAGTGGCATATGCCACACCGTCGTGAGTCTGGGGAAGGTCGTCAGCCATGTCGAGCATCGAGTACATCCGACCCGCCGGAGGGGACGGCGCCGACCGTCATGACGACGAGAGCGCCGGTGCTCACGGCCACACACACAACGACGCGCACGGCCGCGCGCACGATCACGATGACGCGGTGGAGCCCTACGCGTGGACCGATGCCAAGCGGTACCTCTGGCTGCTCGGCCTCATCCCCGCGGCCGGGCTGTTCCTCTCGCTTCCGCTGGTGGCCGGCTTCAACGCGCTCGGCTGGGGCGTGGCCGCCACCATCGCGTGGTACCTGCTGCCGTTCCTCGTCTACGTGGCCGTGCCGTGGGGTGACTATCGCGTCGGTGTCGACGGCGAGAACCCGCCGGACGAGGTGATGGACCGGCTCGAGGCCGATCCGTACTACCGCTGGTGCACCTACCTGTACCTCCCCTTCCAGTACGGCGCGCTGATCCTGGCCTGCTACCTGTGGAGCGCCGACGACCTGTCATGGCTCGGGTACGACGGCGGGCTCGGCATCGCCGCGTCGATCGGCGTGGCGTGGACGGTCGCGATCACCGGCGGCATCGGCATCAACACCGCGCACGAACTCGGCCACAAGATCTCCGGCAGCGAGAAGTGGCTGTCCAAGATCGCGCTCGCCACCACCGGCTACGGTCACTTCTTCATCGAGCACAACCGCGGACACCACGCGCGCGTCGCCACCCCGGAGGACCCCGCCAGCTCGCGGTTCGGCGAGTCGTTCTGGGTCTTCCTGCCGCGCAGCGTCGTGGGTTCGGCGCGGTCCGCGTGGGCGCTGGAGAAGGAGCGGCTGGGCCGAATGGGCAAGGGCCCCTGGACCCTCCGTAATGACAATCTCAACGCCTGGCTCATGACCGTCGTGCTGTACGGCGCGCTGATCGCGGTGTTCGGCTGGCAGGTGGCCCCGTGGCTGATCGTCCAGGCGGTCTTCGGCTTCTCCCTCCTGGAGGTCGTCAACTACCTCGAGCACTACGGGCTGCTGCGGCAGAAGACCTCGGCCGGCCGCTACCAGCGCTGCCGTCCCGAGCACTCGTGGAACTCCGACCACCTGGTCACGAACATCTTCCTCTATCACCTGCAGCGTCACTCCGATCATCACGCCAACCCGATGCGTCGCTACCAGGTGTTGCGCAGCTTCGACGAGGCCCCGCAGCTGCCGTCCGGCTACGCGGCGATGATGGTCGTGGCGTACATCCCGCCGCTGTGGCGCAGGGTCATGGACAAGCGCGTCCTCGCGCACTATGACGGCGACATCACCCGCGCCAACATCCAGCCGTCCAAGCGGGACAAAATCCTCGCGCGCTACGCCACCACCCCCGTCGAGGGTCCGACGGTCGAGGCTGCCACCCCAGCCGGAGATCCCGGCGGCGCCGAGACCTCGGCCGCGGAGCAGGTCATCGCGGACGCCGACACCGCAGTCGCGGAGCAGAACTCCGCGACCGGCGAGTACGTCTGCCCCAACTGCGGAAACCACTACTCGGAGGCCGCCGGCCTGCCCCGCGAGGGATTCCCGCCCGGCACCCCCTGGTCCGCCATCCCCGACTCGTGGAGCTGCTCGGACTGCGGAGTCCGCGACAAGATCGACTTCCTGCCCGTCGCCTAGTTGTTCGGCCCGTCACACGGTCCCCGCCCACGCGACGCGCGCGCTTCGGGAACAATGGTCACCATGCCGCGTCACCGCTCGACCACCGCCAGCCGCTCCCCCGCCGGGGACCGCCCGGAGCGTCGGTCGTTACGTTCCACGGTGTTCGACGCGATGCACGGCCTGCTGGAGAACCGCGACTGGTCGGCCGTGACCATGTCGGACGTGGCCAAGGCCGCCGGGCTGAGCCGCCAGACCCTCTACAGCACGTTCGGCAACAGGCAGGGGCTGGCGCAGGCTTACGCGCTCCAGCTGTCGGAGCGGTTCGCCGGGGAGATCCGCGACTCGATCAACCGCAACCCGGGTGAGATCGAGACGGCGCTGAGTGAGGGGATCAACGGCTTCCTGCTCTCCAGCAGCCGTGATCCCCTCATCCGCGCGCTGCTCACCGGCGATATCAAGCCGGAGTTGCTGCGGATCATCACCACCGAGGCGGGCCCGCTCATCGAGCGGGCCACCGAGGTCCTGACCCCGGCGCTGTCCCAGAGCTGGATGCAGATCGCGCCCGAGCAGGCGCGGCTCGCCGCCTCGATCATCGCTCGCATCGGCATCAGCTTCATCTCGCTGCCGCCCGAGGATCCCGACCAGCTCGCCAGCGGCCTGACCGAGGTGATCGCGCCCTACCTTCGGGAGGTCGTTCACCTGGACCTGCAGGCCTGAGGCCTACTCGCTGCCGTCTGCGACGGTCGAGCGGGATCCGGGCTGGCCGGGCACCGGCACGCTGGCCTCGAGGAACAGGCCACGAGCCTCCACACACAGCCGGTCACCGGCGTGGATCGTGCCGTGCGTCCACGTCTTGCGACCCTCGGTCTCGTGCACCCAGCACCGGAAGGTCAGCGGCACCAGCAGCGGCGTCGGCGACCGGTAGTCGAGCTCGTAGTGAGCGGTCATGCCGAAGCGGCCGCCCCAGTGGTTGGCCAGCCCCATCATGTGGTCGATGATCAGCGCGCTCATGCCACCGTGCACACAACCGGGGGGGCCCTGGTAGACGGGGCCGAGCGTGACCGTCGCCGTGACCGAGCCGTCGTCGCAACCCACGAAGTCCACGGGTGGCGCGATCGGGTTCTCCGGACCGGATACCGGGTTCGAACGCCGGGTGCCGGCGCCCGTCCACATGTTCGCGAGCCGATCGGAGGGGCTGGGCACCCGCGGTTCGAGCAGGTCGGCCACCTCGGCGAGACGATCAGCGATGTCGCCGAGCTCGACCTCCGAGTGGGCGAGCCCCGCGGTGGCCTCCCGCAGCCGGCGCAGCTCGGACACGACCCGGTCGAGTTCCGGATCCGCAGGTGGAAGGGCCGGAACGGGGATCGGATCGAACGAATTCCCCAGGAGCTTGCGCGCCTCCTCGAACGAGAACACCTCGTCCGCCTTCAACCCCGGCAGGGGTACTCCACCGAAACCTGGCCGATCGCTGTCAGTCGTCATACTCTGAGAGTATGTCGACACCTGTCAATCCGAAACCTTTCGATCCATCCAGCTACGGCCCGTGGGCCCTCGTCGTTGGCGGCAGCGAGGGCGTGGGCGCCGAGATCGCGTTCCGCCTCGCCGATCAGGGTGTCTCGTCCGTCCTCGTCGCCCGCAAACTCGAGGCCCTCGAGGAGACCGCCGAGGCCGTCCGCGCCAAGGGTGTCGAGTGCCGTGTCGTGTCCGCGGACCTGACCGAGTCCGACTCGACCGACAAGATCGCCGCCGCCTGCGACGGCCTCGATCTGGGCCTGCTCGTGCTCAACGCCGGCGCCAACACCTACGGCGCCGAGTTCGTCGAGTCCGACATGGCGCAGGTGCAGAAGGTCATCGACCTCAACATCACCTCGCCGATGCAGATCATCCGCCGCTTCGGCCCCGGCCTGAAGGCCCGCGGCAAGGGCGGCATCGTGGTGATGGGCTCCATGGCCGGCTACCTCGGTCACGCCGACATGAGCATCTACTCCGCCGCCAAGGCCTTCAGCCGTGTCTTCGTCGAGGGCCTCTGGCTCGAGATGCGTGAGCACGGTGTCGATGTCGTCGAGGTCATCCTCGGCGTCACCCGCACCCCCGCCATGATCCGCGCCGGCCTGGACATGGACCTGCCCGGCATGACCGTGAGCGAGCCTCACGAGGTCGCCGACGAGGTCATCGCCTCCATCGGCAACGGCCCCGTCCACGTCTGCGGTGGCGAGGGCAACGAGAAGGGCGTCGAGTTCTCCTCCGGCGTCAACCGCGGCCGCATCGTGGCCGGCGCCCACAAGCGCATGAAGGCGCTGCGCGGGGAGTAGCAACCCCGCCCGTTACCGTTATTGAACCTCCGGTGGTCGGAGGTCTGGTCGCTTGAGTGGGCATGGCTTTCTTGCCCTGCCATCAATGGTCCGGGGGGTG
>NZ_JBSHML010000029.1:0-23625 GCF_053645335.1 Dietzia sp. NPDC055340 | reverse complement strand
GAGAACCACCAGCACCGACCAAAGTCGCCGCCGCAGCATAGAACCCTCGCATTCCGTCACCAAAACCCTTGACAATCACCATAGGGACACCCCCCCCAGATGGTCATCACCAGTGCGGGGTGCGCCGCATGTCGTCGCACGGGCGGCGACCATCTCCGCGGTGGTGACGACCATCGCCGGGCCGGAACGGCCTCCCGCGCCGCTGCGGAAATGGCGAGGCCGCGCGGGCCGCTGAAGGGAGGCTCAGACCTCGCGGGCCATCGCGCGGCCGGCCTTGAGCCCCGAGAAGATGCAGCCGCCGAGGAACGTGCCCTCGAGCGAGTTGTAGCCGTGCACGCCGCCACCGCCGAAGCCGGCAACCTCGCCCGCCGCATAGAGGCCCGGGAACGGCTGCCCGTCCTCGGCCACGCACTGCGAATCGAGCGTGGTCTCGATCCCGCCGAGCGTCTTGCGGGTCATCAGGTGCACCTTGACCGCGATCAACGGCCCACCGGAGCCCGCCGCGGACCCCTTGCCCGGCCCGGAATCGGCGAGCAGACGATGGGGCTTGGCCATCCTCGTGAGCTTGTCGGTGAGCACACGACGGGCATTGTGGATCGCCTGGACCTGGGCGTCCTTGGCGAACGGGTTGTCCATCTGCCCGTCCATCGCCAGTACGAACTCTCGAACCTTCTCCAGATCCAGCTCGGGCTCGTCCTCGTTCACCAATTCGTTCATCCCGGCCACGAGTTCCTCGATGGAGTCGGCCACCACCCAGTCGACCCCCTTCTCGGTGAAGTCGGCGATCGACGGCGGCAGCCCGCTTCCTGCCTTGGAGGCGAACTTCTTGAGACTCTTGTCGGTCAGCTCCGGGTTCTGCTCGGACCCCGACAGGATGAACTCCTTACCGGCGATGGACGAGTCGAGGATGAACCACGAGTAGTCGTGCCCGGCTCTGCGGATGGCCTCGATGGAGGCGGTGGTGTGGTAGCCGGGGAACAGCGGCACGGGCATGCGGTCGCCGTTGCCGTCCAGCCACAGGGTGGACGGGCCGGGGATGATCCGGATGGCATGCGAGGGCCAGATGGGCGCGAAATGGGCCACGCCCTCCGTGTAGTGCCACATGCGGTCCCGGTTGATCAGGTTGGCGCCGGCGTCCGCGGAGATCTCGAGGATCCGCCCGTCCACGTGCTCGGGGACGCCCACGATCAGGTCCCTCGGTGCCTCGCCGAGCTTGGCGGTGGGCCAGTACTTCCGCACGAGATCCGGGTTGCCGCCGATGCCACCCGACGACAGCAGCACCGCCTTGGCGCGGAACTCGAACTCGCCGGTCTCCTCGCGGGGGGAGGCCACGCCGCGGTCGAGATCGCAGGGCACCAGCGTCGCGCCGCGCACGCCCACGGCGCGGCCGTCTTCGACCACGATCTCGTCCACCCGGTGCCGCACGGCGAACCGGACCCGACCCTCCCGGGCGGCGTCGCGGACGGGCTCCTCGAACACGCGCACCACCTCCGGACCGGTCCCCCAGGTCACGTGGAAGCGCGGGACGGAGTTGCCGTGGCCGTCGACCTCCCCGCCGCCGCGCTCCGCCCAGCCGACGGTGGGGACGATCCGCAGCCCCAGATCGTGGAGGTACCGGCGCTTCTCCCCGGCCGCGAACTCGACGTAGGCGCGCGCCCATTCGCGCGGCCGCGCGTCCTCGGGGCGGTCGAACGCGGCGGAGCCGAGCCAGTCCCGCCAGGCGAGTTCGAGGGAGTCGGAGATCCCGATCCGCCGCTGCTCGGGGGTGTCCACCATGAACAGCCCGCCGAGCGACCAGAAGGCCTGGCCACCGAGGTTCTTCTCGTTCTCCTGGTCCACCACCAGCACCTTCTTGCCCGCACGGCTCGCCTCGTAGGTGGCGACCAGACCGGCGAGTCCGTGCCCCACCACGATGATGTCCGGCTCGAACCCCGGCTCGGGCGCGGGCAGCGGGCCGGCGTTGGCCGCGCGCGACGTCGACGGCGGCTGCCACGCGGGGTAGACGGGGTGGACGGGCCTGGCCTCGCCCGTGGTCCGGCCGGGGCGGGATGCGGAATTGGTCATGGGTCCAGTGTGCCCCGTCACCCCAGCAGATACCGCAGGTATCTCTCCGGCGCCTCGAGATACCTGCGGTGGTGGTCGACCATCGCCAGGTCCTCCCAGCGGGCCCGGTGCATCCCCGAATCGGAGAGTTCGTAGACGGCGGCGCCGGGCACGGAGGCGAGGATCGGCGAGTGGGTGGCCATCAGCACCTGCGCACCCCGACGGTCGGCCAGTTCGAGCAGCAGCGCGACCAACCTGAGCTGCGCGTCGAACGACAGTCCGGCCTCGGGCTCGTCCAGGACGAACAGTCCGCCGCCATCAAAACGCGAGGTCGAGAGGATGTCCCAGAACGCCTCCCCGTGACTTCGGGCGTGGAAATCCTGCTCCGGGCCGCTGGACTGCAGGTAGGTGAACATGCCGTGCATCGTCTCGGCGCGCAGGAAGTATCCCCACTTCGACGCCGCCCCGCCCCGCACCAGTCGCAGTGACTCGTGCAGCGGCGACTCCGAGGCCCAGGTGACGTCCCTGCCGTTGACGGATCCGCCCTCGGCGCCCAGCCCGTACGCCATGGCCACGGCCTCGACGATCGTCGACTTACCGGTCCCGTTCTCGCCCACCAGCACGGTGAGGTCGTCGAGTTCCAGACCGTCGCGGAGCAGGTGCACCACGGCGGGGATCGAGTACGGCCAGCCCTCCGTCGGGCCCGCGAGACCCGGGGCTGCCGAGACGGACACGACGGGCCGGGGGTCCAGCACGGAGTCATGGCGCACGTGGCCACGGTACCGTTCCTGCCATGCGTATCCACCAGCTCAACTGCGGCACCATGGCGGGCATCTCCCCCACTCGCGTCCTGCTGGTGGAGGCGCCGGGCGGGCTGGTGCTGGTCGACTCCGGCATCGGCCTGCAGGACATCGCGGATCCGGCCGGTCGGCTGGGTCCGCTGCGGCACCTCGTGCGCCCGGCGCTGGATCCGGCGGAGACGGCTGTACACCGCATCGGGGCGCTGGGCCTGGACCCGCGCGACGTCCGACACATCGTGCTGACGCATTTCGATGTCGACCACATCGGCGGCCTGGCCGACTTCCCGGACGCGACCGTGCACGTCACCACGCAGGGTCTGACCCGGGCGGTGCGCTTGCCGCGGTTCGTCGAGCGTCGCCGATACCGGCGCGCCCAGCTGGCGCACGGGCCGAACTACGCCGAGTACGAGTTCGGGTCCGACAGGTGGGAGGGGTTCCGCATGCTGTCCCTGGACCACATCGCCGAGGGGATGATGTTCGTCGATCTGCCGGGCCACACCACGGGTCACGCCGGCGTGTTCGTGCCGGGTGGCGCGGGCGCCGGCCACGATGACGACGACGAGACACCCGTCGGCAAGGACGTCCTCCACGCGGGCGATGCCTTCTACCATCGCGGCCAGATCGACCCGTCGGTCCGGACACCTGCCGTGATCCCCCTCCAGGAGCGGGCGTTCGCGCTCGAGCCGGGCGCGATCGCGATGACGCACTCCGGTCTGGCCGCGCTCGCGCGGCGACGGGCCGACACCCTGGACGTGGTGTGCGCGCACGACCCCTCGGGGCCCGGGGGCCTGTGATGGTCAGGGTCCGAGAGACCGCCTGGACCCCCGCCGAGCGCACCGCCCCGGACCGCGATCCGGCCGAGCGGGCCGCCGCCTTGGCCGAGTTGATGCGGGGCCGCCGAACGGTGATCGTGACCGGCGCCGGGATCTCCACGCCGTCCGGGATCCCCGACTACCGGGGGCCGGACTCCCCCGGCCGCACGCCGATGACGTACCAGCAGTTCGTGGGCGATCCCGGCTTCCGCCGTCACTACTGGGCCCGCAACCACCTGGGCTGGCGCCACATGGAGGCCGCCCGCCCCAACGCGGCGCATCTGCTGCTGGCCGACTGGGAGCGTCGTGGCCTGGTCTCGGGCATCATCACCCAGAACGTGGACCTACTGCATCTCAAGGCGGGCAGCCGTCGGATCGTGGACCTGCACGGCACCTACGCGGTGGCCCCTGCCTGGGCTGCGGGGCCCGCCGCAGCCGGTGGGCGCTGCACGAGGATCTCGAGGCCCTCAACCCGGACTTCGCCGAACGCGTCGCGTCACGCGGTGCGATCGAGGTGGCTCCCGACGCGGACGCCGTCCTGGACGATACCGCCGACTTCCGGATGATGGACTGCCCCGGCTGTGCGGGGATGCTCAAACCGGACATCGTCTACTTCGGCGAGAACGTCCCGGCCGCCCGTGTGCAGGAGGCGAACGCTCTGGTGGACGAATCCGACGTTGTCGTCGTCGTCGGATCGTCTCTCACCGTCCGGTCCGGATACCGGTTCGTGCGGCGGGCGGTGACCACCGGCAAGCCCGTCGCGGTTCTCAACCGCGGGCGCACCCGTGCGCACGACGAGGCGACCCTGACCATCGACGGCGACTGCGTGGAGGTACTCGAGCTCACCGATGCCGCCCTGCCGGATCCAGCGTGACCGGCGAGGAGCACACTAGGGGTATGCAGATCGCGACAACACCCGAGACAGCCCTGGCACGACTCCTCCGCGGCAACGCCCGCTACGTGGCCGGAGAGAACCTCAACGAGCACCAGGCGCCCTCGCGTCGCGCCGAGCTCGCCGGACAGCAGAACCCGTTCGCCCAGGTCTTCGGCTGCTCCGACTCGCGCGTGCCCGCCGAGGTCGTGTTCGACCAGGGGCTCGGCGACCTGTTCGTGATCCGCAACGCCGGCCACATCGTGGACCCGTCGGTGCTCGGGTCGGTCGAGTTCGGGGTCGACGCGCTGCGCATCCCGCTGACGTTGGTGCTGGGCCACACCTCGTGCGGCGCGGTCGGCGCGACGATCAAGGCGATCGACTCGCACTCCACGCCGTCGGGCTATCTGCGGGACGTCGTGGAGCGCATCGCGCCCGCCGTGTTCGAGGCGCGCCGTGACCCGGAGGCCGGGTACCAGGACATCGTCATCGAGAACGTCCGTCAGACCGTCACCGCGATCCGGGAGAAGTCCGCCGCTGTCGACCGCGCGATCACCGAGGGACGCACCGCGATCGTCGGCGCGCTCTACAACCTCGAAGAGGGCACGGTGACCCCGGTCCACACCGAGGGACAGGTCGACGGGCTCTGAAATCAGAGGGCGACGAGGTCGTCCGCGTGCACCAGGGGGCGGCCCTGCCCCGCGGCAGCGCCGGACTCGCGCTCGGCCAGCCGGGTCCGGACCTCGACCGAGTCGTACTGGGCGATGCCCCGGGCCACCGCTCGACCCGCCTGGTCGTGCATCTCGATCACGTCCCCGAAGTGGAACAGGCCCTCGACCCCGGTCACGCCGGCCAACAGCAGCGAACGGCGTGCTCCGGTGATCGCCCGCACCGCACCGTCGTCGAGCGCCACCGAGCCACTCGTGTCCGCGGCGTGACGCACCCAGAACCGGCGCGCCGACATCCGCTCGGGACGCGGCGCGAACACCGTGCCCACTCCCGGTTCGGCGGCGAGGGCCTCGGCGGCACGCTCGGCGGCCGTGAGAAGGACGGGCACCCCGGCGTCGGCCGCGAGGCGGGCCGCGGCGAGCTTCGAGGCCATCCCCCCGGTGCCCAGCGCACCGCCGGGGCCGGCGATCACGCCGTCGAGATCGCCCGCCCCGCCGACCATCGTGACGGCCCTGGCGTCGCCCTTGCGTGGATCGGAGTCGTACAGCGCATCGACGTCCGAGAGCAGGAT
The DNA here is from genome assembly GCF_053645335.1 of Dietzia sp. NPDC055340. Taxonomy (NCBI): domain Bacteria; kingdom Bacillati; phylum Actinomycetota; class Actinomycetes; order Mycobacteriales; family Dietziaceae; genus Dietzia; species Dietzia sp. NPDC055340. The sequence continues at coordinate 17,859 of NZ_JBSHML010000029.1, read as the reverse complement.
GAGTGCGTCGGCACTGATCAGGTGTGCGACGAGGGCCGCCAACCGGTCGTTGTCGCCGAACCTGATCTCGTTGGTGGCCACGGTGTCGTTCTCATTGATCACCGGGACAGCGCTCAGCGTCCGTAACCGGTCCAGGGTCCGTTGGGCGTTGGCCGCGCTGTCGCGTCGCCCGATGTCGGCGGCGGTGAGCAGCACCTGCCCGACCACCCGGTCGTGCCTGGCGAACGAGTCACCCCACGCCCGCGCCAACTCCAGTTGGCCGACGCTGGCGGCGGCCTGCTTGGCGGACAGGGTCGTGGGGCGCGCGGGCATCCGCAGCGGGGCCATCCCGGCCCCGATCGCCCCGGAGGAGACAACGAAGACGTCCGAGCCCGCCGCCATGCGGGCCTGGCAGACGTCGGCGAGAGCGTCGAGCTCGGCACGGCGGATCCCGCCGTGGAAGCTCGTGATGGCCGAGGAGCCGATCTTCACCACCACTCGTCGGGCGGTCCCGATCCGGCGGCGAAGCTCCGACTCGACCGTCACTCGAGGGTCTCCTCGTCCGGGTCGATGAGACCGCGACGGACGTGCTTGCGGTACTTGCGTTCGGAGGCACCCACGCGATCGGTCGACTCGAAGCGCATGTCGGTACCGCGACCGATCCGCATGAGGTCCACGCCGGCCGGGGTCTGCGGCTCCCACTCGAACGAGACGTCACCGATCGTGACGGAGCAACCCTCCTCGGCTCCGGCCTTGATGAGCGCCTCTTCCACCCCCAGGCGCGCCAGGCGATCGGCGAGGAAGCCCACGGCCTCGTCGTTGGCGAAGTCGGTCTGACGGATCCATCGCTCCGGCTTGGCGCCGAGCACGATGAAGCCGTCGGGCTCGTCCGGGTCGCGCCGGATATCGAACTGGTCCGCATCGACGGCCCTGGGCCGCAGCACGATCCGCTCGGGGGCCGCGGGCGGGTTGGCCTTGCGGTGGGCCTTGACCAACTCGTACAGGCCGAACTTGAGCTCCTCGAGGCCCTTGTGGGCCACCGCCGAGATCGCGTACACGGGCCAGCCCTTGGCCTCGAAGTGGCCGCGGACCATCTCGGCCATGTCGGCGGCGTCGGGCACGTCGATCTTGTTGAGCACCACCACGCGGGGCCGGTCCGCCAGGTGGCCCATGCCGGCGTCGGTGAGCTCGGACTGGTAGGCGGCGAGCTCGGCCTCGAGGGCGTCGACGTCGGAGATCGGGTCGCGGTCGGACTCCAGGTTCGCGCAGTCCACCACGTGGGCGAGGACCGCGGTGCGCTCGATGTGGCGCAGGAAGTCGAGGCCGAGGCCGCGTCCGTCGCTGGCGCCGGGGATCAGCCCGGGAACGTCAGCGATGGTGATGGTGTCATCCCCCACCGAGACCACGCCGAGGTTGGGCGCGAGGGTGGTGAACGGGTAGTCGGCGATCTTGGGCTTGGCGGCCGAGATCACCGAGATCAGTGACGACTTGCCCGCCGACGGGAAGCCGACCAGCCCGACGTCCGCCATCGATTTGAGCTCGAGGGTGACATCGAAGACGCCGCCGGGCTCCCCCAGCAGCGCGAAGCCCGGGGCCTTACGCGAGCGCGAGGCGAGCGCGGCGTTGCCCAGGCCGCCCTTGCCGCCCTCGGCGACGACGAACCGGGTGCCGGTCCCGACCATGTCGGCGATCGGCTCGCCGTCCGAGCCGAGGACGACGGTGCCCGGCGGTACCGCCAACACGAGATCGTCACCGTTGGCGCCGTTTCGGTTCCCACCCATCCCGGGCTGGCCTTTTCCGGCACGGGCGTGGGGGCGGAAGTGGAAGTCGAGCAGCGTGTGGACCTGGGGGTCCACCACGAGCACCACGTCTCCGCCGCGGCCGCCGTTGCCGCCGTCGGGGCCGCCGAGCGGCTTGAACTTCTCACGGTGCACGGAGGTGCAGCCGTTGCCGCCGTCCCCCGCGGCGAGGTGGAGGACTACGCGGTCGATGAATCTCGACATGGTGTGGGCTCCTCCTGGTGGTGGCCGGTGGGGGTCGGGTCAGTGGATGCGTAGTCCGATACTGCCCGATAAATGCTCTCGGGGGCCGGGTGTGGAGTCATCAGACCCCGCCCGGCCCCCGAGGGCGAATCGTGACTGTGGTGGCTACCGGGTCAGGCCTCGGCGCCGGCGGGCACGATGTTCACGGTCTTGCGGCCACGCTTGGTGCCGAACTCCACCGCGCCGGCGGAGAGAGCGAACAGCGTGTCGTCACCGCCACGGCCGACGCCCACGCCCGGGTGGAACTTGGTGCCGCGCTGGCGGACCAGGATCTCGCCGGCGTTGACCTCCTGGCCACCGAAGCGCTTCACGCCGAGGCGCTGGGCGTTGGAGTCACGACCGTTACGGGTGCTGGATGCGCCCTTCTTACTTGCCATGTCAGTCCCTCCTTAAGGGAACACGCCCGGAGGCGCTGAGCTGGTGGCCTGTACCGGCCGAGACGACTACTTGATACCGGTGATCTTGACGACCGTCAGCTTCTGACGGTGGCCCTGACGCTTGTGGTAACGGGTCTTGTTCTTGAACTTGTGGATCCGGATCTTGGGACCCTTGGTCTGCTCGACGATCTCGGCGGAGACGGTGACCTTGGTCAGCGCGTCCGCATCGGAGGTGACCGAAGCACCATCGACGACGAGGATCGGGGACAGCGACACGGAGGTACCGGCCTCGCCCTCGATCTTCTCGACCTTGACGTGGTCCCCTTCGGCGACCTTGTACTGCTTGCCGCCGGTCTTGACGATCGCGTACATGGAGGGCTTCCCCTTGCTTCTCGGGTGTGCGGCCGCGCAGGGCGACCACACCGTGTGTGCGGTGTTCTTACTTGCTCGCCGACTCTCATCGGCCAGGATCGCAGACGCCCATCCCCTGGAGGACCGGCCCGCGACTCTTCGCGCAGCGACATAGCGCCGCGACGAGCGACCTGTCAAGGTTACGGTCCGGTGGCACAGCAGGTCAAACCGACCGTGCCACCGGCTCCGCGCCCCTGCGTTCAGGCGCCCCCGGGAGCGGTCGTGGACCGGGTCGCCCGGCGGCGGGCGGGACGCTGACGCGGTTCCGCGACCACTGCTGTCGGCGCCTCTGCCAGCGCCGCTGCCTCGACCTTGGCGGCCGGGGCCCCGGGGGCGGACTCCGGCGCGGCGGCCGCAACCGCGGCACCGGCTTCGCGGCGACCGGACCGCCGTCGCGGGCGGCGCCCCGACTGTCCTTCCGACTGCGCGCCCGACGAGCCACCGTCCGCGGTTGCGCCTGCCGCGGTGCCGGCGGCACCGTCGGCGGGCGAGACCTCGGCGACCGCCTCGGCGGCCTCGGCCACCGCTGCGGTCCCCGCCTGCGGGGTCTCGGCGAGCTCTGCGGCCGCGGAGTCCCGGGCGGCGGTGGACGGCGCCGGTGCGCTCGAGGTCGACCGGCGGGTCGCTCGGCGACGGCGAGTCGGACGCGTGGCCCCCGCGGCGTCCGAGGACTCCGCGACGGACAAGTCGTCGGCCTCGTCGGCCTTCTCCGTCGCCTGAGTCGGCCCGACCGCAGCCGCGGCCGCGGCGTCGGTAGCCGTGTCCGCGGAGCTCGTGTCCGCGGGCGTCGTCGCGGTCGCGGACGTGGCCTCGTCCACCACCGGGGTGCTCTCCGCCGCCGTGGACGCCGCGGCCGCGGGCTTCTCCGCGCGACCGTCGTCGGTCGCCGTCTCGTCAGCCTCGGGCGTCTGCCGCCCCATGGCCAGGGCGGCCGGGTGCGCGGACGGCGCCGGGCCGTCCTTGCGCGGAGCCTGCTTGGTCGCGGCAGGCTCGGAGGAGGACGACGCGGAATCGCCACCCTTGCCGCCGCGGCGCCGGCCACGGCGGGTGCCCGGCTCGTCGGCGTTGTGCGACTCGGTGTGGATCGGGTCGGTATGCACGATCAGGCCGCGGCCATGGCAGTGCTCACACGGGGTGGAGAAGGCCTCGACCAGGCCGGTACCGAGCTTCTTCCGGGTCAGCTGCACCAGTCCGAGCGACGTGACCTCGGAGACCTGATGACGCGTGCGGTCGCGGCCGAGGGCCTCGGTCAGGCGCCGCAGCACGAGGTCGCGGTTGCCCTCCAGCACCATGTCGATGAAGTCGATGATCACCATGCCGCCGACGTCGCGCAGCCGCAGCTGCCGCACGATCTCCTCGGCCGCCTCGAGGTTGTTCTTTGTGACGGTCTCCTCGAGGTTGCCGCCGGAACCGGTGTACTTGCCGGTGTTGACGTCGATGACCGTCATGGCCTCGGTGCGGTCGATGACCAGCGAGCCGCCGGACGGCAGCCACACCTTGCGCTCGAGCGCCTTGGCCAGCTGCTCGTCCACGCGGTGGGTGGCGAACACGTCGACCTCGGGGTTGTCGTAGCGCTCGAGCCGCTCCACCATCTCGGGAGCGACGCGGGAGACGTAGTCGTGGACGGTCTTCCACGACGTCTCGCCCTGGATGACGAGCTTGGTGAAGTCCTCGTTGAACAGGTCACGCACGACCTTGACCAGAAGGTCGGGCTCCTCGTAGAGCGCGACGGGGTTGCCGGCGCCGGAGGAGGTCCGCTTGGCGGCGTCCTCGGAGATCTCTGTCCACTGCCCGGCCAGACGCTCGACGTCGCGGCCGATCTCCTCTTCGCTGACGCCCTCGGCGGCCGTGCGGATGATCACGCCGGAGCCCTCGGGGACAACGTCCTTGAGGATCGCCTTGAGGCGACGCCGCTCGGTATCCGGGAGCTTGCGCGAGATCCCAGCGGAGTTGCCGTCCGGCACGTACACCAGGAAGCGGCCGGCCAGTGAGATCTGCGTGGACAGGCGGGCACCCTTCTGCCCGACCGGGTCCTTGGTGACCTGCACCAGAACCATGTCACCGGGCTTGAGCGCCTGCTCGATACGCCGGGCCTTGCCGCCCAGCCCGGCGGCCTCCCAGTTGACCTCCCCGGCGTACAGCACGCCGTTGCGGCCACGCCCGATGTCGACGAACGCCGCCTCCATGCTGGGCAGCACGTTCTGCACGCGGCCGAGGTAGACGTTGCCCACCATCGAGCGCGCGGACTCGGTGGTGACGAAGTGCTCGACGAGCACCTTGTCCTCGAGTACGCCGACCTGGGTCATGATCCCCTTGCCGTCGACGCGCGGCTTCTCGCGCACCACCATGACGCGGTCCACGGACTCGCGCCGGGCGAGGAACTCGGACTCGGACAGGATCGGCTGACGGCGGCGGCCGGCCTCCCGGCCGTCCCGGCGACGCTGGCGCTTGGCCTCGAGGCGGGTCGAACCGGTGATGCCCTGCACCTCGTCGGTGGAGGTGCCGGAGCCCTGTCCCCCGCGTCCGGAGCGCTGGCGGCCGTCGCGCTCGTGGATCTCGGTGTTGGGCGGGTCGTCGACCGCGCCCTGGTTGTCGTCGGAACCGGAGCCGGAGCCCCCACTGCGACGACGACGACGGCGTCGGCGACGCGAGCCCGAGGGCGACGAATCCGAGCCGTCCGAAGCGTCGTCGGAGTCGGGGTCGTTCGAGTCGGTCCCGCTGTCCGCGTCGTCGCTCGCGCCGGGCGCGGTGCTGGCGGAGCCGTCGCGTCCGGTGTTCGACTTGTCGTCCTTACCGTCGGCATCCTCGTGCCCGTCGGTGTCCGAGCCGGAGCCGGTGCCCGAGCCGTCGCCCGACTGGTCGGTGGCGTCGTCGTCGGTGTTCTGGTTCTGGTCGTCGCCACCCTCGCCACGCCCACGGCCGCGGCCACGGCGACCACGCCTGCGGCGGCGGTTTCCGCCCTCGCCCTGGCTCGTCTGATCGTCGTCGTCGCGGTTGTCGTCCTGACTCGCCTGGTCGCCGCTCGCATCGCTACCGTCAGAGCCGCGAACAGGATCACCGCTGCCGGGCCGGTCGGAACCCGACGCCCGACTGCTGCGCCCCTCCGACTCGTCGGGGGACAGGAACAGCGGGGAGAACGACGGGCTGGCCGAGGACCGGCGGCGCCGATTGCCGGAGTCCGCCGAGCCGACCTCGCCGGTGACGATCGCCTCGGGAAGCGCCGGTCGCTCCGAGGACGTGGCGGGGGCCGAGGTATCAGCCTGCGGCGCCGTCGACTTCTTGGCGCTGCGCTTGCGTGCGGGGGCCTTCTTCGCGGCCGGCTCCGGCTCGGTTGTGACCTGGTCGGTCGAGCCCGTGGCGACGGTATCCGCAGCTGATCCCGCCGCAGTCGAGTCTTGCGCTGCCGGGTCCTTTGCTGCCGGGTCCTGTGACCGGGCGGACTTCCGGGCCGGGGCCTTCTTCGCGGCCGACTTCGCCGGCGCCTTCTTCGCCGCGACCTTCTTGGCAGGGGTCTTCTTCGCCGGGGCCGCAGGGGCCCCGGCCCCGGTGACAGCGCCGCTGGCAGTCTCGGGCTCGGCCGCTGCGGGCGCCGGCGCCGCAGCCGCGTCCGTCGAGCCTGCGGCACCCCGCTGACGGCCCTCGAACCAGGTGAGCAGCACCCCGCGGGTCACGCCCGACTGGGCGCTCTTGATCTCCACGCCGATCCCGGACATGGCGGCGAGGAACTCCTTGCTCGTCATGCCCACGGCCTTGGCGGCCGCGTGTGCGCGCATCCTCTCGGGCAACGCATTGAGATGGTCGATGGTCAGGTTCGGATCCGACACGTGTCTCCTCTGGCCGGACTCCGGGCGCGATCACGTCACCGATCACGGTGACCCACGCCGCCGCACGGGGTCGGGCGTTTCTGGTCTCGGCCCCGCCGAGGCGGGGCGATGTCTGTTGGTCCGCGGTACCGATCGGAACCGGCCACGGTGGCGGGCGCTCGTTCCGGGGCGGACTGGTAGACCACTCGCCAGGATGAGCTTCGGCCATTCTCCCACACCCGACGCTCAAGCGTCGCCGCGCGGGCACGACAGACGAGAACGCGCCCGCCGGTCCGGGGACCGACGGGCGCGTGAGGAGGTCGGGTCGACGCAGCGACCCGGAGGTGCGGAGCCCTCAGGCCAGGCCCGGGAACCAGAGGGCGATCTCACGGGCGGCGGACTCCTCGGAATCCGAACCGTGGACGAGGTTGAGCTGCGTCTCGAGCCCGAAGTCGCCACGGATCGAGCCGGGGGCGGCCTTCTCGACCGGGTCGGTCCCGCCCGCGAGCTGACGCCACGCGGCGATGGCGCGGGGGCCCTCGAGGACGCCGGCGACGACCGGGCCGGAGGTGATGAACTCGAGCAGGTCACCGTAGAAGGGACGCTCGGCATGCTCGGCGTAGTGCTCGGCCGCGGTCTCCCGCTGCACCTGTCGAAGATCCATTGCCGCGATCGTCAGGCCCTTGGCCTCGATGCGGGCGAGGATCGTGCCGGTGAGGCCACGCTCGACGCCGTCGGGCTTGATGAGGAAGAAGGTTCTCTCGGTCACGGACGCAATGCTACAAGCAGCGCCGCGGGCTCAGTCGTGCTGGCTGGGCAGATACCCGCCGGCTATCCGTCGACTCAGGTCGTACCGCAGGTACAGGATGTACGCCCACACCGCGGCGAACATCAGGCCACACACGCCCATCGACCAGTGCACGATCCACCCCGGGACCACCGCGAGTGTGGCCAGGACGATGTTCATCGGGATGGCCCACGGCCTGCGCTGCAGTCCCGCGGCCGCGATCATCGCCACGGCGAGCAGGCTGACGAACCACACCTTCCACGACTGGAAGTGGGCGCCGTCGTCGAGACGCGCGATCACCGTGAGCACGAGCCCGATCACGATGGCCTCGAGGAAGAGCGTGCCGGCCATGATGCCGCGCAGCCCCTTCCACGGATCCACCGAGGGCGCGTGTGCTGTGGTGCCGTGGAGCGCGGGGCCGGCGGAGCCGCCGGTGTCGGGGTTGCTCACTGTGCGTCCTTTCCGAACAGGCTGCGTGCGGCCCCGGCGGTCACCACGGACCCCGTGACGAGTACGCCGACGCCGGAGACGTCGTCGTCGGCGGTCGGGTCGGGGACCCCCACCAGGTCGAGCGCGGCGCTGACCGCGTCGGGGAGCGTGTCCACGACGTGGACACGCTGGGACGTGAACCGCTCCTCGGCGATCCGAGCGAGATCCTCGGGCGCCATCGCCCGGGGCGAGGCCGCCCGGGTGACGATGACGTCCTCGACGACCGGCTCGAGCGCGGCGAGGAACGCGTCCGCGTCCTTGCCGTCGAGCATCGCCACCACCGCGACCAGCCGCTTGAAGTCGAACTCCGAGGTGATGGCCTGCGCGAGAGCGCGACCACCGTGCCCGTTGTGGGCGGCGTCGACCAGGACCGTGGGGCTCGAGCTGAGTCGCTCGAGACGCCCCGGATTGTCGACCGCGGCGAACCCGGCGCGGATGAGTTCGGGGTCCAGCGTCCGCCCGGGACCGGCGCCGAAGAAGGCCTCGACCGCGGCGAGGGCGGTGGCGGCGTTCTCGGCCTGGTGTTCGCCGAACAGCGGAAGGAAGACGTCGGTGTACTCGCCCCCGAGGCCGCGCAGGGTGAGCTGCTGCCCACCGACGGCCAGGCGGCGGTCGATCACGTCGAACTCCGAGCCGAGACGGGCCACGACGGCGCCCGCTTCGACGGCCCGCCTCAGCAGGACCTCCATCGCCTCGGGCTCCTGGCGACCGATCACCGCGACCGGGTCGCGGGGCAGCAGGTCGTCGGCGGGGGCGGGCTGGATGATGCCGGCCTTCTCCCCCGCGATGGTGGCGAGGTCCTCGCCGAGATAGTCGGTGTGGTCCAGGCCGACGGGGGTGACGACGGCGACGGCCGGCCGCACCACATTGGTGGCATCCCACGTGCCGCCCATCCCGGTCTCGATCACGGCCACGTCGACGGGCGCGTCGGCGAACGCCGCGAACGCCATCGCGGTCAGCACCTCGAAGTAGCTCATGCGGGGACCACCGGCCGCCTCGGACCGCTGGTCGACGAGCTCGAGGTACGGCTGCAGTTCGCGGTAGGTGTCCACGAACAACCGGGCGGTGATCGGCTCGCCGTCGAGGGCGATGCGCTCGGTCACGGTCTGCAGGTGCGGGCTCGAGTTGCGGCCGGTGCGCTGGTGCAGTGCGCGGAGCAGGGCGTCGACCATCCGGGTGACCGAGGTCTTGCCGTTGGTGCCGGCCACATGAACGACCGGGTACGCGTGTTGGGGGTCGCCGAGGACCGAGGTCAGCTCGCTGATCCGGTCGAGGCTGGGCTCGAGGCGGGACTCGGGCCACCGGGCGGACAACTCCTCCTCGACCGCGGCCAGCTCGGCCGTGTCGGTCTGCCACTCGGGGCTGCCGACCTCGGGGATCGGGCGGGGCGGCAGATGGTCGTCGCCGTCGCCCTCCTCGTCACCGGGGAGCGGCCCGCCGAGGGAGACGCCGGCCACGAGGCCGTCCTCGCCGAGCATGTCGGCGACGTCCTCCTCGGTGGGGGTGTCCCACCCCTCCTCCGGGTCGTGCGGCGGGAGCCATTTGCGATCGCTCACGCCGATCCACTCCCGGCGGGCATTCCCTCGAGGCGGGCGCCGATGCGCTCGACCTCGGCCTCGGCCAGGTCGCGGCGGGCGCGGATCTTGTCCACCACGTGGTCGGGGGCCTTGCCGAGGAACGCCTCGTTACCGAGCTTGGCGCCCGTGGTCTCCAGCTCCTTGCGCGCGGCGGCGAGGTCCTTCTCCAACCGGCGGCGCTCGGCGGCCAGATCGATCGTCCCGGAGGTGTCGATCTCCACGCCGACCGTCGACAGGCCCAGGCGGACCTCGAGCGACGCCGTGGCGGTGAAGTCGGCCTCCGCCGGGGTCAACCGGGCCAGCGACGTGACCTGGTCGAGCAGGTCGGACGGCAGGTCCGCCTCGTCGGTCCGTGACAGGCGGGCGGGGACCCGCTGGCCGGGCTTGAGCCCCTGATCCGAGCGGAACCGGCGGATCTCGGTGACGAGCGTCTGGGCATCGCCCACGCGGCGGACCGACTCCGCGGCGTCGCCGGTGGGGACGACATCGGCGGGCCACTCGGCGACGACGAGCGACTCCCGCCCGGTCAGCGCGGTCCAGAGCGTCTCGGTCACGAACGGGATCACCGGGTGCAGCATCCGCAACACAGCGTCGAGAACGTGGCCCAGGACCAGCCTGGTGTACCCGGCCCGATCGGAGGAGCGGGCCTCGTCGTCGCCACCGAACTGGACCTTCGCCAGCTCGAGGTACCAGTCACAGACCTCGTCCCACGCGAAGTGGTAGAGCGTCTCGCACGCCTTGGAGAACTCGTAGCGTTCCAGTGCGTCGTCGACGGACACGCGCACCTCGCCGAGACGCCGGAGGATCCAGCGGTCGGCGTCGGTGAGCGCGGAGGACTCCGGCAGCGTCCCCACTGTCGCACCGTTCATCAGCGCGAAGCGGGTGGCGTTGAACAGCTTGGTCGCGAAGTTGCGCGAGGCCTGGGCCGAGTCGTCGCCCACCGACAGGTCGCCGCCGGGGTTGGCACCGCGGGCGAGAGTGAAACGCAGCGCGTCGGCACCGAAGCGGTCCACCCAGTCCAGCGGGTCGATGCCGTTGCCCTTGGACTTGGACATCTTCTGCCCGTGTTCGTCACGGACCAGGCCGTGCAGGAAGACGTCGGTGAACGGCACCCTGCCCGGGGCCGACTTATCACCGGTGAGCCGCTGCCCCACGAAGGTGCCGAACATCATCATCCGGGCCACCCAGAAGAACAGGATGTCGTAACCGGTGACCAGCACGGACGTGGGATAGAACCGCTCCAGGTCGGCGGTGCGCTCGGGCCAGCCCATCGTCGAGAACGGCCACAGCGCCGAGGAGAACCACGTGTCGAGCACGTCGGACTCCTGCGTGTAGCCGGCGGGCGCCCGGTCGTCCGGCCCGACGCAGACGACCTCCCCCTCGGGGCCGTACCAGATCGGGATCCGGTGCCCCCACCACAGCTGACGGGAGATGCACCAGTCGTGCATGTCGTCGACCCAGTCGAACCAGCGTGGCTCCTGGCTCGTCGGATGGATCACGGTGTCACCGTCGCGAACGGCGTCACCGGACATCCGCGCCAACTCCTCGACGCGGACCCACCACTGCAGTGACAGGCGCGGTTCGATCGGCTCGCCGGAGCGCTCGGAGTGGCCCACCGAGTGCAGGTACGGGCGCACCTCCTTGACGATGCGACCCTGGGCGGCGAGCTCCTCGCGGACGGCCTTGCGGGCCTCGAAGCGGTCCATCCCGTCGAAACGGGTGCCCGTGCCGGTGATATGGCCGGTGACGTCCATGATCGTGGGCATCTCGAGGCTGTGGCGCTGGCCGATCGCGAAGTCGTTCGGATCGTGCGCCGGGGTGACCTTGACGGCGCCCGTGCCGAACTCGGGGTCGACGTAGTCGTCAGCCACGACGCGCATGGTCCAGCCCTCGCGGAACGGATGCGGGATCTGCGTGCCCACCAGGTGGGCGTAGCGCTCGTCCTCCGGGTGCACCGCGATCGCGGTGTCACCGAGCATCGTCTCGAGACGGGTGGTGGCCACCACCAGATGCGGCTCCGAATCGTCCATCGAGCCGTAACGGAAGCTCACGAGCTCGCCCTCGACGTCCGCGTATTTGACCTCGATGTCCGAGATCGCGGTCTGGAGCGTGGGCGACCAGTTGACCAGGCGCTCGGCCCGGTAGATCAGGCCCTGGTCGAACAGCTCCTTGAAGATTGTCTGCACGGCGCGGGACAGTCCGTCGTCCAGCGTGAACCGCTCGCGCGACCAGTCGACGCCGTCGCCGAGTCGGCGCATCTGCTCGCCGATCGTGCCGCCGGACTCGGCCTTCCACTCCCAGACCTTGTCGATGAAGGCCTCACGGCCGATCTCGTGCCGGTCGATGCCTTCCTCGCGGAGCTTGCGATCGACGAGGGTCTGGGTGGCGATGCCGGCGTGGTCCATGCCCGGCAGCCACAGCACCTCGAAACCCTGCATGCGCTTGCGTCGGGTCAACACGTCCATCAGGGTGTGGTCGAGCGCGTGCCCCATGTGCAGGCTGCCCGTCACGTTGGGCGGCGGCAGCACCACCGAATAGGCGGGCTTGGCGCTGGCGGAATCGGCCTCGAAGTAACCGGCGTCGACCCAACGCTGATACAACTCCGCCTCCACCTCACCTGGGTTCCAGGAGGCGGGCAGGGCGTCCGCGCGGTCGGTGTTCGGGGCGGGGGAAGCTGGAGTCGTCACCCGCCCATCGTAGGCCGTGAGCGCCCGGGGCCGACACACGCCGTCGGCGCAGGCCCACCCGCACAGGCGGGCCGACCCGCGCCGATCAGCGACACCGGATCAGTCGACCAGTCCCAGGCCGTGCACCGCGTCACGTTCGGAGACCAGCTCGGCCACCGACGCGTCGATGCGCGCACGCTGGAAGTCGTCGATCTCCAGGCCCTCGACGACCTGCCACTCCCCGCCGTCACTACGGCACGGCAGGCCGGTGACCACGCCGGGGACGGTGCCGTACTCGCCCCGCGACGGCAGTGCGACGGTGGCCCAGCTCCCCTCGGGGGTACCGCGGACCCAGTCCCGCATGTGGACGATCGATGCGCCTGCCGCGGACGCTGCCGACGACGAGCCCCGGACCTCGATGATCTCCGAGCCCCGGCGCGCGACGCGGGGGATGAAATCGTCTTCGAGCCACTGCCGGTCGAGTCCGTCGGCGACGGGGACACCACCGCGGGTCAGGTAGCTGACGTCGGGGAACTGCGTGGCCGAATGGTTGCCCCACACCACCACCCGGTCCAGCTCCCCCACCGGTGCGTCCAGCCGGGCCGCGAGCTGACTCAGGGCCCGGTTGTGGTCCAGCCGCATGAGGGCGGTGAACCGCTCCGCCGGCACATCCGGGGCGTGGCGGTGGGCGATGTAGGCATTGGTGTTCGCGGGGTTGCCCACCACGAGCACACGCACGTCCTCGGCCGCGTGGTCGTTGATCGCCCGACCCTGGTCCCGGAAGATCGCGCCGTTGGCGGTGAGCAGGTCGGCGCGCTCCATGCCGGGACCGCGGGGGCGGGCACCGACCAGGACGGCGGCGCCGGCCCCGTCGAAGGCCACAGCCGGGTCGTCGGTGATGTCGATCGAGGCCAGGGCCGGGAAAGCGCAGTCCTCCAACTCCATCGCCACGCCCTCCGCCGCGCCGGTCTGCGAGGGGACCTCCAGCAACCGGAGTCTGACGGGGGTGTCCTTGCCGTAGACGCCGCCCGCCGCGAGCCGGAACAGCAGGGCGTAGGAGATCTGGCCGGCGGCGCCGGTGACGGTGACGGTGACCGGGGTGGGGATGCTCATTCGCGGAGGCCTTCCGGAGTCGACGACGGGGTCGGACCTCACACTAGTGAGGATCCGACCCCGTGTCGGACGCTCGACGCGACGTACACCCGGCGGCCGGGCTCGTCAGGCGTGGACCGGGGCGCCCGTCTTCTCGCGGACCTCGTCGATCGTCACACCCGGGGCGAGCTCGACCAGACGGAAGCCCTCGTCGGTGATGTCGAGGACGCAGAGGTCGGTGACGACACGCTGCACGCAGGCCCGACCGGTGTAGGGCAGCGTGTTCTCGGCCATCAGCTTGATGTCGCCCTTGCGGGTGACGTGGTCCATCATCACGATGACCTTGCCGGCACCGTGGACGAGGTCCATCGCGCCGCCCATGCCCTTGACCATCGCACCGGGGATCATCCAGTTGGACAGGTCGCCGACCTGAGACACCTGCATCGCACCGAGCACGGCAACGTCGACGTTGCCGCCGCGGATCATCGCGAACGAGTCCGAGGAACCGAAGAACGCGGCGCCCGGCGCGGCCGTGATGGTCTCCTTGCCGGCGTTGATCATCTCCGGGTCCAGCTGCTCACTGGTCGGATACGGGCCCACACCGAGGATGCCGTTCTCCGAGTGGAGGGTGACCTGGACGCCCTCGGGCAAATAGTCCGGGATGAGGGTCGGCATGCCGATACCCAGGTTGATGTACTGGCCGTCGCTAAAGTCGGCGGCGATGCGGGCCGCCATCTGCTCATGGGTCCAGCTCATGACCGGTCCTCTCCCTTACTGCTGAGCTTCTCGATCTCGACACCGGTCTCCTGGCGACCGACCTCGACGAGACGCTGGACGAAGATGCCGGGCAGGTGTACGTCGGCCGGGTTGATCTCGCCGGCGGGGACGATCTCCTCCGCCTGGACGATGGTGACGCGACCCGACATGGCGGCATCCGGGTTGAAGTTGCGGGCGGTGCCGTAGAACTGCACGTTGCCGGCCGTGTCCGCCCTGCGTGCGTGCACCAGTGCGAAGTCGGTGACGATGGAGTGCTCGAGCACGTAGGGCACACCGTCGAACTCGCGGACCTCCTTGGGCTCGGAGGCCACGGCCACCCCGCCCTGGCCGTCGTAGCGCAGCGGAAGGCCACCGTCGGCGACCATCGTGCCGACACCGGCCGGGGTGTAGAAGGCAGGGATCCCGGCGCCGCCGGCGCGCATGCGCTCGGCGAGGGTGCCCTGCGGCGTGAGCTCCACCTCGAGCTCGCCGTTCAGGTACTGACGGGCGAACTCCTTGTTGGCGCCCACGTACGAGGCGGTGGTCCGGGAGATACGCCGGGCCTCGAGGAGCTTGCCGAGGCCGAATCCGTCCGTGCCGCAGTTGTTACTGACGGTGCGCAGATCGGTTGCACCCTGCTCGAGGAGCGCGTCGATGAGGACGGCGGGAATGCCGACCAGACCGAAACCTCCCACGGCGAGGGAGGCGCCGTCCGGGATATCCGCGACCGCGTCGGCGGCCGAGGCGAAGATCTTGTTGGTCATGTCACGCACCGTAGTGCGTGTTCGCGTATTGCACAAGCGTTCGCAATTCGCACACATTGGACGTATCGTGGTGCCCATCACCGATCGCCCACGAAAGGACGGATGCATGCCCGCCACCCTGTCGTACGAGGTCAGCGGCCCCCGCTCACCGGAGACTCCCGTCGTGGTACTGCTCGGGTCCCTGGGATCCGACCGGCGCATGTGGGACGCGCAGGCGCGGGACCTGCGGGTCGACCACACCGTCGTGGCCGTGGACCATCGCGGTCATGGCGGCTCGGCGGTCGTTCCCGGCCCGGCCACCATCGCCGACCTCGCGGGCGACGTACTCGCACTTCTCGACTCGCTGGAGGTGGACCGATTCCACGTGACCGGCCTGTCACTGGGCGGCGCCGTGGCCCAGTGGCTCGCCGTCAACACGCCGGAGCGGATCCTCTCGGCGGCGCTGCTGTGCACCGCCGCGCGCTTCGGGGAGCCGTCCGGGTGGATCGAGCGCGCCGCGGCCGTCCGCGCGGGCGGGACGGAGGCCGTCGCCGACGCGGTGGTCGCCCGGTGGATTACCCCCGCCCGCGCCGAGGCGGAACCCGAACTGGTGGCGCGACTCCGCGAGATGGTCGTGGGGACCGCAGCCGAGGGTTACGCTGCCGCGTGCGACGCACTCTCCGGCTGGGACAACCGCGCCGACCTCGGCCGGATCAGCTGCCCGACGCTGGTCCTGGCCGGGGACGAGGACCCGTCCACCCCGCCCGACGTGCTCCGCGAGATCGCGGACGGCATCCCGGGTTCGAGGTTCGTGACGCTCTCCCCCGCCGCCCACGTCCCCACCGTCGAGATCCCCGACCGGGTCACCGAAGTGCTACGTGACCACCTCACCTCCGCCTCCGCCCCGGGCCGGGTATGACCGCCTCCAGCACCGAGAGAGCAGATGCAGTGAGTACCGACCCCGCCGCGACCACCGAGCCCACGGGCACGTCGACCGTCGAGCGGTCCGCCTCCCCCGACTTCGTCCAGTCCCTGGCGCGCGGTCTCGCCGTGATCACCGCCTTCGACGCGGACCACCCGAGGCAGACCCTCAGCGAGGTGGCCCGCGCTACCGGACTGACCCGCGCCACGGCGCGTCGATTCCTGCACACCCTGGTCGAGCTCGGCTACGTCGACACCGCCGGCACCAGCTTCTGGCTGACCCCGCGCGTGCTGGACCTGGGCTACAGCTACCTGTCCTCGATGCCGCTGTCCGAACTGGCACAGCCGCACCTGGAGAAGCTCAGCGCCCGCCTCGACGAGTCCTCGTCCGTGGCCGTGCTCGACGGGTCGGACATCGTCTACGTCGGACGCGTCCAGGTCCGGCGCATCATGAACATCGGCATCACCATCGGCACTCGATTCCCGGCGTTCGCGACCTCGATGGGCCGGGTACTGCTGGCCGCGCTGCCGGGGGACGAGCTCGACGCCTACCTGGCGGACACCGATATGCGCGCGATCACCCCGCACGGTCTCACCGACGAGGCTTCACTGCGAGCCGAGCTCGCCGTCATCTCCGCGCGCGGATGGTCACTGGTCGACCAGGAGCTCGAGCCCGGACTCCGCTCACTGGCCGCGCCGGTACGCGACCGTGACGGGCGGGTCGTCGCCGCACTCAACGTCTCGACCCACGCCGCCCGATACTCCCTGGAGCAGCTCCACGACGACCTGGTCCCCGTCATCCTGGACGCCGCGCGCGCCCTGTCCGCCGATCTCGGCACCGTCAACCGCTAGCTCGCCCGGGCCCGGAAGCGGCCGGCCCCCTTCGCCCCCAGCCCCCCTTTCCCCTGAGGAGAAACCATGCGTGACGTCGTCATCTGTGAACCCCTACGCACCCCGGTCGGCCGCTTCGGCGGCGTGTTCCGCGACCTCGACGCGGGCGCCCTCGCCACCGGGCTGCTCACCGCCCTGGTGGAACGCACCGGACTGACCAGTGCGGACGTCGACGACGTGATCCTCGGTCAGGGCTCGCCGAGTGGCGAGGGGCCCGCGATCGGCCGGATCGCCGCCCTGGACTCGCCGCTCGGCATCGACGTTCCCGGCATGCAGCTAGACCGCCGCTGCGGCTCCGGCCTGCAGGCAGTGATCACCGGCGCGCTGCAGGTCGCCTCCGGGGGCGTCGACCTGGTGGTGGCCGGCGGCGTCGAGTCCATGAGCCAGGTCGAGTTCTACGCCACCCCGTCCCCCCGCTGGGGCATCAAGGGTGACGGCGTCTCGCTCGTGGACCGTCTCGGCCGCGCCCGCACCACCGTGGGCGGCCACTCGCACGTCATCGATGGCGGCATGATCGAGACCGCCGAGAACCTCCGCCGCGAGTACGGAATCGGCCGCGAGGAGCAGGACGAGCTGGCCGTGCAGTCGCACAAGCGCGCTGTCGCCGCCCAGGAGTCCGGCGTGTTCGCCGACGAGATCGTGCCGGTGAGCGTTCCGCAGCGCAGGGGCGACGACGTCGTCGTCGACACCGATGAGCACCCCCGCGCCGACAGCACCGTCGAGACGCTCGCGGGACTCCGCCCCATTATGGGACGCACCGACCCGGATGCCACGGTGACGGCGGGCAACGCGTCAGGGCAGAACGACGGCGCGGCGATGTGCGTCGTCACCACCGCCGACAACGCGGCCGCCCTCGGCCTGACCCCGCTCGTCCGGCTCGCCTCGTGGGCCGTCGCGGGCGTAGCGCCGGAGACCATGGGAATCGGGCCCGTCCCGGCCACCGCCAAGGCTCTCGGGCGCCTCGGCCTGACGCTCGCCGACATGGGCGTCATCGAGCTCAACGAGGCGTTCGCGGCGCAGGCGCTGTCCGTCATGCGCGAGTGGGACATCGACCCGACCTCGGAGCACCTCAACCCGCACGGTTCCGGAATCTCGCTCGGCCACCCCGTCGGCGCGACCGGCGCCCGCATGCTCGCCACACTGTCGCGAGAGATGGTCCGCCGCGACGCGCAGTGGGGTCTGGAGACCATGTGCATCGGCGGCGGGCAGGGCCTGGCCGCGGTGTTCGAGCGCGTCTGACCCATCGCGCGCAGCCGCACCCGACCCGGTGGCGGGCTGCCCTGAGACCGCTGACGTACGTCGAGGCCGGCACCCGCTGTGGGTGC
>NZ_JBSHML010000028.1:0-33764 GCF_053645335.1 Dietzia sp. NPDC055340 | reverse complement strand
CTACCGAATTCGGTAGGTGGCGCGACATCCGATAGGCGACGTGCAGCGCGGGTGGGGTTCTCCTGGCCGGACGGGCCGGTACCGCGGCGGGCGCGACGCGGCAGGTCAGCCCTGGAGGTCGCCGTCCTCGATGTCGTCGAGGTCGATCGGCCAGCCGGCCTCCTTGCCGTCCTGCTTCTCGGCCAGGCGGGCGGTGCGGGCGGCCTCCCGCATCTCGATGCCCTCGGTGACGAAGTCGCCCACCTCGCGGGCGATCGACCCCACCGCGTCGGTGATGATGACCGTGATGCGGCCGACCAGCGACGCGCCCGCCTGGACGCCCGCCTGGATCTGGTCCTTGTTGCGCTCGAAATCGCTCATCGGGTGCATCCCCTCTCGTCCGTGATGAACCCGAAGGTACCCCGACCCGGGCCGGTGGTGAGGCTCTCCCCGGCTCAGGCGGCCGTCGGGGACTTGCGACGCTCGATGATCACGGCGGGCGAGTCGGCCGGGGTGGGCGGCAGTGGGAGCGCGAGGCGGAACATCTTGGCCCACACGTTCGCCACCTGCTTCCACAGCGGCCCGGTGTTGTACGGCAGCCCGTGCTCCTCGCAGATCCTGCGTACCTCGACCGCGATCTCCGGGTACCGGTGCGCGGGCAGGTCCGGGAACAGGTGGTGCTCGATCTGGTGGGAGAGGTTGCCGGTGGCCAGGTGCATCAGCGGGCTGCCGGAGATGTTGGCCGAGCCCAGCATCTGGCGCACATACCACTCGCCGCGGGTCTCCTCGGCCGTCTCCTCCTGCGTGAAGACCTGCGCGCCGGAGGGGAAGTGACCGCAGAAGATCACCGAGAACGCCCACACGTTGCGGACCAGGTTGGCGGTGAGATTGCCGGCGAAGGTCAGCGGGAACAGCGGGCCGGTCAGCGCCGGGTGCACGATGTAGTCCTTGGCCACCTGCCCGCGGACCTTGCGCCACCAGCCGGCCACGAGTCCCTTGACGTCGGTCCACTTGCGCTTGCCCTTGAGTACGTTGTCGTACTCGAGGTCGTGCAGCATCACGCCCCACTCGAACAGCATCATCAGGGCGAACGCGTACACCGGGTTTCCCAGGCGGATCGGGTTCCACGGCTGCTCGTGCTCCATACGCAGGATGCCGTAGCCGATGTCCCGGTCCAGGTCGAGGATGTTTGTGTACGTGTGGTGCATGTAGTTGTGCGAGTGGCGCCACTGGTCGGAGGGGCACACGTTGTCCCACTCGAAGCTGGATGAGTGGAGCATGTCGTCGCGCATCCAGTCGTACTGGCCGTGCATGACGTTGTGGCCGATTTCCATGTTGTCGAGGATCTTGGACGCGCTCAGCGCGGCGACGCCTGCCAGCCAGGCGGGCGGGAGGAAGCCGAGGAACATGAGGCCGCGCCCCGCCAGTTCGAGTCGACGCTGGGTGCGGACGACGCGCAGGATGTAGTCGCGGTCGGCGGTGCCGAGGTCGACGACGACACGGTCACGGATCGCGTCCAGTTCGCGTCCGATGATCTCGACGGACTCCGCCGAGAGCACGATCGGCTCCGGCGCCGCGGCGGCCTTGGCGCGCTTGCCGGTTTTCGGGGCCGTGGCGGGCTTGGTGGCCGCGGGTGCCTTGGCGGTCTTCAGGGTGGGCAGATTCAGGATTGCCATGGTGGGTGTCCTTCCGGGTCGGGTCCGGGCGGTGGGAGGCAGGTGGTCTAGAGCTCGATCTCGACGTCGCCGACCGGGGCGGAGACGCAGATCTGGACGCGGCAGCCGGGCTCGGAGTCGACCTCACCGGTGCGCAGGTCGCGGGTCGCGCCGGAGACGCGCACCGCGGTGCAGGTGTGGCAGATGCCCATGCGGCATCCGTGCTGCGGGCTCAGGCCCGCGGTCTCGGCGCCCTCGAGCAGGGTCGTACCGGGATTGTCGGCGGTGACGCCGCTGGTCAGGTACGTGACGGTGCCGCCGTCGGTGTCCGGGACCTCGGCGACGGTGGCGGTGAACCGCTCGCGCAGGACGCCCGAGAACCGTTCGGCGCCCAGCGTCTTCTCGAGACCGGTGGCCAGACCCTCGGGCCCGCACAGGAAGATCGTGGCCTCGTGGTGCCAGGGCGCGGTCTCCTCGAGGTGACCGGCGCTGAGGTGGCCGGTCAGTCCGGGGCGCGTGATCGCGCGGTCCTCGGTCGGCGCTCCGGCGCTGTCCTCGCCGGCGGTGGGGATCACGTGCACATCGATCCCGGCGCGGGACAGTTCGCGGAGCCGGTCGCGGAACGGCACATCGGCGGCGCTACGGGCGTAGTGGATCCACGTCACGCGGCCGGTCCTGGTCGAGGTGGTGTCCGTGTCGGGCCCCGCGGTGCCCGCGTCCCGGCCGCCGCAGTGGCCCTCGGCGGCCAGAGTGGAGGCGATCGACAGCATCGGCGTGATGCCGCTGCCGCCGCTGACCAGCAGGATGTCCGACGGGCGCGTCGCGGGCAGGGAGATCTCCCCGGCCGGGTTGCCCAGCAGTAGGCGCATGCCCGGTTCGGCTGCGGCCCACAGGAACTCCGAGACCACGCCACCGGGATGGCGACGGACGGCGATCGTCGCCAGGCCGTCGGCGCGGGAGGCCGGGTCGACGGGGGAGTAGTGCCGGCGATGAACCACGCCGTCGACCACCACGCCGATCTCCAGCGCGGCGCCGGGCTCGGGCCGTGCGACGCGGGCGGGAAGACGCAGCGTGAGCACCGTGACGTCGGAGACCGGGCGGTCGACGGACACGACGGTCGCCCCGGTCGGGTCGTCGGACCAGGTCACGCCCAGCGAACGGGCGTAGTGCTCGACCGGGTGCGGGGTGAGCAGCGTGCGGGCGAGTTCGCCGGAGAACAGGCTTTCGGCCAGGCCGCGACGCGCGAGTCGGCCGGGCGTGAGAAGTCGGCGGGTGAAGGACGGGTGGACGGGCGGA
Source organism: Dietzia sp. NPDC055340 (assembly GCF_053645335.1). NCBI lineage: Bacteria > Bacillati > Actinomycetota > Actinomycetes > Mycobacteriales > Dietziaceae > Dietzia > Dietzia sp. NPDC055340. The sequence continues at coordinate 30,834 of NZ_JBSHML010000028.1, read as the reverse complement.
GCTGTCATCGGGACCTCCGTGGAGAACGTGGTCGGTGTGGTCGGCCGTCGACGGACGCCGCCGCCCCGGTCTCGAGTTCCGCGCCGCGCACCGGTGGGTGCGGTCGCGCTGAAGGGGGCGCATCCGTCCGGCTCGACCACCGGACGAAACTGAGTGTACAGGTGTTCTCTGAAATGAAAAGACCCCGGTGTGTGACAGCTGGGGTGCGGGCCCACGAACTCGAACGACATGCGGTTTTTCAGCTCAATCGCTAGAATCGTCGACGTGACGGCGCCCAGATCTCGAGCAGAACAGAAGCGGCACACTCGTGCACTCATCGTCGACGCGGGTCGTCGAACGGTGGCGAGCCGTGGCTTCTCGGGCCTCGTCGTCCGGGAGCTCGCCCGCGAGGCCGGCATCGTGCCCACGGCCTTCTACCGACACTTCGACTCGGTCGAGGAGTTGGCCACCGAGCTCGCCGGAGCCGCCGCGGACGCGCTGGGCACGCTCGTCGACACGCTGGTTTCGACCCCGACGCAGGACCCGGCCTCGGACTGGCCGCACCAGGTGAGCGCCCGGGCGGCCGAGAACCCGCAGACCTGGTCGGTGCTCGCGCGCGGACTGGTCGACACCGCGGGGCCGGATCACCGCGTTCTGTCGGCGGCCGTCGACACCGCACGCCGGCGGCTCGGGATCACCCTGGGCAGGCTCGAATCGTTGTCCGGTGCGGACGGGGCGGTGGTGGATGTGACTGCCGACCTCGTCGTCGTCGTCCTGGTCCGGCACCTTATGGACGTCGCGGCCGGACAGGACGCGCGCACCCTGGACGGGGACTGCGCCGCGCGCCTGCGAGTGGTCCTCGCCGGGGCTGCCGCGCAGTAAGCGAGCGCCCCGCAGTGGCTCAGCGACGCCGCAGTGTCAGGACGGCGCCCGCGAGCACCACCAGGGCCGCCGCGCCGACCGCCATCCAAGTTCCGTACTCCTCGAACAGCGACCCCGCTGCGGTCGTCTCCGACGCCCCCGACCCGCCCAGCGGGCCCGACGCCAGCTCCGTCACGTCGTCGTCGGCCTCGCTCGGTCTGTCGCCCAGCTGGCCGACGGCGTCCTCGGCCGCGAACCCCGCGTCGAGCAACATCGCCGCCTGCTGCCACGGCGCCTGCGGCACCCGCGTGCCGTCGAGCAGCACCACGGCCAGCCGCCTGCCGTCCCGTTCGGCCGCGCCGATGAACGTGTGGCGGGCGTCGTCGGTGAAGCCCGTCTTCCCGCCCAGCGCGCCGTCATAGTTGAAGAGGAGCTGGTTGTCGTTGGCCAGCACGAAGCCGGGATTGACCACCTCGCCGTCCTCGCGTGTGGTCGGGCCGGTGTACGGGGGCGGGTCGACGGGGTCGGGCGGGCCCGCGCCCTCGCCCGCCGGGTAGCCGGGGAAACCGGTCAGCTGCGTGGAGACGATCTCGGCGAACTCGGGCCGGGTCATGGCGTCGCGGAAGATCAGCGACATGTCGTACGCCGAGGACATCATCCCCGGCCCGTCCAGCCCGCTCACCGTGGCCACGTGCGTGCCCGCGGCACCGAGCGAGGCGGCGCGCGCGTTCATCGCCTCGAGCGTGTGGTCCATGCCGCCCATCTCGTGCGCGAGCACGGCCGCCGCGTCATTGCCGGACGACATCAGCAGCCCACTGAGGAGCCGGTGCACCGAGTATCTGCCGCCGGGACCCACGCCGACGAGGCTGCCCTCGGCACCCTCCAGATGGGCGTCGGTGACCTCCACGATCTCGTCACCGTCCAATTCGTCCAGCGCGACCGATGCCAGCAGGGTCTTGATGATGCTGGCCGGGCGGTAGCGGCCGTGCGGGTCCTTGGCGGCGACGATCTCGCCGGTGTCGAGGTCGGAGATCATCCAGGCGCTCGCGGTCACCTCCGGGGGCACCGCGAAGCCATCGGGCGCCACGACGTCGCAGCCGGCGAGGGCCTCGCCGCCGGCGGGCGTGGCCGGCACCGGGGGAGGGGTGGGCGAGGACTGACCGGGCAGCGGCACCTCGGACTCGTCGACGGGCGCGGGTGGAGTCGTCCGGTACGGGCACCCGGTCAGGTCGCGCGGGGTGTCGAAGTATGACGACGACGTCGTGGACGGCAACACCGCCGGCGGCGGGGGCTCCGAGAGCGGGAGGGCGGGGTCCGGCTCGGCCGCCGCCGGGATCGCTGCAGCCAGGGGCATCAGGGCGACGAGGGCGGCGGAGGCGAGGCCGGCGGCACGGCGGGCGGGCCCTCGGCGGTTGCTGATCACGGATGTCGAGTCTACGTCCGGGGGCGGCTGCGCTCCGCCTGACCCGCGAGGGGCGACCGGAGAACGCCACCTATCGAATCGCGTGGCGCCTACGGGATCCGATGGGTGGCGCACGATCCGATGGGTGGCGATCAGCAGAACGCGGGCCGATGCGGCTCGAGGCAGGTCGCGGGCAGGCCGTTCGCCGCCGCGGAATGCAACTCGGGCCGCACCCTCGACAAGAGGATGCGGCCCGAGCCGACGATCTGTGGCGAGATCAGCGCGCGAACAGCAGTGCGCGCTTGACCTCCTGGATCGCCTGCGTCACCTGGATGCCACGGGGGCACGCGTCGGTGCAGTTGAAGGTGGTGCGGCAGCGCCACACGCCCTCGGCGTCGTTGAGGATCTCCAGACGCTCGGCAGCGCCCTCGTCACGCGAGTCGAAGATGAACCGGTGCGCGTTGACGATCGCCGCCGGCCCGAAGTACGACCCGTCGGCCCAGAACACCGGGCAGGAGGTCGTGCAGCAGGCACAGAGGATGCACTTGGTGGTGTCGTCGAAGCGGGCGCGGTCGGTCGGCGACTGGATGCGCTCGGCGGTCGGCTGGTTGCCGGACGTGATGAGGTACGGCATGACGTCACGGAACGACTTGAAGAACGGCTCCATGTCCACGTACAGGTCCTTCTCCACCGGAAGGCCCCGGATCGGGGCGATCGTGATGGTGATGGACTTGCCGTCCTTGGGGAGCATGTCCTTCATGAGGACCTTGCAGGCGAGGCGGTTGACGCCGTTGACCTGCATGGCATCCGAACCGCAGACGCCGTGGGCGCAGGAGCGGCGGAACGCCAGCGAACCGTCGATGTAGTTCTTGACGTACATCAGCAGGTTGAGCAGACGGTCGGACGGCAGCGCCGGGACCTCGAACTCCTGCCAGCCCGCCGAGTCCGGATCCTCCGGATTGAACCGGGCGATCTTCAGCGTGACCATGGTGGAGCCGGGCGGCACCGGGCGGCTGCTGGTGCCGTCGGTGGCTTTGGTGGTGTCGACTGCGGAACTCATCAGTACTTACGCTCCATCGGCTCGTAGCGGGTCTGCACAACCGGCTTCCAATCCAGCCGGATGTCGGAGAGCAGGTCGAGACCGTCCTCCTTGAACGCCATGGTGTGCTTCATGTAGTTGGCGTCGTCGCGGTCCGGGAAGTCCTCGCGGGAGTGACCGCCGCGGGACTCCTTCCGGTTGAGGGCACCCACGACGGTGACCTCCGCCAGCTCCAGGAGGAAGCCGAGCTCGACGGCCTCCAGGAGTTCGGTGTTGAAACGCTTGCCCTTGTCCGAGACGGTGACCTCGGCGTAGCGCTTCTTCAGGGCGCGCAGCTCGTCGCGGGCCTCGGTGAGCGACTGCTCGTTGCGGAACACCGACGCCTTGTCGTCCATCATGGCCTGCATCTCGCTGCGGATGTCCGCGGCGTTCTCGGTGCCGTGCGGGGCGAGCATGCGCTCCATCCACTCGCGCACCATCGTCTCGGGCTCGGCGGGCAGCTCCACGAAGTCGTGACCCGCGGCGTACTCGGCGGCGGCGATGCCGGCGCGGCGGCCGAACACGTTGATGTCCAGCAGCGAGTTGGTGCCCAGGCGGTTGGAGCCGTGCACGGAGACGCAGGCGCACTCACCGGCGGCGTAGAGGCCGGGGACGATGTCCTCGTTGTTGCGCAGGACCTCGCCCTGGACGTTGGTCGGGATACCGCCCATGACGTAGTGGCAGGTCGGGAACACCGGGACGAGCTCGGTGACCGGGTCGACGCCCAGGTAGGTGCGCGAGAACTCGGTGATGTCGGGGAGCTTCTCCTCGAGCACGTCGGCGCCGAGGTGGGTTACGTCGATGTAGACGTAGTCCTTCTCGGGGCCGGCACCGCGGCCCTCGCGGACCTCCAGGACCATAGAGCGGGCGACGATGTCACGCGGCGCGAGGTCCTTGATGGTGGGGGCGTAGCGCTCCATGAAGCGCTCGCCGTCGGCGTTGCGCAGGATGCCGCCCTCACCGCGGACGGCCTCGGAGATGAGGATGCCCAGGCCGGCCAGCCCTGTCGGGTGGAACTGGTGGAACTCCATGTCCTCGAGCGGCAGGCCCTTGCGGAAAACCACGGCCATGCCGTCACCGGTGAGGGTGTGGGCGTTGGAGGTGGTCTTGTACATGCGGCCCGAGCCGCCGGTGGCGAACACCGTGGCCTTGGAGTGGAAGACGTGCAGGTCGCCGGAGGCCAGCTCGTAGGCGACGCAGCCGGTGGCCACGGGGCCCTCGGGGGTCTCGGTGAGGCACAGGTCGAGCACGTAGAACTCGTTGAAGAACTCCACGTCGTGCTTGACGCAGTTCTGGTACAGCGTCTGCAGGATCATGTGACCCGTGCGGTCCGCGGCGTAGCAGGCGCGACGCACGGGCGCCTTGCCGTGGTCACGCGTGTGGCCGCCGAAGCGACGCTGGTCGATCTTGCCCTCGGGCGTCCGGTTGAACGGCAGGCCCATGTTCTCGAGGTCGATGACGGCGGTGATGGCCTCCTTGGCCATGATCTCCGCGGCGTCCTGGTCGACGAGGTAGTCGCCGCCCTTGACCGTGTCGAACGTGTGCCACTCCCAGTTGTCCTCCTCGACGTTCGCGAGGGCGGCGCACATGCCGCCCTGCGCTGCGCCGGTGTGGGAGCGGGTGGGGTAGAGCTTGGTGAGGACCGCGGTGCGGGTGCGCGGACCCGCCTCGATGGCGGCGCGCATCCCGGCGCCGCCGGCGCCGACGATGACGACGTCGTACTGGTGCTGGTGGACCTGACGATCGGTCATGGTGTTCTCAGTGCTCGCTTTCGAAATGGTGAAGTCCGCGGACGAATACTGCCGGCGATCAGATGTCGTAGGCGAGGCCGAAGATGGCGTAGGTGCCCAGGACGAGGACCAGGACGGTCGCGGCGATCAGGATCGCGTTGAGCCAGAACCGGGTGGAGTCCTTGCGCGAGTAGTCCGCGATGACGGTGCGGACACCGTTCGCGCCGTGCAGCTGGGCCAGCCAGAGCATGAGGATGTCCCACGTGGCCCAGAACGGGCTCTGCCAGCGATCGGCGACGTATGCCCAGTCGATGCGATGGACGCCGTCGTCGATCATCAGGCCCACCGTGAGGTGGCCGATGGTGAGGAAGACCAGGGCCACGCCCGAGTAGCGCATGAAGATCCACGCCGTGCGCTCGAAGTTGCCGCGGGAACGCAGGCGGGGCGAGCGGGGCTGCGCCAGCGAGGCGGGCCGGTCGTAAGAGGTCTGGAGAACAGGTGCGTCTGCCATGATGATCGTTCTCCTTAGATGTGCTCGAAGAGGAGGAAGAGAAGGCGTGCGGTCGCCGCGGCGAACACCACGACCCAGATCGCCAGGACGGCCCAGAGCATCTGGCGCTGGTACTTGGCGCCCTTGGACCAGAAGTCCACGGCGACGATCCGCAGACCGTTCAGGGCGTGGAACAGCACCAGGGCCACGAGCCCGATCTCCATGAGGCCGACGATCGGGTTCTTGTACGTGTCGATGACCGCGTTGTAGCTCTCCGGGCTCACGGTGACCAGGGCGGTGTCGAGCACGTGGACAAAGAGGAAGAAGAAGATCGCGACGCCGGAGATGCGGTGCGCGACCCACGACCACATCCCCGGGTCACCCTTGTAGATGTTGATCTTCTTTGTGGGTGCCGGACGCGCCGGCGCCTGCGCAGTACTCATGGGCTTGTCGTGCCTCCAGTTCGTCTGGGCGTGATGCCTACGGCGCGCGGTTCGTCCATGACAACACGGCGGGCGCCTACAAGGACTTTAGACCTGAGAGTGAACTGATGAGAAGCAGGGTGGGTACCGTGGTCCGAACAGGTAATCCCTGTTAGGGGACCCTAAATGAAGTTACCCGGGGGTAGATGAAGGTGTCCGGCGACGAAACCGCAGCACAACGGCTCATAGACCTCGACATGCTCCGCGAGCACGCCCTCCGGGCGGCCGAGAGCGCCTATCGGCCGTATTCGGGGCTGGGGGTGGGTGCCGCGGCGATCGCCACCGCTCCGCAGCGAGAAGCGGCCGGCACGGCCTCCTCCGCGGCGCACGGCAGCAGCACGCGGATCGTCACCGGCTGCAACGTGGAGAACGCCTCCTACGGGCTGACGTTGTGCGCGGAGTGCTCACTCGTGTCGGACCTCCACCGGACGGGAGGGGGCCGCCTGCTCGAGGTCATCGTCGTCGCCCATACCGGCGAGCCCCTCGCCCCGTGTGGGCGCTGCCGACAACTCCTCCACGAACACGGTGGCCCCGACCTGATCGTGCACGGCGCGCGCGGACCCGTCCGCCTCGGTGCCCTGCTGCCCGACGCCTTCGGCCCGGAGGATCTGACGTGAGCGGGACGGGCGACGCCGCGCGGCGCCACGATGCGGTCCGGATCATCGAGGCGAAGAGGGACGGGCGGGAGCTCGACGACGACGAGGTCGACTGGATCGTCGACGAGTTCACCCGCGGGACGGTCGTCCCGGAGCAGATGTCCGCGCTCGCGATGGCGATCTACTTCCGCGGGATGAGCGATCGGGAGATCTCCCGGTGGACCACCGCGATGGTGGGCTCGGGCCACCGATTGGACCTGGCCGGCCTGACCCGCGGAGGCCGGGAGGTGCCGACCGTCGACAAACACTCCACGGGCGGGGTGGGTGACGCGATCACTCTGGTCCTCACACCGCTGCTGGCGACCTGGGACGTGGCCGTGCCGCAGTTGTCGGGGCGGGGGCTCGGGCACACCGGCGGCACGCTCGACAAGCTCGAGGCGATCCGCGGCTGGCGCGCGGACCTGAGCGGGGACGAGATGCGGCGCATCCTGTCGGACTCCGGGGCCGTGATCTGCGCGGCCGGGGCCGACCTCGCACCCGCGGACCGCGCCCTGTACGCCCTGCGGGACATCACCGGCACGGTGCCCTCGATCCCGATGATCGCGGCGTCGATCATGAGCAAGAAGATCGCCGAGGGCACCGGTGCGCTGGTCCTCGACGTGAAGTTCGGGTCCGGGGCGTTCATGACCTCACGTACGGATGCCGAGGAGCTCGCCCGCGTCATGGTGGGTATCGGCACCGCCGCCGGAGTACGGACCAGTGCGCTGGTCACGGCCATGCACACCCCGCTCGGGCGGGCCGTGGGCAATGCGGTCGAGGTGGCCGAATGCCTGGAGATCCTCGGCGGCGGGGGACCCGCGGACATGGTCGACCTGACGTGCGCGCTGGCGGAGGAGGCCCTGGCCGCGGTGGGCATCAGCGACGATCCTCGGGCCCGACTGTCGGACGGGCGGGCCATGGATTCCTACCGGGCGATGATCTCCGCCCAGGGCGGCGACCCGGACGCCGAACTCCCGCGGGCCGCGAACGTCGAGCAGGTGCGGGCGCCCGCCGCGGGCCGGATCACCTGGGATGCGCTCGGGGTGGGCCGGGCGTCGTGGCTGGCGGGCGGGGGACGCAGCGCACCGGGCGAGGCCGTCGACCACGCCGCCGGGGTGCTGCTGCACCGGGTCGAGGGCGACGAGGTGCGGGCCGGCGAGGTGATCGCCAGCGTGTACGCCGGCGACGCCGGCCGGATCGCGTCCGCTCTCGGCGAGCTGGGGGCCGCCGTCGACGTCAGCGACCCGGGCTCCGCACCCGCACGCGGCCCCGCGGGTGCGGTCGTGCGACGGCTCCGCGGCTGGTGAGTGGGCCGGATACCCCGGAGGGCGCCGGCTCAGGCCATGTCCGGGGTGGTGACCAGTTGCTCGACGTCATCGACGAGGTCCCGCCACTCGGAGGCCTCGTCGTCGTACGGCGCGGTGGGCTCGAGCAAGGTCGCATCGTCCGGGTTGAGCACGTAGTGCATGTACCGGCGCAGCGAGGATCCGCGGCCGGTCACCGACGCCTCCAGTTCCGCGTCGCCGACGTAGTTCGCCATGTCGGTGATGAGCTCCACCGCCAGGCCGAGCTGGCCCGGGTCGACCATGGACGGCCCGATCTCGATGTCGCGATCCAGCCCGGCGAGTACGTACACGTTGTCGTCGGTGGCCTGGACATCGAGGCTGCCGTCGGTGGCGGCGATCTTGATCTGCTCGTACGTGGCGACCCGGCTCAGCGTGTCGTCGTCGTTGTCCGCCAGATAGCGGCCCAGACCGCGACCGCTGGTGAACACGTACACCTGGTCGCCGTCGCCCAGGAAGACCGGGCGATCGCCCAAATAGCAGCGCAGACTCAGGAACTCCTGGTCGCCGAACACGATCTGGATGGGGTCGATGCCCACCTTCTCCCAGATCGAGCCCTCCGGGTAGCCGGTCCGGGCGGTCTCCTCGGCCTCGGGCTCCTCCTCGGGCAGGGCGGCCTCGGCGGCCTCGAGATCGCGGCGGGCCTTGTCGACCTCGCCCTTGTCCAGAGCCGGGGCGGTGATGACCTCCTGGATCGCATCCAGCACGTCGTCCCAGCCCTTGGCGACGGTCTTGCGGATGGACTTCCACAGCTTGAGGCCCTCACGGCCGTAGAACTCGTCCATGCCGTGGGTGACGGTGGCCAGAATCGGGTTGCCGTTGAAGAACTTGGTGACCGTGACCAGCTCGCAGACCTCGCCGATCGAGCGGGCGATGGCGAAGGACTGGTCGATCTCGTCCACCGACGACTCGGTCGGAGCGTCGCCGAGGAGTTCGAGGACGCCCACCAGGTCGTAGCAGTTCTCGTCGGCGGCGCGGAAGTCCAGCACGTCCGAGTTGGCGAACTGCTCCCACGACGGGTGGTCTTGTAGGTCCTGCTCGGCCCCGCTGCGCACCAGAGCCAGCAGCTCAGCGGTCGAATCGAAGGCGTAGAGATCCTCGTCGAGGCCCAGGAACGCCTCCCAGTCGTCGTTGTCCTCGCGCCAGCTGGGCGCCCAGAGGGTCGTGACGTCTCCCTCCGGGAGACCGAGCTCGATCGGGACGATGTCCTTGGCCATGTCGGCCAGCATATCCAGGCGTGGTCAGCTGGTGCCACGGCCGGCCGGGCCAGTCGCGCTGTCGGCCCGCAGCGCGTCCTGCGCAGCCTGCCTCCGTCCGCCCACGGCGAGCGCCACGGATCCCGACACCAGCTCGGCCCGCCGGGAATTGGCCTGCTCCACGGCCCGGGCGGTGGCCTCGAGGATCGACGCCGACACGGTGTCCGGCCCGTGCCGGCGCAGCCCCGCCGCCAACCGGAGATCCACCACGGTCCCGCCGGAGTCCGCGGTGGCCGTGGCCAGTTGATCCCGGCTGGTGGCGACCACCCGCAAGGTCTCGAGCTGATCGTGGGCGGACTCCCACTCCGACGCGATTCCCCGCAGACGGTCGAGGAAGGCCTCGACGTCCAGCCCGCCGGCGGTCAACGGACCGACTCCAACACCCCGTCGTCGTCGACGCCCTCGGGGGTCCAGTCGCGGCCGTCCCATTCCTCCTCGGCCCGGCGCTCCAACAACTCGCGGGCCTCGCCCGCGGCCGCGGTGAGGGCGCGCAGCACCGCCCGCGCCACCTCCGACGGCGTGCGGTCCAGAAGGCGATCGGGAACGGCGAGGCCGACCGGCACACCATTGGTGCCGACCTCGGCGACGACCCCCGACATCGGGTCGGTGTGACGGCAGGTGTCGGGCGTCATCCGCCGGTCGGACGGTAGAAGCCGTAGAAGGACATGCCGATATTGTCGGTGCGCAGGCCGGAAACCGCTACAGGGTCCCCAGCCTCCACGATCTGGTCGTTGCCGATGTACATCGCCACGTGGCCGTCCCAGACCAGCAGGTCGCCGGGCGCGAGATCCTGCTGCGAGATTTGAACCCCCACCCCTTGCTCCTGCGCGAGGCGGGGGATCTCCACCCCGGCATCGCGGTAGGCCCACTGGGTGAGCCCGCTGCAGTCCAGTCCCTGCCCCGGCGTGGTGCCGCCCCACACGTACGGCACGCCCTGCTGGCTGAGGGCGTTGCGGACCGCGCCCGCGGCCTGCTCATTCGGTGCGGTGGCCGAGGACCCGTCCGGAAGCACCACCTGGACTCCGCTGCCGAGGAAGCCGGACCCCGCGTCGCCAACGCCGGCGGAGCCCGGCGTCGACACACTCCCGGAGTCGGAGCCGCCGGCCGGGGCTCCGACTCCGCCTGCGCCTGCGCCGGCACCTGCCGCGCTGCTGAGGCCGCCCGCGCCGGTGCCGGGCCCGGGTGCGCCCACCTCGGTGGGTGAGCCGCCGACCGCGGTGGTGGCGCCCGGCCCGGATCCCGCGTACGCCGCGGTGGTGGCGTTGATCGCGCCCGCCGCGCTCGTATCCGCGCCGAGCATCCCGGGCATGCGGGGCGTGCCCGGGATCCCGGCGGCGATCGCGTGCATCTCGGCCGTGGGCGCCCTGAGTTCGGTCTGGACCCGCTCCGCGACCTGGATGCCGCGCGCCAGATGCTCGGCGGCCAACGCGAGGAGCGCGGCCTGCCCGGGCGGCGTCACGAGGGTGGGTCCGAGGGCGGCGGCGCGCGCGATGAACTCGTTGACGATCCCGATCACCTCGATCGTCCCGCGCACGACGATCTCGGCGGCCACGGCGGTGACCCGCGCGATCTCCACAGCGGAGTCGGTGAGTGCGCCGATGGTCCGGCCGACCTCCGCGATCGACTGGGCGGCACCCAGTGCGGCGAGGGAGTCCCACGATTCGGACAGCAGCCGCTCGAGTGGCGGCCCCAACTGCTCGGCCACCTCCAGGCCGTCGCTGACCGGCCGCATGACGTTCTGCGCCTCCGCGGGGACGAACTCCTCGGTGGAGAGCAGGTCGAGGACCTGCCTGATGGGGCCGACGTAGGCCAATGCGTCCGCGATCACCGGATCACACCGTCCATTCGGTCAGGCCCCGGCCGGCCGCGCCGATGGCCCGGGCGCCCGCGGTGTCGGTGTCCTCGAACAACCGGGCCGACTCCAGCACCAGATCCCCGGCGGCATCGGTCACCCGGGCGACCCCGGCGAGCACCTCCCGGTGGCGGGAGGTGGCCGCCAGCAGGGCCGACATGAACTCGGCCCCCACCGGCCCCACCACCGGCACCACCGCCGCGAGCGGTAGCGAGTCGACCGCGTCGAGCGCTCCCCCCAGCGTCTCGGCCAGGGTGGTCAGCCCCGTACCCAGCTCACGTAAACCGTCGACATGGACCTCGATCGCCCCGTCTGCCATGGTCGCGCCCCCTTGTCCTGCCTTATGTCCCGTCACAGGGTTCGACGAGCAGGGGAGACGATCCGGTTCCAGCACCCGCGAAAAACTTCTCGTGTGGAATCCTGACGGGCATGGACATCATCGTCGTGGACCACCCCCTGGTCGGGGATCGCCTCCGTACGCTGCGCGATTCCGGCACCGATACCGCGGGTTTCCGGGCCGCGATGGACGCTCTGGGAACCATGCTCTGTTACGAGGCCTTCCGTTCGGTGCCGACGGTCGAGATCCCGGTGACCACCCCCGTGATCGAGACGACCGGGGTCGCGGTGGACGGCGTCCCGCTCATCGTGCCGGTGCTGCGGGCCGGGCTCGGTCTGTTGGAGCCGGCGACCCGCCTGCTGCCCGGCGCGCAGGTCGGCTTCATCGGCCTGGCGCGCGATGAGCAGACCCACGAGCCCTTCTCCTACCTGTGCTCGCTGCCTGATGATCTCGCCGGCAGGCACGTGGTGGTGCTCGACCCGATGCTCGCGACCGGCGGCTCACTGGTCACCACCCTGGAGACGCTCACCGCCCGTGGCGCGACGGGCATCACCGTGGTGTGCGTGCTGTGTGCGCCGGAGGGCGTCGAGCTCGTGCGCGACTCCGGGCTCGCGGGCACGCTCGTGACCGCGACGATCGACGAGCGACTCGACGAGGCGGCCTTCATCGTCCCGGGCCTCGGCGACGCCGGCGACCGTCTCTTCGGTCCGCGCTAACGCGCCCGGCCGGCGATGGCGTCCGCGACCCGGTCGGCCAGACGCGCGAGCCGGTGTTCGACCCCGGCTCGGTCCGCCGGGGAGGGCTCCGGCGGTGTCCACGCCTCGACGTAGGTCTTGAGCAGCGGCTCGGTCCCCGAGGGGCGGATCACCGCGCGGGCGCCGTCGATGTCCACACGCAGGCCGGCGGTCCCGTCGAGGGAGTGAACCGCGGGCCGGGCCCCCCTGTTACCCGCGCCGCCGAGCAGCGCCGCGGCCCCGGCCAGCGCGACGGCGGGATCAGCGCCGACCGCCAGCGGCAGAGTCTCGTTGCGCCGGACGTGCACGCCGAACTCCCGCCCCAGCGCGTCGAGACGTTCACCGACAGCGGGCCCGCCGGCCCCGACCATCGCGCACCAGAGCGCGGCGGCGGAGATGCCGTCCTTGTCGGCCACGACCTCCGGCAGCACGCAGTGCCCGATCGCCTCCTCGTACGCGTACCGCAGCGGCCGTCCGGCGCGCACGAGCCACTTGAACCCGGTCAGCGTTTGAACATGCCGACCGCCGCGCGCGGGAACGATCAGCGACGGCAGCCGCGACGACACGATCGTCGATGCCACCACGGGGGTGCTCCGGCCGGCGCCGGCCCCCGGCAGCGGCGCCCGCAGCAGGTGGTCGGCGAGCACGGCGCCGGTCTCGTCGCCGTCGAGCATCCGCCAACGCCCGTCCGGCCCGGCCACACCCACGGCGCACCGGTCGGCGTCGGGGTCGAGCGCGATCGCCACATCGGCCTCGATCTCCGCCGCCAGCGCGAGCAGCCGCTCGGTGGTCTGCGCGCGCTCCGGGTTGGGGGAGTCGACGGTCGGGAAGTCGGGGTCGGGCTCGGCCTGCTCGGCCACCATCACGACGTCCCGCACCCCGATCCCGGCCAGAACGCGCAGGCAGACCTCGCCGCCCACCCCGTGGACGGGCGTCAGCGCGACGCGCGGAGGCCGGGCGGGCGCGGGGATCCGGGCCACGACGGCAGCAACGTAGTCGTCGACCAGCGCCGGGTCGACCCGCACCTCACCGCGACCGGGGTTGACCGCGGTGCCCCCGCGCGGCGCGGTCTCGTCGTCGTTCCATACTGACGCTGCGGGAACGGCGACGCCCTCTCGCGCGGCCGCCACCAGGTGCGCCTCGATGTGGACGTCGGTGGGCGGCACGATCTGCGCGCCCCCGCGCCCATAGACCTTGATGCCGTTGTCGCCGGCCGGATTGTGGGACGCGGTCACCATGAGCCCCGCCGCCGCGCCACGCGACCGCACCGCCGCCGCCACGACGGGGGTGGGGACCGGGCCCGGGGGGACGACGACGACGAAGCCGGCCGCCGCCACCACCGCAGCCGCGACCTCGACGAACCGCGCCGACCCGTGGCGCGCGTCCCCGCCGACGACGACCGTCGACCCGGGCGACTCCTGCTCACGCAGGTGGCGGGCGACGGCGGTCGCGACCAGTGCGACCGTACCCTCGTTCATCCGGGCGGGGCCGTCCCCGAGTGGGGCGCGGACGCCCGCCGTACCGAATCGCAGCGGCGCGAGATCGGGGGCGGCGTCGGAGGTCGGGTCGTGGGGACTGGGCACGGTCGGCCTCGTTCAGACGCGGGCGACGGCCGGCACGAGGGCGCGGAGCGCCGTGGTGAGGCGGGTGGCCCCGGCCGCCCCGGCGGCGAGCACCTCGGTGTGGTCCAGCGGCTGCCCGGTGACACCGGCGGCGAGGTTGGTGACCAGGGACATCGCGACCACGTCCAGGCCCAGTCCACGGGCGGCGATGGTCTCGGGCACGGTCGACATCCCCACCAGGTCCGCGCCGAGCACACGCAGCATGCCGATCTCGGCGGGGGACTCGTACTGGGGGCCGGGCATCGCGGCGTACACGCCCTCGCCCGGGCGGGAGTCGGTGACCCCGGCGGCGGCATCGGAGGCGGCGATGGCGTCGGCGGCCGCCTCGCGCAGAGTCGGGCGGTAGGCGTCCACCAAATCGACGAACAGGGGGCCGGTCAGCGGGGAGCGGCCGGTGAGGTTGAGGTGGTCGCGGATGAGGACCAGGTCGCCCACGGTCAGGCCGTCGCGCAGGCCGCCGGCGGCGTTGGTGAGCACCAGCACGCGGGAGCCGGTGGCGGCGGCGACGTGGGCGGGGTGGACGACCGGCTCGGTGCCGTGACCCTCGTACAGGTGTGTGCGGCCTGCGATCGACAGGAGGGTGACGCCGTCCACCAGGCAGCTGGTGACGGTCCCGCGGTGACCGACGGCCGACGGCGCGACGAACCCCGGCAGCTCCGACACCGGGATCGTCACCGCGGTGCCCGGGTCGGCGAGTCCGGTCACGACCTCCGACCAGCCCGAGCCCAGTACCAGCGTGACCTCGTGCGAAGGGCGGCCGGTGGCGCGGGCGATGGCGTCGGCGGCCGCGGCGGCGTCGGCGGTCGGGGTCAGGAGCGGGGCCACCTCAGGCGCCGGGGCCGACGTTGCGGGACTCGCGGGTGCGCAGCTCGCGCACGTACTGTTCGGGCGCGCCCGCGCACTCGGCGGCGTCGGCCAGCAGGCCGAGGTAGCGCGCCGACGGCAGCCCGCCCTCGAACGCGTCCATCACGTACAGCCACGCGAGGACCGTGTCCTCGGCGGCCGTCGCGGCACCGGGCCCGTCCGCCGGGCCGGAGTCGACGGCGAACTCCGACTCCTGGGCGCCCACAGGGGGGCCGTCCGGGACGGTCGGCTGGCGCGTGATGCGCACGCGGATCTTCCGGGCGGGCATCTGGTCGGTGCCCTCCCAACGGTCGAGGGAGAGCGCGTCCTCCTCGGGGACGTCGTAGAGCACGACGAACACCCGCGAGTCACGGTCCTGCACCAGGGTCGCCACCGCGCCCTCCCAGGTGGGGTCGTCGCCGGCGAAGGTGAGTCGCCAGCCCTCGAGCCACCCCGACCCGGCGAAAGGGGAGTGCGGCGCGCGGGTGGTCATCTGATCGGGATGCATGTTGGTCCCGTACGCGGCATAGAGAGGCACGCCACCGACTCTAGTCCGTTCGGCAAGCCCGGTCGGTGCACACTCGGGCCCGGCGCGGGTGGATCGGGTGGCGGATCGGGTGGGTCCGCCACCCTCGTCCGCCCGTCTGACGCGGGCCGGTCGACTACCGTGTACGGCGGACGCGACGAGTTCTGCCACCGCGGAACCGGCGCCCGGCCCTGACACCCCGTGAGCCGTGGAGGAATCTTCAGTGACGCAACGCATCATCATCATCGGCGGCGGACCCGCCGGATACGAGGCGGCGCTGGTCGCCGCCCAGTACGGTGCGGATGTCACGATCGTCGACGCGGACGGCATCGGCGGCAACTGCGTCCTCTACGACTGCGTCCCCTCCAAGACCTTCATCGCCACCACGGGCGTGCGCACCGACATGCGCCGCGCGGAGGAGATGGGCGTCCAGGCGCACTTCGACCCCACCGCGTACCGGCTCGGCCAGGTCAACGGCCGCGTCAAGTCGCTCGCGCGGGCCCAGTCCGCGGACATCCGCACGCAGCTCCAGCGCGAGGGCGTCCGCCTGCTGTCGGGCTGGGCGAAGGTCCACGACTCCCAGCCGGGCATGGCCTCGCACCAGGTCGCCGTGACCTTCGAGAACGGCCAGCAGAAGATCCTCGACGCCGACGTGGTGCTCATGGC
The DNA here is from genome assembly GCF_053645335.1 of Dietzia sp. NPDC055340. Taxonomy (NCBI): domain Bacteria; kingdom Bacillati; phylum Actinomycetota; class Actinomycetes; order Mycobacteriales; family Dietziaceae; genus Dietzia; species Dietzia sp. NPDC055340. Next base: position 14,998 of record NZ_JBSHML010000028.1, on the reverse strand, counting down.
CACCGGCTCCAGCCCCCGCGTTCTCTCCGGTGCGGAGCCCGACGGCGAGCGGATCCTCAACTGGCGTCAGCTGTACGACCTCACCGAGCTGCCCTCGCACCTGGTGGTCATCGGTTCCGGTGTGACCGGTGCCGAGTTCGTCTCCGCGTTCACCGAGATGGGCGTCAAGGTCACCATGGTCTCCAGCCGGGACCGCGTACTGCCGCACGAGGACGCCGACGCCGCGCTGGTGCTGGAGGAGGCGCTCAGCGAGCGCGGTGTCTCTCTGGTCAAGCACGCCCGCGCCGACGCCGTGGAACATCACGAGGATGGCATCATCGTCCGCCTCGGTGACGGCCGCACGGTCAAGGGCTCCCACGCCCTCATCTGCGTCGGCTCGGTTCCCAACACCGACGGGCTCGGCCTGCAGAACGCCGGCGTCGAGCTGCAGCGCAGCGGCCATATCAAGGTCGACCGCGTCTCCCGCACCACCGCGCCCGGCATCTACGCCGCCGGCGACTGCACGGACCTGTTCCCGCTCGCCTCCGTGGCGGCCATGCAGGGCCGCATCGCCATGTATCACGCGCTCGGCGAGGGCGTCAGCCCGATCCGCCTGCGCACCGTCGCCTCCGCGGTGTTCACCCGCCCGGAGATCGCCACCGTCGGCATCTCGCACACGCAGATCGAGAGCGGTGAGGTCCCCGCCCGCGTCGAGGTCATGCCGCTGTCCGGAAACCCGCGTGCCAAGATGCGCAGTCTGCGCCGCGGCTTCGTCAAGCTATTCTGCCGCCCCGCCTCGGGCGTGGTGATCGGCGGCGTCGTGGTGGCGCCCACCGCCTCCGAGCTCATCCTGCCGATCTCGGTCGCGGTACGGAACCAGCTCACCGTGGCCGACCTCGCCGGCTCCTTCTCCGTCTACCCGTCGATGACCGGGACCATCACCGAGGCCGCCCGCCAGCTCATCCGCCACGACGATCTGGACTGATCCGACTCGGTGGGCCGCCCGGCCCGACCCGCGTGACACTGCCCTGAGTGGGTTGCGCGCCCGGAATGCACCTTTTCAACCCACGTGTGCGTCCTGTTTGCCGCAAACAGGGCGCACACGTCGGTCTGCATGCAGCACACAGGGCGCGCAACCCGGCGGCGGGTAGCGGTGGCGGGAAAACGGTGGCGGGTAGGGGTGGTGGGCGGGCCAGGATGCGGGAGGGTCAGCCCTCGGCGTCGGCCCAGCCCAGCGTCCGCTCGACCGCATCGCGCCAGCGGGCCATCAGTCGCTCCCGCTCCTCCTCGGGCATCTCCGGCGACCAGCGGTGGTCCTCCCGCCACAGCTCACGCAGCCGGTCGATCGAGTCCCAGGTGCCCACGGCCAGGCCGGCCGCGAACGCCGCGCCCAGGGCCGTGGTCTCGGTGACCTCGGGGCGCACCACGTCCACGCCCAGCAGGTCGGCCTGGAACTGCATGAGGTACCCGTTGCCGACCATCCCGCCGTCCACCCGCAGCGAGCCGGCGGCCTCGCCCGCGTCCGCGCACATGGCGTCGACCATCTCGCGGGTCTGGAACGCCGTCGCCTCCAGCGCCGCACGCGCCATGTGGGCCTTCGTGTGGAAGCGCGTCAGACCCACCAGCGCGCCCCGGGCGTCCGGACGCCAGTGCGGGGCCAGCAGACCCGAGAAGGCGGGGACCAGATAGCAGTCACCGTTGTCCTCCAGTGACATGGCGAGCCCTTCCGTCTCGGCCGCGGTCGAGATGATCCCGAGGTTGTCGCGCAGCCACTGGACCAACGATCCGGCCATCGCGACCGAGCCCTCCAGCGCGTAGACCGGGTCGGCGTCACCGAGCTGGTAGGCCACGGTGGTGAGCAGCCCGTTGTCGCTGGCCTGGGGCGTCGTGCCGGTGTTCAGCAACAGGAACGCGCCGGTCCCGTACGTGTTCTTGGTGTCGCCGGGCTCGAAGCAGGTCTGACCGAACAGCGCCGCCTGCTGATCGCCGAGGATCCCCGAGATGGGCGTCCCGCCGAACATCCGGCGTTTGGTGACGCGCCCCAGCACACCGGACGAGGGCACGATCTCCGGGAGCATCGCCAGGGGAATGCCGATCTCGCGGCAGATCTCCTCGCTCCACTGCATGGTCCCCAGGTCCATGAGCAGAGTACGGGACGCGTTGGTGACATCCGTGACGTGCAGGGCGGCCTCGCCGTCGTCGTCACCACGCCGCCCACCCGTGAGGTTCCACACCACCCACGAATCCATGGTGCCCGCCAGCAGTTCCCCCGCCTCGGCCCGCTCCGTCCCGCGCTCGCCCCGCTCGTCCAGGTGGTCCAGGATCCAGCGGATCTTGGGGCCCGCGAAGTAGGTCGACAGCGGCAACCCGGTCGTCTCCCGGAAACGATCGGCGCCCGCCGGATGACCCTCGGCCAGGCGCGCGCAGATCCCCGACGTGCGCGTGTCCTGCCACACGATCGCGTTGTACACCGGCTTCCCGGTGGCCTTATCCCACACCACCACGGTCTCGCGCTGGTTGGTGATACCGATCGCCCGCACCGACGCCGGCTCGAGATCGGCGTCCCCGGCCACGTGCCCCATCGCGGTCCGCACGTTGGACCAGATCTCCATGGGGTCGTGCTCGACCCAGCCCGCGCGCGGCAGGATCTGCGAGTGCTCGATCTGCGCGGTGGCGGTGGCGACAGGCAGGCCCTTCTCGTCGAACAGGATCGCCCGCGTCGAGGTGGTGCCCTGGTCGATGGCCAGAATGTAGGTGTTGCGACTCACATCCCTGAGACTACGTCCGCGCGGGCGTAGAGTCGGCCTCGACCGGCCGGAACACCTCACCCCGGCCGTGGAGGGAGACCCCATGCCCACGATCAGGTCCCGGTCCGTCCTCGGCCCCGAACGCCGAGCCGAGGCGTGGCGCAGGCTTTCCGAGGAGACGTTCGACGTGGTGATAGTCGGCGGCGGCGTCGTGGGAACCGGCAGCGCCGTGGACGCGGCCACGCGCGGACTGAACGTCGCGATGGTCGAGGCCCGGGACTTCGCCGCGGGGACCTCCTCGCGCAGCTCCAAGATGTTCCACGGCGGCCTGCGCTACCTCGAGCAGCTCGACTTCGGACTCGTCGCGGAGGCACTGCACGAGCGCGAACTCAGCATGACCCGACTCGCCCCGCACCTGGTCACCCCACTGAAGTTCCTGTTCCCGCTGACCCGCCGCTTCTGGGAACGCCCCTACATGGCCGCCGGCTTCGTCCTCTACGACGTCATGGGCGGCGCCAAGAGCGTGCCCCCGCAGAAGCACTACAGCCGCGCCGGCGCGCACCGCATCGCCCCCGGCCTGCGCGAGGACGTGGTGGTCGGCGGTATCCGCTACTGGGACACCCTCGTCGACGACGCCCGGCACACCCTCACCCTGGCCCGTACCGCCGCGCGGCACGGGGCGGTCGTGTCCAACTCGACCCAGGTGATCGGATACCTGCGCGATGGCGAGCGGGTCACCGGGGTGCGGGTCAGGGATGCCGAGACGGGCGCGGAGACCGACGTGCGCGCCGGGGTCGTGCTCAACGCCGCCGGCGTGTGGACCGACCAGCTGCAGCGCATGCTCGGGGAGGAGGGCGGCTTCACCGTCCGCGCGTCCAAGGGTGTGCACATCGTCGTGGACCGCGACAAGGTCGACTCGGAGGCCGCGCTGATCCTGCGCACCGAGAAGTCCGTGCTGTTCATCATCCCGTGGGGCGAGTACTGGATCATCGGCACCACGGACACCGACTGGCAACTCGACCTCGCACACCCGGCGGCCACGAGCGCGGACATCGAGTACATCCTCGGCCACGTCAACTCCGTGCTCACCGAACCGATCACCCGCGAGGACGTGCGCGGCGTGTACGCGGGGCTGCGGCCGCTGTTGTCCGGCGGCGCCGACTCCACCGCCAAGCTGTCCCGGGAGCACGCGGTCATGACGGTCGCCCCGGGCGCCGTGGTGGTGGCCGGCGGCAAGTACACCACCTATCGGGTGATGGCCGCCGACGCCGTGGACGCCGCGGTGGCCGAGATGGGGGAGCGGGCCGAGGAGGTGCCGTCGTCGACGACCGAGCGGATCCCGCTCATGGGCGCCGACGGCTACCCGGCGATGGTCAACCGCGCGGACCGGATCGCGGACGACTACGAGATCCGTGAGGAACAGGTCGAGCACCTGCTGGGCCGGTACGGGACCCTCACCGAGGAGGTGCTGGAGATGGCCGCCGACCGTCCCGAGCTCCTCGAGCCGCTCGCCGGGGCGGAGCGGTATCTGCGCGTCGAGGTGGTCTACGCGGCGGCCGCGGAGGCGGCGCTGCATCTGGAGGACGTCCTGGTGCGGCGCACCCGCATCTCCATGGAGTACCAGCACGGCGGTGTCGCCTGCGCGCGCGAGGCCGCCGAACTCATGGCCGGGGTCCTCGGCTGGGATGCCGGCCGGGTCGAGCGTGAGGTGGGCCTGTTCGAACAGCGGATCGCCGCGGAGGAGGCGAGCCAGGTCACCGAGTCCGACGACGAGGCCGACCGATTTCTGCGCAACGTGCCCGAGGTCCGCGAGTTCCTCACGGACACCTCGTTCGATCCGGCGGTCGCGGAGCCGGTGGTGGCCGGGTCGGTGGCCGCCGACTGACAGCCACGCGGTCGATACTGCTGCGCTGCGGCAAGCGCCTGAAATACGAGAATCCGCTACTCGCGCGCGGGTAGCGGATTCTCGTGGGCGCCGGGTCAGGCGGGGGCGACGACGCCGGCCGGCAGGGCCGGCGCCGTCAGCGGATCACTTGATCTCGCAGAGCACCGTGCCCTGGGTCACGGCGGCGCCGGCTTCGACGGACAGGTCGGTGATGACACCGTCCTTGTGCGCGGTGACCGGGTTCTCCATCTTCATCGCCTCGAGCACGGCGACCATCTCGCCGGCCTTGACCTCCTGGCCCTCCTCGACGGCCACCTTGACGACGGTGCCCTGCATGGGAGCCGACACGGCGTCACCGGACGCGGCGGCACCGGCAGCGCCGCCACGGGTGCGGGACTTGGCCTTGCGGCGGACCGTGCCACCGTTGTGCGAGCCACCGAAGGCGAGGTCACCGGGCAGTGAGACCTCGACGCGACGGCCGTCCACCTCGACGACGACCTTCTTGCGCTCCACGGGCTCGTCCTCGTCAGCCGGGGCACCGGTCGGCGTCCACGGCTCGATCGGGTTGTCCCACTCCTCTTCGATCCACTTGGTGTAGACGTCGAAGCTCTTGCCGTCACCGACGAACGCCGGGTTGGCGACGATATGGGCGTGGAACGGCACGACCGTGGCCATGCCCTCGATCTTGTACTCGGCCAGGGCGCGGGCCGAGCGGGCGAGCGCCTGGTCGCGGTCCTCGCCCCACACGATCAGCTTGGCGAGCATGGAGTCGAACTGGCCACCGATGGTGTCACCCTGCTCGACGCCGGAGTCCATGCGGACGCCCGGTCCGGCTGGCTCCTCGTAGGTGGTGATGGTGCCGGGGGCGGGCAGGAAGCCACGGCCGGCGTCCTCACCGTTGATCCGGAACTCGAACGCGTGACCGCGGGGCTTCGGGTCCTCGGTGAACTCGAGCACCTCGCCCTCGGCGATCTTGAACTGCTGCAGCACCAGGTCGATGCCGGCGGTCTCCTCGGTGATGGGGTGCTCCACCTGGAGGCGGGTGTTGACCTCGAGGAACGAGATGGTGTCGCCCTGGACCATGTACTCGACGGTGCCGGCGCCGTAGTAGCCGGCCTCCTTGCAGATGCGCTTGGCGGACTCGTGGATCCGGCTGCGCTGGTCGTCGGTGAGGAACGGCGCGGGGGCCTCCTCGACGAGCTTCTGGAACCGGCGCTGCAGGGTGCAGTCGCGGGTACCGGCCACGACGACGTTGCCGTGCTGGTCGGCGAGGACCTGGGCCTCGACGTGGCGGGCCTTGTCGAGGTACTGCTCGACGAAGCACTCGCCGCGGCCGAAGGCGGCGACGGCCTCACGGGTGGCCGACTCGAAGAGCTCGGCGACCTCCTCCATCTTGTGCGCGACCTTCATGCCGCGACCGCCGCCACCGAAGGCGGCCTTGATGGCGATGGGCAGACCGTACTGCTCGGCGAACTTGACGACCTCGTCGGCACCTGCGACGGGGTCCTTGGTGCCGGCGGCCATGGGAGCCTCGGCGCGCTCGGCGATGTGGCGCGCGGTGACCTTGTCACCGAGGTCGCGGATGGCGTGCGGCGGCGGGCCGATCCAGATCAGACCGGCGTCGATGACGGCCTGCGCGAAGTCGGCGTTCTCGGAGAGGAAGCCGTAGCCGGGGTGGATCGCGTCGGCGCCGGACTTGGCCGCGGCGTCGAGGATCTTGTCGAACACGAGGTACGACTCGGCGGACGTGGTGCCGCCGAGCGCGAATGCCTCATCCGCCAGCTTGACGAACAGTGCGTCGGCGTCGGGCTCGGCGTATACGGCCACGCTGGCCAGACCGGCGTCCTTCGCCGCACGGATCACACGGACGGCGATCTCGCCGCGGTTGGCGACGAGGACCTTCGTGATATGAGAGCTGGCATGACTGGGCACTCAGGGCCTCCTGGTGATGGACGTCTGAAACGACGGTGTCCCCGATGGGCCCACCGATATTCCTTCGCAGTCTAATGAGAGGCCTCCCTCATGTGTGGTGTTGGGGGTCACCGGGTGCGATGGCGGGGGAGGGGCCGTGAATCCGCTATCGCCCTGACCTGCGGCGCGGCCGATGCGGCGTCGATCTCACGGCCGCAACTCGGGCCGCCAGAGGCTGTGCGCGTGCATCCCGGCGTCCTCGAGGAGCCGCCGCAGCAGCGGGAGGCTGAGCCCGATGACGCTCGACGGGTCGCCGTCGATGCGGTCGATGAACCAGCCACCGAGCGACTCGATCGTGAACGCCCCCGCGCACTCGAGAGGTTCGCCCGTGCGGAGGTAGACGTCGAGGTCCGCGTCGGAGGGTGCGCCGAAATGGACCGTGGTGTCCGAGGTGTCCGCGCCGGTGTAGGTGACGACGACAACGCCGTCGTCGTCGTCACCTACACCGGGAGCAGCCCCGCCGCCGAGGTCGGCGACCAGCATCGCGTGTCCGGTGAGCAGCACCCCGTGCCGGCCGCGCATCCGGCGCCACCTCTCCATAGCGCGTTCGTAGGTGTGCGGCTTTCCCTCGAGCTGGCCGTCGACCAACAGCATCGAATCGCAACCCACCACGACCAGTGAGGTGGCCCCGGCGGCGCGGGCCTCGGCGGCGAGCGCCGCGCCCTCGCGGTCCATGACGTCCTTCGCCTTGGCCCGGGCCAACTCCTCCACCACGCGGACGTGCGGCGTGCCCGGGGGGAGGGAGGCCTGGAGGGCGTCCTCGTCGACGCGGGAGGGCCGGACGACCGGATCCACCCCGGCCTGCTCGAGGATCCGCAGGCGGGACGGGGAGGCGGAGGCCAGGACGAAGGAGATCATGGGCTCAGCGTAGCGAGCCGCTCACTCACGCGGCAGGAGCATCGTGACGGTCAGCGTGGTGGGTTCGAGGGCCCGCACCCGGTGACGCAGCTTGGGCGTGAGGTGCAGGATCTCGCCCGGCTGCAGCCGGATTGTGCGATCGGGGAGTCCGAAGTCCACCCGGCCCCGCAGGATCTGGATGAGCACCGGGTGGAACGCCGCGTGGTCAGGCAGTTCCTGGCCCTCACCGAACTCGAACGCGACGATCTTGGTGGTCTCGTCCTGGTGGACGATCGAGGCCCCGGGACGTTCGGCCGCGGGGTCGGCCCGGCCGATCACGTCCGTGTGGTGCGTCGCGGTGCCCTCGTCCGTTCCCGCGCGGCGACCGTGCTCGCGATCCTCGCGGCCGGGGTCGCGGGGGGCCGCGACGCTGTCGGCCGTGCCGGGTGCCGGGGCGGCGTCTTCCGTGGTCATGTCAGGTCCTCCTCGGGGCCGGATATGTGCCAGCCTACTGCCGAGTGGGGGCCCGGAAACGGCGTCGGCCCCGGCCTCCCTTGTGGGGGAGGCCGGGGCCGCGGCGTGGACCGGTGGGTCCTATCTCACCGTCTGACCGTCAGTACTGCCGGCGGTTGAGGAATGAGCTCGGGTTGTAGCCGAACGGTGGCCGGAGACGGTCCTCGTAGGAGCCCCAGTCGTTCTTGATCCCGTTGTCGCTCTCGCCCGCGTGCGCGGCGTTGCCCTCGGCGGTCGCGAAGACCGCCGCGAGGATGCCCACCTCGACCGCGGACGGGTTGCCACCGACGACCTCGAAGAACGGCTTCTCCTGTTTGGCGGCGTCGCCCGTGTCGGCCGTGCTCTGCTCGCCGGTCACAGCGGGATGTTCCCGTGCTTCTTGGCGGGCACCTCGACGACCTTGCGGTCGAGCAGGCGCAGCGCCTGGGCCACCTGGAGGCGGGTGTGCGACGGCGGGATGACCGCGTCGACGTACCCGCGCTCGGCGGCGACGTACGGGTTGACGAGGGTGTCCTCGTACTCGGCCTGCAGCTTCAGGCGCAGTGCGTCGACGTCCTCACCGTTCGCCGCGGCCTCCTTGAGCTGCGGGCGGTAGACGAAGCCGACGGCGCCGGAGGCGCCCATGACGGCGATCTCGGCGGTGGGCCAGGCCAGGTTGATGTCCGCGCCCATGTGCTTGGAGCCCATGACGTCGTACGCGCCGCCGTAGGCCTTACGGGTGATGACGGTGACCTTGCCGACCGTCGCCTCGCCGTAGGCGTAGAGCAGCTTGGCGCCGCGACGGATGATGCCGTCGAACTCCTGGCCGGTGCCGGGAAGGAAGCCCGGGACGTCGACCAGGGTGAGGATCGGGACGTTGAAGGCGTCGCAGGTGCGGACGAAGCGCGCGGCCTTTTCGGAGGCCTTGATGTCGAGGCAGCCCGCGAACTGGGTGGGCTGATTGGCGACGATGCCGACGCTGCGGCCCTCGACGCGACCGAAGCCGACGATGACGTTCATCGCGTACTGGCCCTGGACCTCGAGGAACTCGGCGTCGTCCACGATGTGGCCGATGACCTCGTGCATGTCGTACGGGCTGTTCGACGAGTCCGGGATGATCGTGTCGAGCTCGAGGTCCTCGGGGGTGAGGTTGTCCTCGATCGCGCCCTCGGCGACCGGGAACGGGAAGCGCGGCGCCTCGGCCCGGTTGTTGCTCGGCAGGTACGAGAGCAGGTCCTTGACGTAGTCGAGGGCGTCCTGCTCGTCGGCGGCGGTGTAGTGGGACACGCCGGACTTGGTCATGTGCGTGTTGGCACCGCCGAGCTCCTCCTGCGTGACCTCCTCGCCGGTGACCGTCTTGATGACATCCGGGCCCGTGACGAACATCTGCGAGGTCTTGTCGACCATCACGGTGAAGTCGGTGAGGGCGGGGGAGTAGACGTGGCCGCCGGCGGACGGGCCCATGATCAGGGAGATCTGCGGGATGACGCCGGAGGACAGGACGTTGCGGTGGAAGATCTCGCCGTACAGGCCGAGCGAGACGACGCCCTCCTGGATACGGGCGCCGGCACCGTGGTTGATGCCGATCATCGGGCGGCCGGTCTTGAGCGCCAGGTCCATGACCTTGACGATCTTCTCGCCGTAGACCTCGCCGAGCGAGCCGCCGAAGACGGTGGCGTCCTGCGAGAAGATGCACACGGCGCGACCGTCGATGGTGCCGTAGCCGGTGATCACGCCGTCGCCCAGTGGGCGGCGCTCGGCCAGGCCGAAGGTGGTGGCGCGGTGACGGGCCAGCGCGTCGATCTCCACGAAGGAGCCCGGGTCGAGGAGATTCTCGATCCGCTCGCGGGCCGTCAGCAGGCCCTTGTCGTGGGTCCTGTCGATCGCGGCCTGTCCCATCGGGGCGCGGGCCTCGTCGAGGCGGCGCCGCAACTCGGACAGCTTCCCGGCGGTGGTGTGGATGTCGGGGGTCGCGGCGTCCGTGGGGACGTCGGCGCTCACGTCCGGTTCTGAGGCAGTCGTCATGTTGCAAGACTCTAACGAGTCATTCCCGTCCGTGGCGACGTGACCCGGCCTACATCCCCCGACAGGCGACCCCGCCGCCCTCCTGAGGGCGCCATTTCAGCCCCGGCGAGGAGCGTCTGACCGGGCACGGGGCGCGCGCGGGCGCGGGATGTCGTAGCGGCGACCTACATTGGAAGACGTGCATGCCGACCCCACAACCGTCACCCCGCCCAGGCTGGACGCCGCCGCGCTCCGCCACGCCCTGGTGGAGGTCGCCGGTGCGCCGTACACCTCTCTCGAGGTGGTGGACGAGATCGGTTCCACCAACGCCGAGCTGCTTGCGCGTGCGGCGGACGGGGCCCCGGACCGGAGTGTGCTGTTGGCCGAATACCAGGCCTCGGGCCGCGGTCGACTCGGTCGCGAGTGGACGGCCCCGCCCCGGACCCAGGTCGCCGTGAGCATCCTGCTGCGGCCCGGTGCCGTCACGCCCACGCTCTTCGGATGGCTGCCGTTGGTCACCGGCCTGGCCGTCCGGGACGGGCTGCGCGAGGCCGCCGGGGTGGACGCCACGCTCAAGTGGCCCAACGACGTCCTGATCGAGGGGCGCAAGCTGTCCGGCATCCTCGCGGAGATGACCACCGTGCCCGCGGCCGGGGATTTCCGGGTGCGGCTGCCCGCGGTCGTGGTGGGCGTCGGAATCAACATCTCGCTCACGCAGGACCAGCTCCCGGTCCCGCACGCCACCTCACTCACGCTCGCCGGGGGCTCGGCGGACCGGGACGCGATCGCCCGCGCCGTGCTGGAGGCGCTCGCGCTGCGTCACCAGCAGTGGCGTGAGTGCGAACGGGGCAGCGGTTCGACCATCTCGGACGAGCTCATGTCGACCTACACGGAGGCCTGCTCGACCATCGGGGCCGAGGTCCGCGTCGAGCTGCCAGGGGACATCGTCAGGACCGGACGGGCGGTGAGGGTGGACCGGGAGGGCCGGCTCGTCGTCGTCCCACACGAGGGCGGGACCTCCGGCGAGGAGTTCGCCGTCGCGGCCGGGGACGTCACCCACGTCCGCGGCACCGGCGGTCGGTGGGGCGGCTGACCCGTGGGGTTCGTCCGAACGGTCGTCGCGCCGGGGGAGGCGCTGATCGTCCACACCCACCCCCACTGGCGGCAGCTCATCCGACCCGCGCTGGTCGCCGTCGTCGCCGCCGGGCTGGCCGGGATCGCCGGCGGGTTCATCGAAGTGCAGATGCCGGACCCGTCCGACCGCAGCGTCACCTGGGCCATGGTCGCGGTGATGTACCTGCTCGTCGTGCTGCGACTGGCGCTGTGGCCGGCGGTCCGCTGGGCGCGCACAGACCTGATCGTCACCGACGAACGAGTGCTCTACCGGCCGGCCGGCTCGTCGCGAAAGTGCGTCGACGTGCCCCTGCGGCGCATCAGCGCGGTCCGGTTCCGGCACACCCTCAGCGACCGCGCGATGGGCACCGGCTGTCTGATCCTCGAGCTCGGACACCTGCCGCCGGTGGAGATCGAGGACGTTCCCGAGGTGGCCCGGGTCCACGCCGCCGTGTACGACGAACTCCTCCGGCTCCCGCCCCCGCCGCCGCCCACTCCGCTCGCCCCGGAGCCCCGGTTTCGCTGGGGGCTCCCGGGGCGTAGGTGAGGGCCCTACTCCACGTGAGACGATGAACGGCGTGAACGACGACTCGCGCATCCGCCGCAATCCGCTCGGTACCCCAGTCGTGGCGATGATCGGCGGCGGGCAGCTGGCCCGCATGACCCATCAGTCCGCCGTGGCCCTCGGCCAGACCCTGCGCGTCCTCGCCGCGGACCCGCTGGATCCGGCCGCCCAGGTCACCCCCGACGTGGTGATCGGCGCCCACGACGACCCGGACGCGGTGCGCACCGCGGCCGAGGGCGCCGACGTGATGACCTTCGACCACGAGCACGTCCCACCGCAGATCCTGCTCGCGCTCGAGGCGGACGGCATCGCCGTTCGGCCCCGCGCCTCCGCGCTCATCCACGCGCAGGACAAGCTCGTGATGCGTAACGCGCTCGCGGAGATCGGCGCGCCCGTGCCCGCCTTCGCCGGTATCGACTCCCTCGACGACGTGCGGCGGTTCCACGGCGAGCAGGAAGGGCGGATCGTCCTCAAGGCGGCGCGCGGCGGATATGACGGTCGCGGGGTGTGGATGCCCGACTCACTCGAGGAAGCCGAGCGCATCGCCGCCGAGCAACTCGAGGCCGGCGTGCCGATGATGGCGGAAGCCCGCGTGCCGTGGACCCGCGAGCTGTCCGCGATGGTGGCGCGCTCGCCGTTCGGGCAGGGCGCCGTGTGGCCGGTCGTGGAGACCGTGCAGCGGGACGGCATCTGCGCTGTGGTCGTCGCGCCTGCCCCCGGGCTACCCGACGACCTGCGCTCCGCGGTGCAGGCCACCGCGCTGCGCCTGGCCGAGCACCTCGACGTGACCGGGGTGATGGCGGTCGAGTTGTTCGAGGTCGTCGGGTCCGACGGTCGACCGGGCGTGCTGATCAACGAGCTGGCCATGCGTCCGCACAATTCCGGGCACTGGACCATGGACGGCGCCACGACCAGCCAGTTCGAGCAGCACCTGCGGGCCGTCCTCGACTACCCGCTCGGCTCCACCGTCCCCACCGCGCCCGTCACGGTAATGGCCAACGTGCTCGGCGCCGCCGAGACGCCCGAGATGAGCATGGACGAGCGCGTCCACCATCTCGGAGCCCGATTCCCGCACGCCAAGGTGCACCTCTACGGCAAGTCCGAGCGACCCGGCCGCAAGATCGGCCACGTCAACGTCCTGGGCGATCCGGGGGTCGACCCGGACGACGCGGATCAGGTCGCGGCCGTGCGCTCGGTGGCCGAGCTCGCCGCGCACTGGCTCTCCCACGGGCGTTGGGCCGACGGGTGGGACCCCCACACGGGGGCGCCGGTCGCGGACTTCGAACGCTGATCCTGCACTCGCTCAGCGGAACACCACGGTGACACCACCTCGACGAAAGGCGACGACATGACCGCGCGACAGAGCGGGCCGCAGGTCGGTCTGATCATGGGCAGCGACTCCGACTGGCCCACCATGGAGGCCGCTGCCGAGGCGCTGGCCGAGTTCGGGATCCCCTTCGAGGTGGGGGTCGTCTCCGCCCATCGCACCCCGCAGAAGATGCTCGACTACGCGCAGTCGGCCGCCGGCCGCGGCATCAGGGTGATCATCGCCGGCGCCGGGGGAGCAGCGCACCTGCCGGGCATGGTGGCCTCGGCCACGCCGCTGCCGGTCATCGGCGTCCCGGTCCCGCTGAAGTACCTCGACGGCATGGACTCGCTGCTGTCGATCGTGCAGATGCCGGCGGGCGTGCCGGTCGCGACGGTGTCGATCGGCGGGGCGCGTAACGCGGGTCTGCTGGCCGTGCGCATCCTCGGGGCCTCCGACCCCGCTCTGCTCGGGCGCATGGAGGCCTTCCAGGCCGACCTCGAGGCGATGGTCGAGCGCAAGGACCAGGCGCTGCGCGACCGGCTCCTGGGCTGACGCCCACTCTCGGTTCCGCGATGCGGAACGAGCTGGCTTTCTCCGGCGGAAACGACAGTTAACCGCTGGTAACGTGGGCGCCTGGGTGCAGCCTGGGATCCCCGGGTCGCCATCGGTGCCGGCGAACGACGGACACCTCGGACGGCTCGGCTCGACGCCCGCTGCGCGACCAGCACCGACGATTCCCTCATGGAGGCCCGCACATGTCCGGCAACCCCGATTTCGACCTGTACCGCCCGGCGGAGGAGCACGAGGAGCTCCGGGCAGCGATCCGCGCTCTGGCAGAGAAGGAGATCGAGCCCCACGCCGCGGACGTCGACGAGCAGGAGCGGTTCCCCCAGGAGGCGCTCGACGCACTCAACGCCTCGGGCTTCAACGCCGTCCACGTTCCGGAGGAGTACGACGGCCAGGGCGCCGATTCCGTGGCCGCCTGCATCGTGATCGAGGAGGTCGCGCGTGTCTGTGGTTCGTCCTCGCTCATCCCGGCGGTCAACAAGCTCGGCACCATGGGTCTGATCCTGGCCGGCGACGACGCCCTCAAGAAGCAGGTCCTGCCCGAGATCGCCGGCGGCAAGATGGCCTCGTACGCGCTGTCGGAGCGTGAGGCCGGATCGGACGCCGCCGCCATGCGCACCCGCGCGAAGGCCGACGGCGACGACTGGGTCCTCAACGGCTCCAAGGCGTGGATCACCAACGGCGGCAAGTCGACCTGGTACACGGTCATGGCCGTGACGGACCCGGAGAAGGGCGCCAGCGGGATCTCGGCGTTCATGGTCAACGCGGCCGATGAGGGCTTCGGTGTCTCCAAGACCGAGAAGAAGCTCGGCATCAAGGGCTCGCCCACCGCCGAGCTGTACTTCGAGAACGTCCGGATCCCCGGTGACCGCATCATCGGTGAGCCGGGCTCCGGGTTCAAGACCGCCCTGCAGACGCTCGATCACACGCGCCCCACCATCGGTGCGCAGGCCGTCGGCATCGCCCAGGGCGCGCTGGATGCGGCGATCGCCTACACACAGGAGCGTAAGCAGTTCGGTCGCGCGATCTCGGACTTCCAGAACACCCAGTTCATGCTGGCCGACATGGCGATGAAGGTCGAGGCCGCCCGCCTGATGGTCTACACCGCGGCCGCCAACGCCGAGCGCGGCATCGCGCCCGGTGGTCAGAAGCTCGGCTTCCTGGCCGCCGCCTCCAAGACCTTCGCCTCGGACGTGGCGATGGAGGTCACCACCAACGCCGTGCAGCTCTTCGGCGGCGCCGGCTACACGCGGGACTTCCCGGTCGAGCGCATGATGCGCGACGCGAAGATCACCCAGATCTACGAGGGCACCAACCAGGTCTGCCGCATGGTCATGGCCCGCCAGGTCCTGAGCTGATCTCGGAGGCGTACGCGCCTCGCACACCCGCCCGCCCTGGAATCCGCTACTCGAGCGCCGGATCCGCTACCCGCATTCGGTAGTTGTCAACCTGTTTTGGACAGGTGGTTGATTCCGGTTGTGGTGGGCAGTGGTGGTGCTTTTGGTGGTGTGCGGAAGCGTTCGGGGTGT
>NZ_JBSHML010000027.1:0-35160 GCF_053645335.1 Dietzia sp. NPDC055340 | reverse complement strand
TCGGGCAGATCCCATGACCGCCAGCGGGCAACTCTCACGTCCGCCAGCGGGCACCTTCGTGACCGCCTACGGGCAGTCTCTCGTGTCCGTCGTCAAGCTTGGGCGTAAGCCTTGGGGTTCCAGCCGCCGGCGACCGCTTCGCGGACGGCGAGGGAGCGGGCGTGGCGGTCGTGGCGTTCGGTGGTGTTGCGGATGATGCCGGTGCGTCCGCAGGCGACCGCGTAGAGCAGGTTCGCCGATTGGGTTGAGGCGATGAGATGGCCGGGGTCTACGCGCACGCACAGGGGTTCGTTGCAGCGGTGCTCCCCGATCGCCTCGGCGGTCAGGTGGCCGGCGACTAGGAGGGCGAAGCGGTGTGCGTACTCGGTTCTGCTGACGCCGCCTTGTCGCCAGGTGATCCGTCCGTACCCGTCGGAGATGGCGCCGGTCCAGATGTGGCATCCATTGCCCGGGGCGCGCACGACCCGGGACTCAAACGCGGCAATCGCCGCCGCGGTCGGAGGCAGTGTCGAGTCGTACGGCCTGGACCGCCTCGCGGCAGGCCGGGGCCGGGGACGGGCGTCCATTCCCGGCAGCGGGATGTCCTCGAACCATCCGCCGGAGACGGGCTCAGTGCTGTTGGTCACCGTTGGTGTCCGCCGAGGTCTGATCCGCCGCTGGCGTGTCACCGCTGTCGGCATCGTTGACCGTGTCGTCGGTGTCGGTGGTGTTGTCCTTGGCGGCGCGGATCGCGGCGCCGACTTCGCGGGCGGACAGTCCGGTCATCTCTGCCAGGTCGGCCTGCACCACACCCAGGTCCCGAAGCTCGACCAGCGCCTGGCCGAGGGCGATCTGCGCGTCATTGCGGGCGTCGATCGCCGAGAACACCGCGACCAGCTTGGCCTCGCGCTTGCGTGCCCGCTCCAGCTCGTCGGCCATCGCCTGACGAGCCCTCGCGCGTGCGGTTTGTGAACGTGAATCAGTCTTGGTAGCCGCCATGTGATCGACCCTATTGCCCTACCAACAGTGCCGCAATGCCCAACCACCATGCCGCCGTCATCGTCGCGCCGTCCTGGTCCCCGATCGCCGCACCACATCTAGCCCTGGCCGTGCTAAATCATCCTCGCTGGGGCTCGTCACAAACTGCCACACACAGTATGCACTTCTAGTGAATGACGGGAAACACCTGGTCAGGGCCCTGCGGCCTCGTGGGGCGTAGACGCCCCGCACGAGGCCGCATACGCTGGAGGCTGTGATGAGTCTGCGAGCGGTTCACGCAGGGACTGGATACCAGTACCTGCTGCGCTCGGTCGCGACACATGACGCCGACCCCGAAGGCAAGTCACTGTCGGACTACTACGCCGCCAAAGGCACCCCACCGGGGGTCTGGATCGGCTCCGGACTGACCGGATTGAACTCCGAGACCGCGACCGTCGGGGCCACCGTGACCGAGGAACAGATGGCCGCCCTGTACGGGGAGGGACTGCACCCGGACACCGACCAGAAGATGGCCGACGGCGCGCCCCTCGCGGCCTGCAAGTTGGGCCGAAGTTTCCCGATCTACACCGGCGGCGTCGAGGTCCTTCAGGCTATTGCTACTGCCGAGAAAACCTTCCTCGCCGTCGAAGGACGGCGCCCCACCGGCGAGGAACGAGGCCAGATCGCCGAAGGTACGGCCCGCCCGTTCTACACCAAGGAGTTCGGCTACGAGCACGCCTCCGGGGAAGACGTCATCGCCTGGGTCAACCGGGAACGCGACCGCGTCAAACAAGCCGTCGCCGGATTCGATTTCACGTTCTCTCCGGTGAAAAGTGTCAGCGTCTGGTGGGCACTGGCCGACGAGAACACCGCCTCCCACATCGCCGCTTTGCATCACGAAGCCGTCGCCGAAGCGCTGGCGTGGGCCGAGGACAACGCCATCTACACCCGGGTCGGGACCGGAGGCATCAAACAGGTCGAAACCGGCGGGATCATCGCCTCCGAGTTCACCCATTTTGACACCCGAGGCGGCGACCCGGACCTGCACTCGCACGTGCTGATCGCCAACAAAGTCCAGGCCCCCGACGGGCGCTGGCTCTCCCTGGACGGGCGGGCCATCTTCCAGATGCATCAGGCGATCTCGTCGCGCTACGACGCGATCCTGCACGACAAACTCACCCGGAGAATGGGCGTGGAATTCCAGGCCCACTACCCGCACCCGGACAAGGCACCGATCTGGGAAATCGCCGGCATCGACCGCAAGCTGATCGACGCTTTCTCCTCACGACGGGCGATGGCCCGCCCGGTCTACAACCAGCTCGTTGCCGACTACGTCGCAAAGCACGGCCGCCAACCCGGACAACGGGCCTCGTATGCCCTGTGGCAGAAAGCCATCCTGGATACCCGCGACGCCAAAAAGCCGGCCCTGTCGCTGGACGAGCACCGCGCCGGCTGGCGCGAGCGGGCCGCACAGATCGTCGATGAGCACGCCCTGGACACCCTCACCGACCGGGTCACCCGGCACGGCAAGGCCGGAGTCGAGCGGGACATCTTCAACGCCGAAACCCACGCCCGCGCCGTGGCCCAGCGGGCAGTGGAGGCGGTGACGGCCAGGCGCGCACAGTTCCGCCGCTCGCACGTTCAGACCGCGGTGTCGACCGCACTCAAGGGCTACGTGTTCACCGGCGAGCAGACCCTGGAACAGGCGCACCAGGCGGTGATGGACACCGCCATGGATGAGTTGGTCATCCCTTTGACCCCACCAGAAATCCTCGACCTGCCGGGTGCCCTGACCCGTCCGGACGGGGCCGGGGTGGACCGGCACGCCAACACCGAAAAGTTCACCACCCACGCCGTCCTGGACGCCGAACAGCTTGCCCTGGATGCTGCGCGTACCCCGGTCGCGGTCACCGCCCCGGCAGCGGTCCTCGAGCATGTCCTGGCCGAACACGAGACAAGCGAAGGGTGGAGCCTGAATGCCGGCCAGCGGGCGCTGGCCGGGCACCTGGTCGGGGCCGGAACCCTGCTCGCTGCCGGCGTCGGACCGGCCGGCACCGGCAAGACCGCCTCCATGAAGATCGTCGCCGACACCTGGCACGCAACCGGACGCACCGTGATCGGACTGGCACCGTCCGCCGCTGCTGCGGCCATCCTGTCCGAGGACATCGGCGCCGACTGCCACACCATCGACTCACTGACGTTCACGTGGCTGGGCCGCAACCCCAACCAGCCCGGCCGCACCCTCGCAGCCCTGCCGGTGACCATCTCCCCCGGCGACATGCTGCTGGTGGATGAAGCCGGCATGGCCAGCACCGAGAACCTGGCCGCCTTGACCGAGATCGCCGCCGAATCCGGGGCCGTCCTGCGTCTGGTCGGCGACCCCAAACAGCTATCCGCCGTGGAGACCGCAGGCCTGCTGGCCGACCTGACCCGCACCCCGGGAACCCCCGAACTGCGCGAGGTCATGCGCATGGGCGCAGACAACGAGCAAGCCGAAGCCACCCTCGCCCTTCGTGACGGCAACCCCGACGCCCTTGGCCTCTACACCGACCGGGGATGGCTCACCGGTGGCCACCGGGAGCAGATGCTCACCGACGCCGCACACGCCTTCCTGGCAGACACTGCTGCTGGCCGGCGCTGTCTGGTGATCGCCTCCACCAACACCGACGTTGACACCCTCAACGACCTCATCCGAGCCGACCGCATCAGCACCGGGCTGGTCGACGACACCCACACCATCCGCGTGTCCCGCGGTGATGCCGTCGGTGTCGGGGACACCGTCATCGCCCGCACCAACGCCACCCTCCACACCGACAACGACCACACCCCCCTGGGCCGGGTCATCAACGGCCAACTGTTCACCGTCACCGGCATCACCGACGACGGCGCCCTGGCCGTGCGGGACCAGAACACCGGCGCCGACATGCTCATCCCCGCCAGCTACGCCCACACCAACATCCACCTCGGATACGCCAGCACCATCCACCGCGCCCAAGGCGCCACCGTCGACACCACCCACGCCGTCATCGACAACACCGTCGACCGCGCCGGCCTATACGTGGCCATGACCCGCGGCAAAAAAGAAAACCGCGCCTACACGGTGTGCGAGCACTCCCTCGACCTGGGCGCCGAAGACGCCCACATGCACTCGGCCGGCGACCAGAACGCCCCCACACCCACACAGGTCCTGACCGGTGTGCTGGGCCGCGACACCCGCAACACCTCAGCCATTGACACCCTGCGGCAGGAATACACCACCGCCACCGCACCCGAACGCCTCGAACAGCTCTACCGCCACGGCGCCGACCTGGCCGCCCACACCTTCACCGCGAACACCCTGCCCGAATACCTCGACGCACTCCCCCGCACCCACACCCACCACCTCGAGGCCGACCCCGCAGCGCGGGCTGACCTCGAACACGCCTGGACCGAAGCAGCCCAAGCAGGACTGGACCCCCGCGAACTGTGGCTCGAGGCCACCGACAACCTCGACACCGCGCAATCCGCAGGCGCCGTCATCGCACACCGGATACGTCACGCGACCAGAGAAGCGACCAGAGAACACGGCGAACCCGACGCCCTGCCCACTCCCCCACCAGAAACCACCGCAGGCGATGCCGAACTCGCCACCTGGCTGACCACCACCCGCGAAAAGCTCACCAGAACCACCCCGGACGGCACCAGCACGCCCGACGCCGACGACTTCGTCGCCTCCTACCTCGAACACCGCGCCGCAGAACACGAGCATGGACCAGACGTCGAGCCCCTGGGTGCTTCTTCGGATTGGGGGCAGGCGACAGGACCGGACACCTCCCCCGACCTGTGGTGACATGCCTGGTCTCACAGGGACAGCCACCCATGGTGGTGTCAGGCAGCGGTGGCAGCCCACTGATGGGGTGCAAGCAGCATGTCGGGGGCCGGCAGCGCAGCCCGAGCCGCGGCAACAAGTTCCCACCAACTACCGGGATCGTGCTCCCGGTGCCGCTCCTGCGCGGCCATCGCCGCGCCCCATGTTGTTGCCTGTACCGGGGGGCCGGTACTGGTGACGCCGTAGGCCAATGCGATATCGACCGGGTGGACGTTCTCGGCCTCATCCGGGGTGGGAAACATGCCCCACTCGGCCAGCGCATCGGAGCGCTCCGGCTGATAGCGGGTGGTGAACCACCACACGAACACCGCCGACTGCAGCCTGTACAGACGCACCCGATCAGCGTGTGCTCCCGTCACTCCCGCCAGGGCCGCAGCCCGAGCCAATCGGGAACGGCCCTGATAGGCGCGCCCACTGGAGGTGGCCAAGCCGTAGGACTGGAGCGCAGCAATCTTGCTGCGAACCGTTGCCGCACACACCCCCAGCCGAGCCGCTACCTGCTTGACCGACAACCGTTCGCTGCTCAGCAACTCCCATACCCGCAACCCGAGCACTCCCAGCGAGCGAGCGTGCCAGATATCAGCGCGAGCACGCTCCAACTCCCCCTGCAGCCTCTGCTCTAGCTTGGCGGAAAATACTGCACCACTTCTTTGTTTCCCGCCCCCAGGTCTTCCGACCCGCCAGACTGCCGCCCAGGGGCCTGCTGATCTTTGGACCCGTGCAATCCAGCCCTGCTGGACCAACACCTTCAGACGGCTGGTCACGACGTCTCGCGTCAGGCCGACGGCGATGGCCCAGTCGCGCTCGGACAGCTGCACGTTGTCTGCGGCTGCTGCCAGGGTCCGGGCCGCCAAGCCCAGGAGAAGCAGCCGATCCTGGGCCCCGGTCTTACCGGCCCATCTGTCGGGCTGGGCGTTCATCCGGGGCAACAGCTCAGCGACGATCGCTTCGGCTGCCCGGCGGGCCGGTGAGGGCGCGGTGGTGCTGCGGGGGGTAAAGCTGGCCGCGGTGACCGCTTTGGCCCACTGGCGGGTCAACTCGGCTTCCGCATCGAATCGAGGGGTGCGCTCGCCCGCACTGGTGCGGCTAGTCCGTACAAACTCCAACCCGGGCCAGCGGTCGGTGAAAGCAGCCTCGTGCACGTCGCGATACTGCATCCGAGCGTGGGCGCAGGCCAACAGGATTGACCACCCCACCGCAGAGGCATCCGTTCGGGCACTGATCGGGGCGCGGGCAAGTGCACGTATCTGCGGGTTCAGGGGGCGCCTGGGCCCGGCAAGGCACGGGTGCCCTTGCACATCGACGTGCACAGGAATCGGGACGATCCCAGCACCGGCGGTGGAGGTGCCCTTAGTCTGAGGGGGTTGTGTCAGCCGCGTGCGAACTGTGCGCAAAACGCGCAGGGACACCGGGCGAATATGGGGATCTGTCAGGGGCATCGATGTGCCGCCGGCGCGGTGGGGTGCGCTTGGGGCGCGGACACAACCTGTACGCGAGTTGGACAGCGGGCCCCGATCCAGCGAGGGCCACGCGGCGCTGAAAGCGTCGATGATCGGTGCCAGGCGCTGCGGGGAGACGGCGGTGCTCAGCCGGATCCATACGTGGTATCCCCCACCAGGTCCTGACGAGCACACCAAGTGCTCGATGCCCGTGGCAGTCAGGGCAGCTGTGCACGCGGCGAGGTCTTTGTCCGCGGTTGAGCCGGCATGGTGGGCGTCGAAATCGAGGGCGAGGAGCCGAAACTTGCCTGATTCATCGGTCAAGTGCAGCGCGAAAGGCGTCCCCTCCCCCGGCGCGCCGTCGGTGAGGCGCCTGGTGGAGGCGAAGGTGTGCGCCTTGTGCAAGTCGACACGCACATACGGGCGCGGACTCCACGCGCACACCACAGAGTCCCACCACCAGGTGGAATCTCGGGTTGTGAGGTTATCGAGGTCAGAGCGAGACACGCCGATCAGAGCGACTGGACCATCCGATGGGTATGACTTACTCTGAGAGGTGCCTGGAAGCACAGCTCTCCTAATTGGTGAGCAACACCGAGTTTGAGCGGTAACTCGAACTCTTGACTTTCGATCCCGGTCCACCTGCCAGTGGGCCGGGATTAGTCATTTCAGGGTTGCGGGGTGTTCAACTGTTGGCCGGGCACGGGCCGGCCACCGCTTCACGCTGAAATTGCCTCCTCATCTGCAGGTGGAACTACGGCCTCGGGCAGGCCAAGATTGATGGCGGCGAGGTCAGCCAAGTACTGAGACATCGAGACGCCTCTAGACCTGGCTTCCACCCGAAGTGCCTCGTACACCTCAGGGGCCATACGGACGGGCACGCGCATGCGCTCGCCGAATGACGGTCGCCCGGGGCCCCGCTGCTTCGTCGCCATGGGAGGAAAACTCCCACACTTGGCGCCACAAATCCTATCGACACGCCTAGGTGAGGTGGAGTTTTTGGCGCCGTCTACGGCTCTGTCGGCGGTCAGCGGCGGCGGCACACCAGCATCGGTACTTACCGAAACACCAACACCGGTGCATACCGTAATACCGTCAACGGTCGAACGGTGGTTCCCGCTGTACCGCTAATGGTCCAAAGGTATTTCGGGACGTTCGGCGTGGCTGGCACACTCCTGTGCTGAGGTTTTGGTATCGAGGTAATGACCAGAACGGGTACAGCGGTATCTCGGCATAAGAGGATAGAGGTGTAGCGGGTTTTGAAGATTGCGGTAGTTAACACCAAGGGTGGCGTCGGTAAGACGACCACCGCCATTTACCTAGCGACGGTCGCGAGCGCGCAGGGCAAGTCGACTGAGTTGCTAGACGCGGATCCTCAGGGGTCCGCCACTAGTTGGGCTGAGATTGCGACGGAGGGGGGTGTGCCTTTGCCGTTTCAAGTCTCGCCCGCGAACAAGATCACGCTTTCGCGCGCATCTAGTAGCGATATCACAGTGATCGACACGCCTCCGGGTGCTGCTGACATCATTCAGGCCGCGATCGATGCGGCGGATGTTGTCGTGGTCCCCACTGCGCCGTCTGGGTTAGACCTCCAGCGCGTCTGGCCAACGTTGGAGGCTGCTGCGCATAAGCCAGCTGGCGTCCTTCTCACGAGCGTTGAGCTCGGCACTAAGCTGCTTGAGCTCACGAAGGAGGCCCTTGAATCGGAAGGGGTGTTCGTATTCGAGAATGTGATTGGGAAGCGACAGGCGATACGCCAGTCATTCGGCATATGTCCAACAAGCTTCTTCGGCTATCGAGACCTGATGGACGAGATCGTTGAGGTGACTAAATGAGTGGCAAATCGGAACCGGTGAGCCGTAGTTTGCGCCCACGGGCCGCAGCTCCCATCCGGCCGGTCTCGGAGACGTTCTCTGCTTCCGAAGCCGCACGCCCGGCCGGTCCTCGGCGTACGAAGACATCTCTAGCGCTTGATGTTGAGGTGTACCGGAGAGCGAAGATCGCGGCCATCCAGCAAGGGGAGACGGTGTCTGAGTTTATCGAGGCCGCTATCCGAAACGCGCTTCCTGAGTAGTTTCACCCAGTGGTAAACACCGTAGTCGGCAAAAAGGGATTGAGGTATATACCGCTGCATGGTTCTGGGTCGCTTTCCTGCTGGCAGAACTCTCGGCGGCCGGGCCGCGTTGACCCACTTGTGTTCCCGCGTATCGGTGCAGTCGATGACTGGATGATGTTCATGCCGTTAGTGGGCCGCCCTTGGTGGCTTCGAGATCCTGGGTAACGAGCAGTTCTAGCAGCTTCGGCTTGTCTGCTTAGGCGTTGGAACTTGCAATCGCGAGCCGTGCCGACTGCGGATCGTCGAAACGCGTCCTACCGGCGTCTGCGAGTGGCGTCTCATCGAACGCCCGGTGGCGACTCTGAGTGGGACGGAGTCACTTGTAGACGTCGCCGCGGTGCCCAATGCGCAGCACAAGTACGACGAGAGCGTCATCCTCGATGTCGTAGATGATGCGGTAGTCGCCCACGCGGATGCGGAGTTCGCCATCGCCTCCGGCGAGCTGAATCGCGCCAGGCGGTCGCGGTGTCACCGCGAGGGCCTCGATGGCGCGGACGATTCGCTTTTGCTCGGTGGGATGGACTTTGCGGAGGGCTTTGGCGGCCGAGGGCTTATAGGTGATCGAATAGGGCATCAGCGAGTGGGGTGCGCAGGTTTACAGGCCCAGTTCCGCCATGAGCTCCTCGTGGGAGATGCTGCCGCCCTCACGGCGAGCGTCGGCCGCGCCCTGAACGTCGGCCTGATCCTCCAGGGCCTGCAGTGCCCGGTCGAAGAACTCCGGCGAGACGACAACGGCGCGACGACGGCTGCCACGGCTGAGGATCTCCACAGGCGCCCGCTGTGCGGCGTCGAGCACCTTGCTCTGATGGGCGCGGAAGTTACTGAGCGTCGTGGTCACCATGACCCCAATAGTACATCTTGTACAACTCGCGGTCTAGTGGTCCGTAGATGCCGCGCGCAGTGGGATCGACTCGTCTCTCCTGATCCGCACACTTGACGGAATCTGACATTATCGGCGAAGAGGGACAGTGGCTGGTCGGCCCCTGGCATCACCGGCGGGGCGTCCGTTCGTCTAATTGGGCGAGCCGACTCCGCCTTGTCTATTAGCCAACGGTGTTCGCACCCAGCCACAGTCGCAGCATCTCGTCTCCGACTTCCTTCTGCTGCCGCTTGGTGAGTCCGAGATCCGTCAGTCGCTGCTTGACCGAACTTATCAGTTCGGTATCTGCGGTCCATGGAAGATTCTGCGTCTTTGGGGGATTGTTGCGCGTAGGCTTTGCGAGCAGATCATCGCGCGGAAACATCGTCCGCAGCCCCATCATTCTTTCGGTGGTCATCCCCACTAAACCGTCTTCTGTAGCCCAGGAGAGGATCGTGTTTCTCGCACTTTCTTTAACTCGAGATTTGTTGTGAATTACGTCATTTCTGATCTTGTTAAGATCGCCCATGAACCCACTCTTGATATCGTTCTTCAACAGTTCTTCGTCGAGGCGACGCGAGTGCGCCGCAGCCAATCGAGGCCGGTACCACTCATCCCAGATCGCGTGAATGTACGCGAACCACTGCCCGTACGTCATGATCTGGATCGGAGGGAAGCGCTCGTAGGACACGAACCCTCGCGTGGCGCTGAACGTACTCACGCCGCTGTCCATCGCCTTGTCCAAGTCGGCAACATGCACACGCCCGGGTCCTGGCTCCCTGGCGAAGGAATATTCGCCCACGTCGAAGTGCTCCCCGTCGGCCTCCTTGCGATTCGCGAGCTTACTAGCGAGGGTGTGGTGGGCCGACAAGGTCGTTGCCAACGTTGCCAAGTAGCGCGTCTCGAACTCCTCGACGACCTGTTCAACTTCTTCTTCGTCCTGCATGGCGTCGATTGCTCCGATGGCACTTCTGCACTGTGCGGCGATCACTTCAAGTTGCTCCGCCAACAGTTTGGGCGTCGAGAACGGCCCGCCGAGAAAGATGACGGCTGTCTCGAGGGCAGGATCGACGATCTCCCTAAGGTCTGCACTGTAGATTGCTCTTCTCTCACGCTCCTGCAGAAGATGGTGGAAGACCCCCTCCCGCAGGCCCTCCTTCATCGATCGCTCGGCAAATCCCTTGGAACGGGGAGCAGCTTGAAAGTTGTCCTTCGCAACCTCGATGAAAAACAACAATTGCTTGAAGTTGTGCCGCCAGAGCTCTGACTCATCACTCACCGCGCACCACCAGTACCGACGTGCATCGGCGCATATCCACATCGTCTCCTTGTCCTAGCTGCGGAGATGTCAGCATCGTCCTGACCCCGGCGAGGCGCTGCCGAGTCCAGTGGCCTCTTAGCTTCGCTGTTTCTCAAACAGGGCTTTGGCTTTGGCGCTGCGCTGCATAATTGGGTGGGAGGAATCGACGACGACACCATTTCGGTGTGCAGTGTCGAGCCACCGTTGGAGGATGGCAACTTCGCTCGCGTGGTCTTTCTGTTTGCGGTAGACGATTGCTGCCTGCTCGGTCCATCCGGGAGCGGGGCATCCGCGTGAGCAGTTCTCAGGCCGTTCCACGACGTCGATGACCTCAAGGAGAAGTTCGAGGGCTTCGTCGAGGCGGTTATCGCGTTTGAGTTGTTTGATCGGCTCGCTCCACGCACCGAAGTGGCGGCCACGGACCTGCTGTCGGGGATCGTGGCGGTGTTGCGGAGCGATCTGACTGTCGTCAGCCAAGGCGTAGGCGTCGACAGCCGGCGGGGCGGTTAGGTCAGGCAACTCCACTGAGCGGTCCCCGGCCAGCAGGAGTTCCATCTGGTGCTGGTCGATGATTGAAAGGGGCTGGCCAGCGGTTTGGAGGCGGCACGCTTCGCTGTACTTCTCCGTTGACGGTGGGTGACTGGTCTCGTCAGGCCAATATCCGGCGATGAGAACGGACGTGCGCCGGGTGACGGTCTTGTTCACTCGGGCACCGCACTGAGCCAGACGTGCCCATGCTTCGTCGCGACTGAATCCAGCTAAGTTCCCGGTTAGAACCACTGTGTGGCCGTGTAGGGGATGGGTGGGGTTAGCGTTCGGGTCCGGGTCTGGCGGGGTAGCGCTGGAGCGAACCGACACCCACGCCGGGACGCCTTTGCGAGTCGTGTTGCGGGGAGCTTCCACGGTGTCCACGGTGGCGCGGCCGAGAGTGATTCCTGTTGCGGTGACGTAGGTGTCGAGGGTGGCGGTGCCGCGTCGGTGCATTAGTTCGAGTGCTATTCCGGCAGCGGCAGCAGCATCCGCTGAGGCGTCATGGTGGTGACGCAGGGGCACGCCGAGTGCGTGGGCCACAGTGGGGAGCTTGTGATTGGGCAGCTCAGGCAGGTCCTTTCGGGACCACTGCAGTGTGCAGCCGTAATGCAGGGGCCGCCACGTCACTGACTCGGCAACGGATGCCTCGCGTAGAGCGCCGATATCGAACGCAGCGTTATGGGCGACTAGCGGTAGATCCCCGATGAGGTCGAGCATGTCGCCGAGTCGATCGCGGAAGTTCGGCTGTTGTGCCACATCGCGGGGGGTGATCCCGTGTATTCCGATGTTTCCGGCGTCGAAGCGTTCAAGTCCGGCCGGTGGACGGCATAGCCATGAATGGGTAGCAGTGACTTGGCCTGCGTTTATGACGGTCAGCCCGATAGCGCAGATGCTCCCTCGGGCGCTGTTGGCGGTTTCGACGTCGAAGCCGACAAAGCTCGGCCCGGTGGACATTGCCACTTCAGCGTGGAGCGTTGGCTCCAGCCGGGGAGTGGGGCCCTCTTGTGAGCCAGGTCTCGGTGCGAACTCTCGCACGGAAGGTGTGGCCACGGAGGGCGCCACAGGGGCAATGGTCGAACTAGAGGTGTTCGCTGGTGGCTGGTGGGTGTGGTTGACCTCGACAACGTGGTGCAGGAATTGCAGCAGACTGTCCATCTGGTCTCGCTGGTTGCGCTTGAACATCACGGTGTGGGGGTCACTTGGCGCTGCGGTGCGGCCGAGCGCTGGTCGGGGCGCACCCACGCATAGCTGAATCCACCCGTTGGTCAGCATCGACGGCTGTTTGACGTGCAGTCCAATGACTTCGCGTAGCGGGATGTCGATGCGAGTACCGGCAGCTTTGGCGATGAGCCAGTTGCGCTCGACGACTAGGTAGTGAGGCGTGATGGACACGACTGCGCCGTACCCCTGCAGTTGCGACAATTCGACCTCCTGAAGGTGATGAACCGGAGGCTATATCGCCGCTCTGACACGGGGAGGTGGCTTGAGCACATCCCCGTGGTCGCCACGTCCGTCAAGCAGGTGCCGATCGTGCGTGCCCGGAGTGCGCAGGTGGGGTACTCGCGACGGTGGTTGAGCAGAGCCTTCTCGCCGCCCGGTCCCGTGTTATGCGAGGTGGCGGCTCCAGAATTCATCGCTTGCCCAAGCTACGGGGATGCCTGCGCCGGCAAGATTCATTGCAGGACGCGTTCTCAGTAGCTCATGGAGGCGCTGGGCCCAGCTGCTGTGGGGCGATACGGAGTTGAGTACGGACTGCAGCGACACCAGCACCGGGTAGAGGCGCTTCCGGGATCGTGCCGGTAGGGCGTCCGAGTCTTTCAACCACGAGATCTTCGAAGAGGTCGGGATGGCTGGGTAAACGCCCAGGCCGACGTTCCATAGTCGCCCGTGATGTGCGCAAATGTTGCGCACACGAACGTAGGTCAACATCCAGGACTCCAATACCGCCGCGGTCAACCCGATGCTTTTGGCGATCGCCGTGCGGTCGGCGCGTTGCGCGAGATTGCGGTAAGTGCCACTTAGTTGGCCGATGGTGAGTGTCTCCACCATGAGCCAAGACGGCGGAAGCTCGGGCGAATCGTAGGTCGTCAGGTAATGCTCTAGAGCTGAGCGGTGGACCAGCGAATCTTCTCCTGCGTCGGGTGACCCGCGCAGTCGCTCGTCGCAGGTAGACCGAACGATTTGCAAGAGGCCGGCGTGCCGGCCCGGATGGCGGAAGTGTGCCACATCCATGTACCAGTGCGGATCGTTGTAGGTGTTCGCCATGTGGTCGGTGAGTGCCGCGCGGACGGCTACCTCGACCCGTTCAAGAGCGTCCATGACCAACAACCGCAGCGCCCGGTCGAAGACGTAGAGGTCGAGTACATCGTCGAAAGTTGTGCCCTCGCGGAACAGGTGATCGGGCTCGCCTTGTTGGAAGGGGATCGTATAGGGCGAGAGTCGGTAGTAGCCGATGTGACGAAGGTATCGTTCGGACCTCCCCGGATCGGGAATGTCTAAGCCGCGGTTGGAGAGGCGATCAACGAGCTCGTCGAGGGGCAGCGGCGGCTTGCCGTAGGTAAGTGAGCCCCGGGGACGGGATGGTCGAGGCATCGATAGCTCCTCCTCTGACCCGTGACAAAGAAAATCCCCCAAGTGCGCTTCTGAGAGAGGCGTGGGGGATGTGGTGACACCACCGTAGCACCCGGTCCTACTGACCGTCTTGGGGCACGGCTGCAGCAAGTCGACTTTGCCGCGAAGGGCGGACAGCGTGGAATTTCGGCACGGAGTGCTTCGCACGCAAATTCTCAATGAATCAAAATGGCCGGCACATGTGCCGATGGGGTACACCCGTGCGGGACGGCATGCCGCCGGCCATCGTTGCTGTGTCACAGGGTCCAGTTTGATACTTATGAAACGTCGTCCCGTCGGGTCTAAGATGCATTGATACAGATTCCGGGCGAAAGGGTCTTCTGGTGGCTGATCGGATCGGGACGTTGCTGAACCGTTCGGGTGACGGTGGCGAGGAGGTGCTCATCGTCAGTCGCGGGAAGGAGCGGACTCGGTTCCGGCGTCGGGACGAGTTGGGTTGGAACTTTCGGGTGGAGTCGACGGACTCAGAGAACGTCGTCGAGGTATCGCCAAAGCCGAAGCAGGCTCGCCAGGCCTCGCGTCCGCGTGGACAGCGGGTGGCGTACGTGCGGGTGTCGGCGGCGGATCAGAATGAGGCGCGTCAGCTCGAGGCGGTGGGGGAGTGCGACCGGGTCTATATCGAGAAACAGTCGGCTCGCTCTCGCGCCGATCGCGTGAAGCTCGAAGAGTGCATCGGATACCTGCGAGATGGTGACGAGCTGGTTGTTGCGTCGATGGACCGTCTCGCTCGTTCGTTGGTGGATCTCAAGCAGATCGTTGGCGAGATCACGGCTAAGGGCGCGAGTGTGGAGTTCGTCCACGAGCGGGCCACCTACGCCGCCGGCACCCAGGATCCTCGAGCGGATCTGATGCTGTCGCTGCTCGGGGCGTTCGCGGAGTTCGAGCGGGCCATCATCCGTGAACGCCAGGCTGAGGGCATCGCTATCGCCAAGACGAAGGGCAAGTACAAGGGACGCAAACGTGTCCTGGCCCCTGAGCAGATCGACAAGGCCCGCGACCGTATCGAGGCAGGGGAGGGGCCATCGGCGATCGCCCGTGATCTCGGTGTGGGGCGGTCCACGCTGTACCGGGCCCTCCAACGCCAGACTCCGTAGAGAGAGTCAGTCAGTTATGTCTGGTTTGCCGTCGGGAATTAGGGTGTCGGCCCCCTTCGTAGAAACCGCACCGATTGCAGACAGCGTGACCATGCCGAGTCCAAACTCGACCGTGTCGTTCAATTGGCCCTTCACCTGAGAGTGGGTATAAAGCGAGAGGCTGAATAGAAGAATCCAGATAATTCGACGTACCAGAGTGTGGGCTTGCGCGGGTGGGTAGCCCAGGTACACGACGAAGTACCGCTGTATGTAGTCGACAACGACTGAGAGGTTCTGGTCTGCTTCGAGTGCTTCATCAACCCCGGTGTTGGCAGTCTCAGTGAGCTCGGCTTCAGCCAGCCTGGCGGCTTGGTCGTCCAGCAACCTCCTTGCTTCGAAGAAGACAGCCTGGGCCAGCCCTGACGTCTTCAGTGAGCCCTCGAAGTCAATCGCCTCTCGGAGAGAGCCGAAGACACCGTCGATATTGGCGAGTGCCCCAACGTTGGCGAGGCGCCAATTTTCGTAGACGCTGTAAGCCGGAGTGGCTCCGAGCCCCTTCCACGCGTCCGTGTCCGCCAGGCGGGCGGTCATCTGCGAGACGGTAGGGCCCATGGTGTCGAACAGGGAGCTGGAGCCCTTGGTCCCGTACAGCGCTTCGAAGACTGTGGGTGGCCGGTTGATTAGCTTCAGTGCCTCTTGTGCCCGCCCGATAACGCCTAGTCCCGTGCCGAAGTAGGTGCCGAAATCGTTTGTTCCGGACGTTTCGATCTGCTCGCTGATCGATGGCCCCATGTGGCCGAAGCGCTGGAGTGCGGCATCAGCGAACCTCTTCGATTGCCGGTCGAGCTGTGCCTCGAGACGGGTGTTGCTCAGGAGTGCAGTGCCGGCGATCTCACTGGCCTGCTTGTTGAGCTGGTCCATTGCACCTAATCGGGGCCTGGCGAGCTGGGGAATGTCGAACGTGGGCTGACTGATCTCCGGGATCATCCCAGCGATCATCTGCTGCCGAGTCTGCTCTACGAGCCGGCAGGTCTGATCGTCCATGTAGTCCCGATAATTCACGCCGGACCCCTCCGAAGATGGTGGCCCGATTATATGTGCTGTGTACGACACACCCGAGTTAGGTGTTGGCGCTGTCATCTTCGTCGCGATGACCGCGGTAAAAGGAGCGGGACAACCCGTCATGCTCTCTCACCGTGTCCACGATGTGACCCTTGCGCCGCAAGATGTGGATTCGGGCGCTGAAGCATAACGAGATCGCGTTCCACTGTCGGTTCGTGGCGGAGCGCTGCTTCTGCGGCAGCTTGAGGATGCGCGCGTGCGAGGACTGCGGGCGGTGGCGGGGCGTCTTGATTGGGGAGGGAACTGGCGAATCCGATGGTTATCGTCAGGCTGGCGAGGACTATGACGATGACGTGATGGCCCCGGTCTCAGGGGGCGCCCATTCTTGGCTATGAGTGATCGGGCTCTTCTGGTTCGCCGATCTCCGCGTGCTCGAAGGCGATGCGATGCTTCTCGTACTGATTGTCGTCCCAAGCCTCGATCTCGTCGGAGTTCCGCTGTTTCCCTCACGAAGTAGCCGACACTTTCGGGCGCGAACGAGCGAGCAGATCCGCAGCTAGATACTAGGAAGCGGTGCCTGCGGACACGGAAGCCCGGCCAGTGGTCAAGAACTGCCTCGTCCGGCGGCGCGCTGTAGTTCACTTGCGAACCGCGAGCCGGTGGCGCGCGCCATGGGAACTCGTCAATGATGACGGGATGCAGATTAGAGCAGACCTCAGCGGCGTCACCATCGAGCTGAAGAATAAGGGCATCAGCCTGGCCATCGCCGACAACCAGGGCAACCATCGTGGAGATCTCCGGATCGGCCAAGCTACCGGCGAGTGGATGAAGGGTAAGACCCGCGAAGGAAACGGAATCAAGTTCAGCATCGAAGAGCTGATTGACCTACTCGAGTCGCTCGATGACTAGCCAGCTCAAGAGCCTTGGTGCGCTCCCCTTTACATAAGGTCTGGCTATCGGCGTTCGATCTGTACGGGGGGTCGACAGACGTTCTGAGTTTGGGTGGGCCGGTTTAGCGGGTGAGGGCTTCTCCGGCGCCGCGGAGGAATTGGCCTGACATCGCGACGGCGGGTCCTGAGCTGTCGGCGCCTTCGATGAAGGCGCAGAATGCGATGTCGTGGACGATTCCCGCGAACCAGCCGTGGGCTGGTCCGTTTCCGGTTTCGGCGGTGCCGGTTTTGCCGCCGAGGTCTTCGATGTCGGCCAGGCTGCTGGCGGAGCCGCTGGTGACGGTTTCGCGCATCATCGTCCGGAGTGCGGCGACGGTTTCGGCTGGGAGAGGGTCGGGTGTCTGGTCGGAGGTTGTGTGTTCGTCTTGAATGAGGGTCGGCAGGATCATCTGTCCGTTGTTGGCGAGTGAGGCTTCCATGACTGCGATGCCGAATGGGCTTGCCGTGACGGTGCCTTGTCCGATGGCCGCTTCGACGCGTGCTGCTCCGCCGGTGGTCACTGGTACTTGTCCGGTGACGGTGGTTAGTGCGGGCGCGTGGAAGTCGACACCGAACCCGAGTCGCGCGGCGGTGTCGCGCATCGCCTCGGGGCTGAGTTGGACCGCGAGTGCCCCTTGGGTGGTGTTGCACGATTGGGCGAATGCCGTGTGTAGCGGGACGGTGCCGAGATCGAACTCGTTGTCGTTGGGGATGGATCGTCCCTCGATGGTGGCCCGGGAGGGGCAGGCAAGGGGGGTGTCGGCTGTGGCCAGGCCGGCGTCGAGTGCCGCTGCTGTCGTCACTGTCTTGAAGGTGGATCCGGGCGGGTAGAGGCCGGTCAACGAGATGGGTCCTTGGGCGTCGGCGGCGGGGTTCTGGGCGACGGCCAGGACCCCGCCAGTGGTCGGTTCGATTGCGACGATCGTTGCTGGGGCGTCTAGGGCGTCGACGGCGTTTTGCGCGGCTGCTTGGAGGGCGACGTCGATGGTGGTTCCGATGTTGCGCAGGCTCTCGGGTTCGCGTCCGCCGAGTTCGAAGGTGCCCGAGGGGTTGATGACTTGCAGGGCCCATCCAGCGCCAGCGGTGAGGCGCTCGTTCCAGTAGTCGGGCAGGCCGGCGAAGGCCGGGGAGTGAATCCTAGGGTCGGAGGTGACGAGTCGACCTTGTTCGGTGAGGCTGATCCCGGGGACAGTCTCCAGCATGCCCCGAATCGGCTCAATGTCTTCTTGGCGAAGCGAGACCACGGTGTAGTCGGTACCGGGTGTGGCGGCCATCCCGGTTCGGATCGTCTCCGCCGTGATAGATGGTTCGATTTCGTTCAGCAGGGATGCGACTTGCGCTGCCGAGGCGCGGGAATCGGGGGCCAGTGAGACCATTGTGACCGGGGCCCAGCCCATGATTCGGATGTCGTTTCGGTCGACGATGGGCGCGGTGTACTTCTTGGTGTCCGAGTAGCCAAGGTAGCCGCCGGTGGTCGCACGAGAGTCGAGAATGGATGGTGACCACGCCACCGTGTCGCCGGGTGCGAACGTGACGATTCCTGTGCTGGTGGCGGTGTCGCCGGAAGGTACCCGCCATTGCAGTTGGAGTTCGTGTCGCGTGGTGACCGAGTCTCCGATGTCGGGGACGCGGGCGGAGATCTGCGTGGTGCCGATCCCGTCGAAGGTGCGTTGCAGGTCAGTGGCCGCAACCTCCGGTGTAGAGGTGAACGCTGCGGCCGCGACGGCGTCCTTGCGCTGGAGGGCGTCAACGAACCCGTCGAGGTTCTCCTGACGCGGATCCGAGAACAACAGGCCGCAGGACGCCAAGGGGAGTGTGGCGGTCAGGATCACGGCGAGCGTCGAGCGGCGCAAACGGTGCATGCGATTATGAAAGCCGTCGGGTTGCTGACCTGTCCAAGTGCCGCGTTCGCCGCCCGTGATTGGCGGACGTTATCGCTACAGCTGAGCGCCTGTTCGTATCTCGTTGACGAGGAGCCGCGCGATACGCCCGATGGCGGTGTCGACTGTGGGCAGCGCCGCGTCGGCGCGGGCTGCCCGGGTTACAACGCACACGACGACCGGTGGCTCACCGTCCGGTTGGACAACGGCGGTCTCGGCGCGGATCCGGCCAATGGTGCCGGTTTTGCCGGCGACCGCTGTCGATGCCAAAGGGAACCCGCTTGCGATGCGGTGCGGCCAGATCTGCTGGCCTAGGACCTCCCGCATGAACGCGCACTGCTGGGGGTCGGAGGCGGTGTTCGTCCAGATTGCGCGCATCAGCTGGCATAGCGCTCGGGCAGTGCTGTGCGAGACGTACGCGGGGTCGTAGGCGTGGACCTGGTCGGTGGCGGGGTCGGTTGCCAGCAGGTGGGCGGCGTCTTGCCAGTCGTGTGCGCCGAGTTCGGAGATCGTCAGTTGTTGCTGGGCTCTCACACCTCCGCGGATCACCGTGGTCTGGAGGTCAAGGGCCAAGAGAGTCTCGTCGAGGGCGCCCGCGGGTAGGAGGCGTTGCACTGCTTCGGCGGCGGTGTTGTCTGAGACCGTAATCATCATGCGCACGAGATCGCGGATCGAGACCTCGACGTCGTCGGCGAAGAGGGCGAAGCCGGTCGGCCCCGGCGTGTGCTCATTGGGGGTGATGGTGACCCGTTGTGTCAGGTCCAGAGTGCCGGCCGCTGCCGCGCGGCAGGCCGCCACCATGAGGTGCAGCTTGTACATAGAGGCCACCACCACCGGAACGTCCTGGCCGATACCCAGACCGGTGCCGGGCCGATCGATGAGCTCGGCGTAGCACCACCCGTCGCAACCGGCGAAGGCTAGCTCGGCACGGACTAGATCGAGCGCGGTCACGGGGTGGGGCCCCCAGTCACCGTGCGGCACACCCTGGCCAGCCCCCTGTCAACGAGGGACCTGATGTCGTGGCCGTCGGGGGTGCGTTGCCGGTCCGGGTGGACGAGGGCGCGAAAGCGGTGGTCGAAGCGGCCGGGCAGGTCCAGCAATTGCACGCCGTCGATCGTGGGGCTGAAGGCATCCACGACCGCGAACGCTGAACCGCCAGCGACCTGGGTCAGGACGTCGGCGCTGCTCGGGGCCTCCACCGGCCGTGGGTCGATGCCTGCCTCTTTGAGGAGGTCAATCAGCAGGTCCCAAGCCGCCGGTCCGGTGGCTCGTGGTGTCACGGCCAGATCCAACTGCCGAAGTTCTTGCCGGGGGATACGCGCCCGCGGATCGGAGATCATGCCCTCCGGTACGGCCAGTCGGCGTGGAAGGCGGTGCATCACCCCGCGCACGAGATCCCCGGCGGGGCTCGGATCTTCCAACACCGCCACATCGAGCTCGCCGTTCTCGACTCGCGACACCAACTCGGGTCCTTGCCCGCGGGCCACAGTCACCGACTCGACCTGGGAGCGCATCGACGTCACGGCGGCGGCACTGAGATGAGCCGGGGTGGTGGCAGACGCGCCGACGGCGAACGTCAACCCTCGGCTAGCCAGTTCTCCAGCGGCTGCCTCGAAATGCGCGGCGTCGCGGACCAGAGTGCGGGCCAGCGGAAGCAGATGACGACCCGCAGAGGTGACTACCGCGCCGTCGCGTGTCCGGTCCAGCAATCGCACCCCGAGATGGCCCTCCAGGCGTTGCAGTCCCTGAGACACCGTCGGTTGGGTAGTGCCCAGTCGGTCGGCCGCCGCGCCGAAATGACGCTCTTCGGCGACCGCGAGAAAGAGCGCACACAGGCGCGTGAGGTCAACACGCGACGAAGAACCAGAGCGAGACGACATAGGCACATTCTGCCCGACACGACCCCCCGTCACCTGCCCCGATTGAGGACTCCTATCCAATACGGGCACAGCGAGATTAGACTGCCGCCGCCCCCCGCGGGCACTGTGGCGACCGACAGCGGCGCCCCCGACTCGGTGGCGACGCGTGGCCCGCTGACCGGAGGGGAGAGGGATGTCTCCGCTTATCACCGCGCGCGTACTGGCGATCGCCTCTGTCCTGGCCTGTCTGGCCGTGCTGACCACCGTCGCCGTACACAGTTCGGGTCTGTGCCAAGAGCCGGCCTGGCTGTTCGGCTGCAACGACACCCCCTTTGAGGGCCTGTGGCGAACGGCGCGTATTCGATATCTCGCCATCGGATGCGGGGCGCTGGTGCTCGGGGCACTGGCCTGGCTGGCTATTGGTGCAACCCTGCCGAGAAAGGCGCACCGGGCCGGCAACGCGCCCGGTGGATTCTTCGGATCTGGGGGCGCTTACGCGACGGCCACCGCCCTAGGTGTGATGTCCAGGGACGTTGTTCTGGCCCCCGCCCGTAATGACACCGTGCCGATTCAAGAAGTATCTGTCCAGACCGCTTGCCATTGAAGGCATGTTAGAGTTTGGGGCATGTCGAGTCCCGAATCAGACAGGTCAGGGGTTGTCGGTCACACCGCCAGCCCCTTGAACCACTAGTTACGACGCCCACGATCTGTGTGGGCGTATGTCTGGCGTACCCGGGGCGCTGGCCGTGGTGACAAGAAGAACCATTTCTTGATCTCACACCTCGGAGTACTCGATGCCTTTTGCCCTTTACATGCTTGCCCTGGCGGTCTTCGTCATGGGCACTTCAGAATTCATGCTCGCGGGATTGCTCCCCGCGATCGCGACCGAACTTGACGTCTCGGTCGGCACTGCGGGCCTGCTGACCTCCGCATTCGCAGTCGGTATGGTCGTCGGCGCGCCAGTGATGGCGGCATTCGCTCGCCGTTGGCCACCGCGGCTCACATTGATCGTTTGCCTTCTCGTGTTCGCGGGAAGCCACGTCATCGGAGCGATGACACCAGTGTTCTCTCTCCTGCTCATCACCCGGGTGCTCAGCGCTCTCGCAAACGCAGGATTCCTCGCCGTAGCACTGAGCACGGCCACTACCCTCGTGCCAGCGAACCAGAAGGGGCGTGCACTGTCGATCCTGCTCTCCGGCACGACGATCGCAACCGTCGTGGGCGTCCCCGCCGGGGCACTGCTCGGCACAGCGCTGGGCTGGCGAACGACGTTCTGGGCGATCGCCATCCTCTGTATTCCCGCGGCCGTTGGAGTCATTCGTGGCGTCACGAACAATGTTGGTCGGAGCGAGACTAGCGCGACCTCACCAAGGCTCCGTGTCGAGCTCAGCCAGTTGGCGACGCCGCGGCTCATCCTGGCCATGGCACTCGGAGCGCTGATCAACGGAGGGACCTTTGCGGCATTCACCTTCCTGGCACCCATCGTGACCGAGACCGCGGGCTTGGCCGAAGCGTGGGTGTCCGTCGCGCTGGTGATGTTCGGCATCGGATCGTTCCTTGGCGTCACGATCGCAGGACGACTATCAGATCAACGACCTGGCCTCGTGCTCGCAGTCGGCGGACCGCTATTGCTGACAGGCTGGATCGTGTTGGCAGTGGTCGCATCTCATCCCGTTGCGCTTATCGTCCTCGTCCTCGTTCAGGGATTCCTGTCGTTCGGCGTCGGCAGTACTCTGATCACGCGTGTGCTGTATGCAGCATCGGGTGCGCCAACGATGGGCGGTTCGTACGCAACCGCAGCATTGAATATCGGAGCTGCAGCGGGGCCCGTGCTTGGTGCGCTCGGGCTCGCGACCGGGCTGGGGCTGCTCGCGCCGGTTTGGGTCGCTTCGGTGCTGACAGCGATCGCTCTCGTCATCATGCTTCTCACCAGACGCGCGCTTACGAAGACCGCGGCGGAGGCCAATTGATGACCCATCCGAACGCTCTTCTCACTCCTCGTGCCCGTCTCCGGTTAGCTCGGCTGATTGTCGAAGACGGCTATCCGGCCACGATCGCCGCAAAGATGTTCATGGTCTCCCCGATCACTGCCCGGAAATGGGCAGGCCGCTACCGGGAAGAGGGTGAGTTTGGGATGCAGGATCGCTCCAGCAAGCCGCACCGGATCCCAGGCAGGACGCCCGAGCATGTCAAGAAGAAGATCATCAACCTGCGCTGGCGGCTTCGACTGGGGCCAGCCCAGATCGCTGCGCGACTTGGTCTCTCGACGTCGACTGTTCACGCGGTCCTCGTCCGTTGCCGCGTGAACCGCCTCTCGCATATCGATCGTGTCACTGGCGAGCCATTGCGGCGATATGAGCATCCTCATCCGGGATCGTTGATTCATGTCGATGTCACGAAGTTCGGCAACATCCCCGACGGCGGTGGACATCGTTACGTAGGTCGGCAGCAAGGCGCACGGAACAAGCTCGCGACTCCGGGATTACCACGAGGAAAAGATCACAAGCCGCGCACCGGGACGGCGTTCGTTCACACAGTCATCGATGACCACTCCCGCGTCGCATACGCAGAAATCTGGTCGGATGAGCAGGCGAGCACAGCGGTGGGAGTTCTCGAACGCGCCGTGGCCTGGTTCGCCGAACGAGGCGTGACCGTCGAGCGAGTCCTATCCGACAACGGGTCGGCATACAGATCCCACGCATGGAGGGACTTCTGCGCTCGGCTCGGCATCCGACACAAGCGGACACGCCCCTACCGGCCGCAGACGAACGGGAAGATCGAGCGATTCCACCGCACGCTCGGGGACGGCTGGGCCTATGCCAGGTTTTACGGTTCAGAGGCCGAACGACGCCTGGCGCTGCCCGGCTGGCTCCACTTCTACAACCACCACCGACACCACTCTGCGATTGGCGGCGTACCCTTCGACCGACTCAACAACGTCCCTGGACATCACACCTAGGCCCCATCACGGCGCTGGCCGCGGCCTCGCGCCAAACCTTCATCGGAGCGCTGGCAGCCGCGGCATGGTCCGCCGTCGTCGCCGCAGTCCTGATCTGGTGGTCACTGCGCCTGAGCACAGGCAGGCAGCGCCAGGCGTGGTTCGCAGCCGCCCTCGTGGTCGCCACCGTATTAATCACCGGAGCACTAGCAACTGCACTGCTGTGGCCATCCCTTTTCTTCGTGGGAGCCATAGTGGCTATCTTCGCGGGCAACATCGCCGGCGCCATGACGGTGTACCTGTTCCTCTCCAGGTCCCACGCAGCTGCGATCAGTGGAGATGAGCAGGTAAAGACCGCCGTCGGCACGCCTCACCGGTCGCGCTGGTGCGCCGTGTTGGCAGCCGGCCTGCTCGCGATCGGCGTGGCTGCGGCTTACGCTGCCACACCCGTCCCGGCCCCACCGGCCGATGCTGTGGCCCGCACGGGCCCTGCCCCGGAGGCGATACCCGAGAACACACCCGAGCCGCAGCCCCTCCCCGCGCCCGGGTCGCAAGAACAACCGGTACCGTCCTTGCCCACGGCCGGGCTCCCCCCATGCGGTCCCGCCACCATCACCGTCGCCCTCACCGGCTGGGAGTTTGCCAGCGGCGACTCGGCAGCCACGCTCGTAGCGCACAACGTCGGGCAAAGCGCGTGCGCGCTGCGCGGCCACCCATCACTCCATATCACCCAAGGCGGACAGGATCTCAACATTCGTCACCGCTCACTTGAGGCGTACCGGCTTCCGGTTACGCCCCCGGCACATGGCCTCGGGCTCATGCCAGAAGAGCGGGCAGAAGCAACTGTGTTCTGGCGTGGCTACCGCGATGCGGCCGACCCCACGACCCCACAACGCGTCGAGGTTGTCCTGGCTGACGGCGCCGACCCCATCCCAGCGCGGATCGAAACCGACGAGGGCAGCAGCATCGGGCCCGCCCCGTTCGACGTGGTCGCGGCAGCCGAAATTGAAACAGGTCCATGGACTCCGGCCCAATGACACCCATCATCGAGCAGGCCAGCCGTTCGGCCATCCACTGGGATGGGATTGCTGCGGGGGCTGATGCACGGTTAGGTGACACGGTTAGTCACGCGGGGTCTCGGGCACTACGGGTGAGGGGCAGTTCGGTGAGGTGTCGAGTTCGCGGGATCTACAACTCGGCAGCTTCAGCTTTACATAACGTAAGTTATCGGCGTTCACATAATGGCTGGTCGAGCCCCGTTTTGGGGCCACAGTTTGACTCGAGCTGCGATCGCCACGCATCAGGCACCGTGTAATGCTCGGCACGATCCTCTAGGCATCCAAGGCGCAGCAGCAGGTCTGCCACACGTTCCTGCGCATACGAGTTTGGCGGCTTTCGCTGAGCGTTAGGGCGTGCGGGATCACCTGGTGAGCCTCGTCGGGGTCTGGTGTGGATTGGGTGTGGCGCGGTAGTCTGGGGGCACAACGGGCCGGATACCGGAACGTTGCCTGCCGAGGGCTCCCGCGAGGGGGCCCTCGTTTTATTTAGGGCTCCCAGGTGCGTTGCCGGTGGGTGTTTTGGTAGATCAGGTGGGCGAGTTTGTCGGTGA
Organism: Dietzia sp. NPDC055340; assembly: GCF_053645335.1. Taxonomy (NCBI): domain Bacteria; kingdom Bacillati; phylum Actinomycetota; class Actinomycetes; order Mycobacteriales; family Dietziaceae; genus Dietzia; species Dietzia sp. NPDC055340. The sequence goes on along the minus strand of NZ_JBSHML010000027.1, from coordinate 10,109 downwards.
CTGCTTGAGCTCGGGGGTGCTGATTGTGCACCGCCTGGGCTCGGCGGTGGATGTAGACGGCCATGTCGACGGCCTGTAGGCCGGGGGTGTGCCGTGAGTCGGCGAAGTTGATGGGCGCGGAGATGTGCTGAAGTCGGCTTGGCCGGTATCCGCCGGTGCCGAAGTCTTGGTAGGCGCTGAACTGGTCCTGGTGTTGGGCGCTGGTGGCGATCTCGTCGGCGATGACGATCGCCTGCTCTCCGGCGCCGTGTTGGGCAGTGTAAGTGTCGATCTGCTCGAGCAGGTGGCGGAACACTACGGTGTGGGGCTGTTGCGGGTACCGATATCGGGCGTTGAGGCGTCTGACGTCCACCCCTTCGAAGAGGTACCGCACGCCCGCGTGTTGTGCTGCCCGTAGGACGGCACTGTAGAGGCCAGCTGCTTCGCGGTGTTTGCCGCGAAGGTTGGCCCACTGTCCTGCGCCGCCCATGATCTCGTGTCCATGGAACTCAGCCGTGGGATCGGTGCCGTGTTTCGTGGCGGTTCGCTCGGCGATCTGCGTGTAGAGCTGGTGGAGTTGCTCCCATTGGTCGTAGTCGGCGATTGCTGCCCCGATGTAATAGAGGTCCTGGTCGTAGGACTCGTCGACATAGGCGATCAGCACGTAGTCCATTGTCTCACTCGGGCGCGACAGGCTTGTGTGGCGCGGGCCGCGGTGGCCCGGGACCCGCCTTGTTCCTCGTTGGTTGGCAGGGGTGCTCCGACGGCGAGGTTCCGGCCGGTTTGCTGCGCACTGGCGCGACGGGGATGCTTCGGTTCGGCGCCTGTGGTAACGTTGGTAACAGATCGCGTTACCGGTTACCGGTTACCGAATACTGAATCTGGAAGGGCTGCCATGTCGTCGTCGGAGAAGATCGCTCACGCCTACGGCGTACTCGTCGCGCGGGGGGACAAGGTCACCGTGCGGGCGGTGCAGAAACAGGCGGGGGTGCGGATCGGCGAGGTAGCGGCGTGGATGCGCGAGCACGCCACGGGCGCAGCAGGCGAGGTTCCCGAGGCCCCGGACTTGTCTGAGCCGATGTCGGCGATGGTGGCCTCGGTGTGGGCGGCGGCGTGGAAGCGCGCCGCCGAGCAGGCAGACGAGGCCACCGCGGTGGCCCTGGATGCCGCGCGCGCCGGCGAGGCCGACGCTCTCGCCGCGGCGGAGACCGCCACCGCGCAACACGCAGACGCCGACGCGGCCCGAGATGAGGCGGTCCGGGACGCCGAGCAGCTGCGCACCGAGCTGGCCCAGGTCCGCCAGCAACTCGAGACGATGCAGCGTCAGGCAGAGCAGGCGCGCGTCCAGGCCGAGGAGGCCGACCGCGCCCGGGTGCGCGCCGAGGCCACCTCGGACACCTTGCGTGAACTGTTGGACGCGTTTCGTTCCTCCGGGCAGGCCGACGAGGACAAGTAGCGATCCGCACCGTGGTGGCCTTGTCGTGTCGGGCCGGGCGAGCACACTGACAAAGCAGGACAGGCACTGACCAAGTGGCTCGGACCTCCGCCGGTTGAGTTCGGGATGTAACGGGACGAACGCCAACACGGGAGGGGTGTCATGTGGGACGTGCAGACCGCGATACAGGCCGTGGCGATGGTCGCGGTGGCCTCGCTTCTGGTGCCGCCGTTGGCACGCGGCATCGGGGGAATCTGCGCGGTGATCGGGTTCTGTGGTGCGGTGCAGTCGAGCTCCTGGGCGCCGACGGTGATGGCGTTGGGGATGGTGGCATGGTTCGTCGGGCACTGGTCGTTCGCGGTCCGCAATGACGTGCATTATCGGTCGCGTCTGGCACGTGTGGTGATCGACAAGACGCCGTTGCGGTGGACGATTCCGCGCTACTGGCAGCTGCGCCGCCAAAGACGCATCGCGGAAGCCCGCTGACACTTCCCACCCGACCGATACAGCAATGGCCCCATCGAAGTGGTGGGGCCATTGCTGTTGGTGTGTGGTGTCCGAGTCTAGAACAGTGGGGGCTCGTCTAGTGGTGCGGTGTTGCCGCAAGCTTGTGTCAAGGGCCAGTGAGTTCTGCCCAGGGGCGGTCTTGAGACCTGCCCGGTGACGGTCACCAGATCTGCCCGGAGATGGCCATGGGATCTGCCCAGGGGCTGGCCATCTCGGGTCCTCGGGTTGTCAGGCCAAGGGCTTCACCCCCTGGCCTGCGAGTGCTTGGGAGAGGCGGACGGAGTCGCCGCTGGTCTGGCAGACGTGGGCGTGGTGCAGGAGCCGGTCCACTGTCGCGGTGGCGATGGTCTTGGGCATGAGTTCGTCGAAGCCGGCCGGGTGCAGGTTCGAGCTGATCGCGATGGCTCGTTTTTCGTAGGCGGCGTCCACCAGGCGGTAAAGCCCTTCAGCGGCGTCGGTGGCCACCGGCAGCAGTCCGATGTCGTCGACGATGATCAGGTCGGCGCGCAGGATCTTGGCGATGGCCTTGGTGACGGTGTCGTCGGCGCGGTGACTGCGCAGGAGAACGCCGAGGTCTTCCAGGGTGAACCAGGAGACCTTCAGTCCCTCCTCGACCGCCTGCTGCCCGAGGGCCTCGAGCAGGAACGTCTTGCCGGTCCCAGAGGGCCCACAGACGACGAGGTTCTCCTTGCGGTGCACCCACTCCAGCGTCCGCAACGCCTGTTGAGTCGGTGCTGGAATCGAGGAGACGGACTCGTCCCACGCGTCGAACGTCTTGCCAGTGGGAAACCCGGCGGCAGCGCGTCGAGTAGCAAGCGAAGCCCGGTCACGGCCGCTGGCCTCCTCAGCCAACAGCGCACGCAGCACCTCGGCCGGGTCCCAGCGTTGGGCCTTGGCGGTGGCGATCACCTCGGGCGCATGACGGCGGATGTGCGGCAGTCTCAGGCGCCGCAACACGGCATCCAGGTCTGCGGGCAGCGGCGGACTGGCCGGCACACCCAGCGCCGGAACCTCGGTGGCGGTCATCGGTCTACCTCCTCAGAATCGGCGGCCACCGGTGATTGCCCGCCGAGGGCGGCCCATCCGGAAGTGCCCTGGGTCAGCGACCGGTCCTCACCCGCTGTGTGGGCTTGGCCGGCACCGCCGGAGGCGGCGTGGTGGTTCAGGATCGACGGCAGATCGGCCTCGGCGAACCGGCTGTGCAGCGCCGCGTGACCGAGCGCCCAGTCGACCTCGCCCGGGTCGAACAGTTTGGCCAGGGCCACGGCCTCGGCCATCTTCACCCGCATCCTGGCCGTGCCCGCGGCGGCGGCCTCGGTCAGCCACAGTCGGGCCCCGTCGCCGAGGGCCAGGAAGGCCGCCTCCGCGGCGTTGCGGGCCTTGGGTTGGCGGTGCAGGGCCCCGGCCGGGGCGTCCGGGAAGTGCGCATCAGCCAGCCGCGGACTGCCTGGGGTGGCCCGCAGGTGTCGGGCCACCTCCACCGGCCCGTCGGGGCCGACGTGCACCACGACGATCTGCTCGCCGGCGCCGGCACCATAGGCGCGGACCCACACGGTCTGACCGAGCAGCGTATGCGGCACCGAGTACTGTCCGGATTCAAACGTCACCATCGGCGAGTTCACCGGCACCTGCCGGGTCGCCCCCAGCGCCACCGTGTATGCCTCGGTCGGCACGGTGTGCAGGCGGGCCCGTTCCTGGGCGAGCATCTCGGCCGGGGCCCGCCGAGTGACGCGGTGCTCCCGGTCGTTGATCTGCTCGCACCACTGCTCGCAGGCCTCCTCCAGCTCAGCGAACGAGGAGTACTCGCCGCGCAGGTTGGTGTCCTTGGGCACCAGGTCGGCTTTGGCGACCTTGACCGTGGACTCGCTACCACCCTTGGAAGCCGGATCCGCGGGCTCGCACGTGAGCACCGTGACCCCATAGTGGCGGGCGAACGCCACCACCTGCGGGTTGCGCACCGCCATCCCGGCCACGTGCTCAACGGTGACGGTCTTCTCGTTGTCGGTCAGCACATACGTCGGCGCCCCGCCCAGGCGGCGCAACGTCACATCCAGGGCAGCGAACACACTCGGGGCCGTCTTGTCGCGGATCGGCAGGACCACCCGGAACCGTGACCACGCCAGCCACGCGCAAAACAGCACGGTCTTGACCCCGTCGATCACCGGACCGTCACCGAAGTCGTACTGCAACCACAGGCCCGGCTCGGTCACCCAGGGCCGGTGCACCCGCGCATGGCCCACGCGGTAGGACTTCTTCACCGCCGCCACCGCCCGACGCGTGGTGCGCTCCGAGCCGGTGAACCCCACCGCGAGCAGCTTGTCGTGGACCACGTCCGCGCGGATCTTGCCGCCGGAGCGCTCCACCCATTCCTCGACCTTCGGCATGAACTCGTCCATCAACTGCGGACGGGCCGCCGGCTTGTCGGTCAACCGGCCCGCATCACGAGCAGTCACATAGCGGGCAACGGTGTGGTGCGAGACACCGGCGAGCTCGCCGGCATCCCGATACGACCCTGTCAGATCAAACGCTTCGAGAATTTCCATGATCTCCTCGGCAGACTTCATGTTGTCCCTCCTCGGGGCGATGGGCGCTTCAGCACCGCTATCGCACCCGAGGAGGGGCCCCGAACCGCCCAAGCGGGCCGGGAAACAATGTCGTGTCGGGCAGATCCCATGACCGCCAGCGGGCAACTCTCACGTCCGCCAGCGGGCACCTTCGTGACCGCCTACGGGCAGTCTCTCGTGTCCGTCGTCAGCGCGTGTAGTCGATGAGGTCGGCCACGTCTTCGCGGTTCGGCTCCCATCCCTCATGCCAGCCTGCCGCGAGCGAGCGCACAACGGCTCGGCGCTGGTCAGCGTCGAGCTGGTCGAACAGCTCGGGCCAGCGGGCCTCTACGTCAAATGATGGTTGCGACATAATGCTGCACCTCCTGGTGTGCTTCTAATTTTACCGGCCTGCCCGTAAACGGTATAAGTCGGGTTTCGGGTCGGTGTTGGTTTCGGTCATAGGTTTCGGTCGGTCAGATAACGGCGTGTCGCGGCCTCGGCGGGCCGTCCGGCACGGCTGCCCGAAAACGACCGTTATTGGGCGCAGCCTCCACCTTGTGCGACGTGGCCGCGCTTCATCAGCTCGAAGCGCACTTCGCTCAACAACGCATTGCAGCGTTGCCGCTCTTCGTCACTCGCAGCGGCGGCTATCGCCGCCTCAAGTCGGCTCATCTCACGCGCCAGCTCCGCGTCGCTCATCTGATCGCTCTGAGTCATAGCTGCCCCTCTCATATCGTGGCGAAGCCGAGCAGCGCGAAGGCTAACGTGACGGCCGCTCCCCCGAGCATCAACGGTTTCTCAGCTCGGGCCAGCGGGCCTTCGGTGATCTGCTTACGGCGGATCAGCCATGATGCAACGAACATGGCGATGCCTACGACGATCCCGACGTAGTAGATGATCTGTAGCGCGCTCATCAGCTCTCCTGCGGCTCCTGATACCAACGCACGACGCCGTTATGGCTGTGTGCCCGGCCAACGTGGCTCGATGCGAGCCTGAGCATGTTTGCTGCGGTTGTCAGCTCGTCAGCGGCCGCATGGGCGCTGCCGGTGCCGTCGCCGTCTTCGCCGTTGTAGTGCGTGCCGTCCTCGGTGCGGCTGTGCCACTTGCCGAGCTGGTCGATCACCTGCGCCAAATGGTCGATGGTTGCGCCCAGCTCACCGAGCAGTCGGTATGAGTCGATCGGGTGCGGTACAGCTCGAGTTGAGTGCGCGAGCGTGCGCGCCAGCTCTTCGACCTCGGCGGCGATTTCGAGCTGCCGCTGTTCCTCGTTGATTGCCATTGTGGTTACTCCCCTACTCCATCGGGCGGCCGGGTGACAGGCTGTGCGCGGGTGCGCCCTCGAACGGTCGGCCGCCGTTCAGTTCGGCTTCGAGCCGCACTACCTGGTCAAGGATCGCTTCGAGCTGGAAGTCAGAGAGTGACCGATACGGCCGCCCTGCGTTCCTCGCTGCGATGAACGCTGCGCGGATGCGTTCGCTGTCCTCTGGTGCGGCGTAATAGCCCATCTTCGTGCGGGTGCCAGGCTTCGAGCTGGCGGCCGCCACGGTGCGCTTTGGCGCAGCGGGCGCGGCCGCTGCGGGTGCTGCACTCTCAGGGGCCGGCTTCTCTGGCTCGACGCGGCCGCTCGTCGGCGCTACGGGCGACAGGCCGCTGAGCTGCGAGCGTCGGCGTTCGGGTTTCTTAGACATGAGCAGTTCCCTTCTTGAGCTGGTCAATGTGTGCGGCGTAGATCGCGGCAAGCTCGCGCGCCTGCGCGTCGCCCTCGTCTAGGCCTCGGGCCGTTTCGGTGGCATCTGCGATTGCCTGCCGCTTCGGTACGGGTGGGGTGAGAATCGGGAGCTGCGCAGCTTCGGCGGCTGCCGTCAGCTCGTCGGCCCAGTGGCCTCCGGCGAGTGTGTGCGCTTCGTGGGCGTTGAGCACGAGTCCGGCGACTGTGAGCCGCGGGTTGTAGTGCTCGCGCACCAGGCTCACGGTGTTCATCAGCTTCGCCAGGCCGTTGACGCTCCACAGCTTCGACTGTGAGACGATCACGACGGCGTCGGCTGCCGTGAGTGCGCTGATCGTCAACGGGTCGATAGCGGGGCCACAGTCGATGAGCACCAGGTCATATTCGGTCTGGATCGCGGCGAGCTGCGCGCGCAGCCGCGATTCGCGGCCTGGCTCCGATGAGATAACGAGTTCGTTGCGCACGTCGGCCAGGTTGTCGCCCACGGTCGGCGCGACCGTGAGGCCTTCCCAGATACCGGGCACGAGCACGTCGGCCAGGGTGTCGCTGCTGCGGCTGCTGAGTGCGTCGGCCACTCCAACGTCGCCCTCTTGCATGTCTTCGGTGAGAACGCTGGTGATGTTGCCCTGCGGGTCGGCGTCGATCACGAGCACGCGCTGTCCGTCGAGGATCGCGGCGCGGGCGTGGTGGTAGACGGTGGTGGACTTCCCCACTCCGCCTTTCTGGTTGCAGTACGCGAGAATCATGGTGCCCTTCTTTCAGGTCTAATGGTACTAATACCCCTATTGGGGGCAGATAGTGGGCTGCGCTCTGGCAGCCCACTATCTCGGCAGCCTAGTTACGGCGCTCGACGGTGACGGTCTGGCCGCGCAGGCTCACGGTGATTTCTGCATCGTTCACCTTGCGCACGGTGCGGGTCACTCCCTCGTCGTTCGTGTAGGTGTCCAGCACCTCTTCGCCCGCGACGTTCACACGCACGTTCCCGCAACGCTCAGCCAGGTCGCACAGCGCCTCGGCGTCGGCTCCCCAGACTGCAACGTCGTAGCCCTCGGTGCCGCCGTCCTCGAACTCGCCGCCCTTGTTCACGCGATCCGTGCGGATCACGCGGGCAAAGGTGTAGGGGCGGCCGTTCTTGTCAGTGCGCAGCTCGGGCGCCTTGGCCAGGTTCCCGGTGAAGTTGATGTAGCTGGTCATGATGTTTCCTCTCGGTTTGATTTCGGGGTTATGGGGTTTATAGGTCTATTGTACCTAATAGGTCTAGTTGTGTCTATGGTTTCGGCGGATTATCCGGTGCAGCTCCCCCACATTCCCAGCGCGTCGGCCTGCGCTGTGTGCTCAGCGTCGCGGTGCTCGGCCTGGCCGATGTAGGGCGCATCGTAGGTGTACTCGTGCGCGGCTCCTGCTTCGAGCAGCACGACGGCTGCGCTCTGCCCGTCGATGTAGACGTGGCGCAGCAGTCGGCCGTAGCGGTCGGTGTCGTCCTGGGTAGGATCGGCGCGCAGCTCGACTGTCTGCCCGTAAACCATCGTGTTCAGCTCGCCAGCTCGTCATCGGGGAGGGCCGCCAGGATTTGCGGCAGGCTCTGCGTTCGATACGGCGGCGGCGGCAGGTCGGCGGCCGGGCCGTCGCCATCGAGGAACGCGGGGCCTTCTTCCTGGCGTTCATCATCGACGGCCGCCAGGGCGTCGGCTTCGCTCAATGCGTCCTCGGCGAACGCACCACGTCGGCGGGCCTCGGTCTTTGTCACTTCCTCGCCACGCGCCAGCGCCCGGTAAAGGGTCGAACGATGCACGGCCAGCAGCTCGGCCGCTTCCTTCACCGTCCGGCCGTCACGGTCGATCAGCTCGCGGGCGTGCTCGATCTGCGCCGGGGTGAGGGTAGGGCGCGGGCCGAACTTCACGCCTCGGGCCTTGGCCGCTTCCCGGCCGTTCCTGGTGCGGTCGATGATTAGGGAACGCTCGAACTCGGCGATGCCGGCAAACACGGTCAGAACCATGCGGCCGGCCGGGGTGGTGGTGTCGGCCCACGGCTCGGCCAGGCTGCGCAAACCCGCGCCGACCGCCTGGATACGCTCGGCAATGTCCAGCAGGTCGCGGGTGCTGCGGGCCAGGCGGTCAAGCCTGGTCACAGTCACAACATCGCCAGGGCGCAAGTGATCGAGCACGCGGGACAGCTCGGGCCTGTCGCGCCTGGTGCCGGTGATCTTCTCGGCAAAGATGCGCGTGCAGCCTGCGGCGTGCAGCTCGGCGCGTTGGTTGGTCAAGTCCTGGTCGTCGGTGCTGACGCGGGCATATCCCAGCAGCAGGCCAGCGGCGGCGCTCTTGTCTTTCATGGCGTAATGTCTCCGGTTCTAGTCGCAAGTATTCTATTTCATGCAACTAAAACACGCGACAAAAAACGCCAGGGAAAGGGCAGGGTGGTGTCGTTTTCAGAAGACGGCTGCACTGAACGTCAGAAGCCGACTGCACTATAGCAGCGGAGGGGTTGGATCCATCAGGCAACGACGGGCTGCTGCCGGCCATCAGCGGACGCAGGGAGGACTTTCCGCAACCGGCCGTTCGATGCGGCACCGATGGCCTTCGCGCAGGGGTAGTGAATCCGCCAGGATTGACTTGCGCTGCCCTACCTCTCACTAGTGAGGGGCGGCAGCGCATCAAGCGGTGAGCGCACTCCGGCACCGCCAACTTTCAGCACATGCGTGTAAATCATCGTCGTAGAGACGTCGGAATGGCCGAGCAGATCCTGCACGGTTCGAATGTCGTAACCGCTGCGGAGCAAGGCCGTCGCGAACGAGTGGCGGAGGGTGTGCGGTGTGGCGGGCTTCGTGATGCCTGCTTGTTCTACGGCACGTTTGAAGGCGCGCTGAAAGGTCTGGTCATACATGTGATGGCGACGCACGACACCGCTCCGTGGATCGGTCGAATGCGTGTGCTGCGCAAAAACCCAGAACCACGGCCAGGAATGCCCGGCGCGCGGATACTTCCGCTCAAGGGCGTCGGGAAGCGCAACGCCGCTGCGGCCCTCGGCCTGGTCCTTCAGCCACCATGCCCGTGCACGCGACAGCTGCTCGCGCAGGCTGGGTGCCAAGCTCTCGGGTAACATCAAGGCCCGATCCTTGGAGCCCTTGCCCTCCCGCACGATGATCGTGCCGTGATCGAAATCCAGATCCTTGACCCGCAGTTGCAAACCCTCACTGATCCGCATGCCCGTTCCATACAGAAGCTGGGCGAACAAACGATGCTCGCCTTCCAGAAAACCGAGGATGCGAACCACTTCATCCGGGGTCAGCACCACCGGCAAGCGCCGCGACGGCCGAGGTCTTCCGATCTCCTGAAGCCAGGGCAGATCCGTGCACAGCACCTTGCCGTAGAAGAACAGCAAGGCCGCCAATGCCTGACGATGCGTGGAGACCGAAACCTTGCGCTCGTTCGCCAGCCAGGACAGAAATGCCTCGACTTCGCTGCTGCCCAAGGTTGCCGGGTGACGCACACCGTGGAAACGGATGAAGGCACGAACCCAGTTGACATAAGCCTGTTCGGTTCGTAAACTGTAATGCAAGTAGCGTATGCGCTCACGCAACTGGTCCAGAACCTTGACCGAACGCAGCGGTGGTAACGGCGCAGTGGCGGTTTTCATGGCTTGTTATGACTGTTTTTTTGTACAGTCTATGCCTCGGGCATCCAAGCAGCAAGCGCGTTACGCCGTGGGTCGATGTTTGATGTTATGGAGCAGCAACGATGTTACGCAGCAGGGCAGTCGCCCTAAAACAAAGTTAGGCCGCATGGACACAACGCAGGTCACATTGATACACAAAATTCTAGCTGCGGCAGATGAGCGAAATCTGCCGCTCTGGATCGGTGGGGGCTGGGCGATCGATGCACGGCTAGGGCGCTGTCTCTTATACACATCTCCGAGG
>NZ_JBSHML010000026.1:0-40685 GCF_053645335.1 Dietzia sp. NPDC055340 | reverse complement strand
AACACCCCGAACGCTTCCGCACACCACCAAAAGCACCACCACTGCCCACCACAACCGGAATCAACCACCTGTCCAAAACAGGTTGACAACTACCGACAGGCTCACGCGAGACGCCATATTGGCGTGCGGCTGTGGGGCGGATGGCATCGAATGGGGAGCCCGGCCCTCAATCGCCCCCGGCGCCTGCGATGGGAGATCTCGAGCGGCAGACGCTAGTCGTATTCCAGCGCCCCGCGCCCCTCGGTGGAGAGACGGGCCCCGGCACCCGCCGAAGCTATCGCCGCCTATTGGAAAGCGCGCCACCTGCGCAATCTGACAGGTGGCGCGCTTTCCGATAGGCGGCGTTGCGCCTGGGGTCATGAAGCTCAGCGCCGGACCACCATGATGAGCCCCACGAGCACGGTGAGCACGAGCCCGCCGGCCAGCAGGACGGTCGGGGTGATGACCGGCCCGCCGAGGATCGCCCACACGGCCACCGCCATCGAGAGGAGACCCGCCGCGGCCAGGATCGGGGACCCGGCCCGCTTGCGGTCGGTCACCTCCACGGCGCTCCCGGTCGTGCCCGCGGCCGCCGCCCCGAGCTCCACCGGCCCGACACCGAAGCCCAGGGGCTGCGGGTTCGAGAACCCGGTCCCGTACGGCAGCGGCTCGTACAGCGGTTGCTCGGGGAACGGTTGTTCGCGGAACGGCTGCTCGGGGAACTGGTCTTGCGGGTTCATGGTGTTCATCGGGTCACCTTCACGCTTCCCATCTCGGTGGAGACATCCAGGGTCAGTACGGGGCCGTCGGGGTTCTCGGACGGGGCGGGGCAGTCGATGCTGCCCACCTCGACGCGGCAGTTCGCGTCCACCTCGAGGCCCTCGGGCAGTTGCACGCGCACCTCGCCGATCTCGTTGGAGATGCTGTAGGTGCGGTCGCGGTCGAGTTCGAGTCCGCGCAGATCGACACGGACCGAGCCGAGCTCATGGGCGACCGGGACGTTCAGCTGCTCGGGGGAGGTGATCTCCACTCGCTTCTCGCCGATCGTCTCCCAGCCGCCCTCGGGCACCTGGACGAGCGAGGCCAGCAGCACGAACCCGGCGAGCGGGCCGGCCACCACCAGCAGCCCGTGACCCCGGCGGGTGAACGCGCCGATGAGCAGTCCACCGGCCACCACGGCCAGGGCGACCGCGGCGATGCGCGTCGCGTCCAGCCAGGCCAGACCGCCGATCGTGGACAGGCCGGCGGCGACTGCCGCGGCGATGAGCGCCAGGCCGAGCGTGATCTTGGTCAGCCGCGACCTGCGGGCGGGCTGCGCCTTGTCGGCGATGTGGATGCCGGGCTCGGGCAGGTCCCACGCGAAGGGGGCGGCGCCGAGCGGATCCCACGACGGCGGGACCGGCGGGCCGTGCGGGGCGTCGGGGCCGGAGCCGGGCTGCTGCCACGGGCCGGGGGCGGCGCCCGGGTGGGTCGCGCCGGCCGGACCACCGGCGCCGTACCCTGCGCCCGGGGCACGCGGCGCCGACACGTCGGCCCAGCCGACCGGCGGCTCGGGGGAGCGTCGGAACAACCCGTACCAGCCGACCAGCATCGCCGCGGTCATGAGGAACCCGGCGCCGAGCAGGAAGGTCTGCCCGGAGCCGCCGAAGGTCGGAGCCGAGATGAGGACGACGACGACGAGCGCCACCGCCGTCAGCTTGGACCCGGACGCCCGGCCCCGGCCGATGAGCGCCTCGCCCTTGGACGCCTCGTCTCCGGCGGCACGGAGCAGCAGCCACATCAGCGCGTAGAGGAACACACCCGCGCCACCCCAGAGGGCGGCGATGACGAACGCGACGCGGATGAGCACCGGGTCGATGCCGTAGCGCCGACCGAATCCGCCACAGACGCCGGCGATCTTGGAATCATCCGGGGTCCGGACGGGACGGGTCCGCCACAGGGAGCGGAGTTCTGCTGACAGGTCGTGGGTACTCGTGCTGGACATGACTCACATCGTGCTCGGCCGGGGGCCCGGGCACATCGGGGACCGACCCTGATATCCGGACCCCGGGAATCTCAGGGTCGGCCCCCGATGCGGACCCCGGGACGATCTGTGACCATTGGTTTCATGAGTGAGAACGCGACCGACCCCGCGCCGGTCGAGCCCGTGCGTGCGTCGGACGCCGAATCCGCGGGCCCGCCCGCTCCGGCAAACGGGCCCGCGACGCGCCCGGGGCCGCGCGGCCCGGTGCCGCCGGGTGCCCCGGCGCTGCGTCCGCCCGGCACGGTTCCGGCCGGTTTCCGGTGGTACCCACGGCTGACCCGGGTCACCGACGCCTCCGTCGTGGGCGGCGTGTGCGCGGGCCTGGCCGAGCACCTCGGCGTCAAGGTCACCCACGTGCGGCTGGCCATGGTTCTGTTCGCCATCCTCTCCGGTGCCGGCGTGGTCCTGTACTCGGCGCTGTGGGTGCTCCTGCCGTCCGCCCCCGCCCGCGTGGACGCGCCCCCCGTCGATCCGCGCGAACGCCGACACGGCAAGGCGCTGGTCGCGGTCGCGATGGTGGGCGCGGTGCTGTCGTTCATGCTGACCACCGCCACGGGACTGAACGTCATCGTCCCCGTCCTCGTGGTGGCCCTGGGCGCCGGGCTCGTCTGGCAGCAGTACGACCGCGGGGGAAAGGTCTCACCACGGTCCGCCTTCGACTGGGCCCGTGTCACGGCAGGGGCGACCCTCGTCGTCGTCGGACTCGCGGTCGTCGTCCTGGGACAGGTCGAGTTCGCCGCACTCCGGTCGTCTCTCCTCGCGGTGGTCGCGACGCTGGTCGGCGTCGGACTGCTGTCGGTCCCCGTCGGGCTGCGGCTGTGGCACTCGCTCGAGGAGGAACGTGCTGCGCGGATCCGGGAGGCCGAGCGCAGTGACATCGCCTCCCACCTGCACGATTCCGTCCTCCAGACCCTCGCCCTGATCCAGAAGCGCTCCGACGACCCCGCGCAGGTCACGCGCCTGGCCCGACGCCAGGAACGCGAACTGCGGCAGTGGCTCTTCGGCGCCGGCTCGCGCATGTCGTCCGGGGCGACCACCGTGGCCGGGGCGGTCGAGGTGATGGTCGGCGACCTCGAGGACGCGTACGGACTGCGCATCGACCAGGTGGTGGTGGGGGGCGACGGCGCGGTCGGCGACACGGAGGAGGCCGTCCTCGGCGCGGTCCGCGAGGCGCTGGTCAACGTCGCCAAGCACGCCGGCGTCGACACCGCGGACGTCTTCGTGGAGAACGACGGGCGCGTGCTGAGTGCGTTCGTCCGCGACCGCGGCGCCGGCTTCGACCCCGACGCGGTCTCCGCCGACAGACACGGACTCGCGCAGTCGATCCGGCACCGCGTGGAGAGTCGCGGGGGCGCCGTCACCGTGCGCAGTACGCTCGGGCGGGGGACCGAGATCGGGATCGAGATGCCGCTGGAGGGCGAATGATGCAGGTGCGCAGGTGACGGGTGAGCCGGTGGTGGGCGGCGTGGCCGGTGCGGCTTCGGCCGGGGAGTCTGGCGCGGCTGCGGTCGGTGGGGCCGGCGCGGCCGGCAGTAGGGCGTGCCGCGTCTTCCTCGTCGACGACCATGCGGTGTTCCGCAGCGGCGTGCGCGCCGAACTGGGTGGCCAGGCCGCGATCGAGGTAGTCGGCGAGGCCGGCTCCGTGGCCGAGGCGGTAGCCGGGATCGGGCGCGTGCAACCTGATGTGGTGCTGCTCGACGTCCACATGCCCGACGGTGGCGGCGTGGCCGTGCTGCGATCGGTGCTGGCGTCCGGTGCTGCTGGCTCGAGCTCGGTTGGTTCGGGCTCTGCTGGCTCGGCGGCTTCTGGCTCGAGCGCTGTGGGCCCCGGCGCGACGTCCGGCGGTGCGCAGGCGGAGGCCGCGCACGTGCCGACCTTCCTCGCGCTGAGCGTCTCGGATGCAGCCGAGGACGTGATCGCCGTGATCCGCTCCGGCGCCCGCGGCTACGTCACCAAGACCATCTCCGGCGACGAGCTGGCCGATGCCGTGCGCCGGGTGGCCGACGGCGACGCCGTGTTCTCCCCGCGACTGGCCGGCTTCGTGCTGGATGCCTTCGCCCGCGCCGCCCCCGGGCCCGAGGATCGCGGTGAGCCCGTGCACGACCCCGAGGTCGACTCCCTCACCCCGCGCGAGAAAGAGGTGTTGCGGCTGCTCGCCCGCGGCTACACGTACAAGGAGATCGCCGAGGAGCTGTTCATCTCGGTCAAGACCGTGGAGACGCACGCCTCGAACGTGCTGCGCAAGACCCAGCAGTCGAACCGGCACGCGCTGACCCGCTGGGCGCAGTCCCGCCACCTCGACTGATCGCGGGTCGGCCGCCCGCTCGCCCGGCGCTCCCGGTTTCGCTCGGTTCGCAGCCTGGACCGCTGAGGTGAGGCCGACCAGTTGCCCGGCCCGCCCTGCCTGCTCCGCACGTACCCGCCGCCTCCCCGGCGAGTGGTCCCACCCGCTCACGTTCTCCCAGGTCGCGGAATGGGTTTCGTCGTATTGACCGCTCGCCGCCGCGGAGCGCAATGTGACTCATCGGCCGAGTGGCCGTGCACGAATTCCTGTCGACGACGCTACTGTGACGTCGTGAGCGAACCCCGCGACCTGCCCGTGTGCATCATCGGCGACTCGTTCGTGGCCGGTTACGGCGACGAGACCGGCCGCGGCTGGACCGCGCTCCTGGTGGAGGCAGCCGCCCGCGAGGATCTGCACCTGCACGCCACGGTCGCGGGGATCGGCGGGGACACCTCGGAGATGATCCTGGCCCGCTGGGATGAGGTCGACCGGCGTCGGGCCGCGTTCCCGACCACCGCCGTGATCGCCGAGTTCGGGGTCAACGACGTCATGCATGTCGCGGGGGCCGAGCCCGGTGTCGAGGTCGAACGGGTCGATGAGCAGGGAACGGTCGCGGCGCTGCGCGGCATGATCGGCCGGGCGCCGCGAGGGCGGTTCCTGGTGGTCGGCCCGCCGCCGGTCCTGTGGGACGAGGTCAATGCGCGCACCGTGGCCCGCGCGGAGGCGATCGCGTCCGTGTGCGCCGAGGCGGGTGTTCCGTTCGTGCCGACCTTCGATGCGCTGCGGCCCGGCGGGGCGTGGATGCGCGAGGTGGCCGCGGGGGACGGCGCGCACCCCGGCCCAGGCGGATACGCGCAGTTCGCGGAGGCGATCACCCGCCCGGTCCTGGACTGGCTGCGCGCTCTCCCGGACGCCGAGCCCGGCTGGAACCAGCGCCAGGTTAGAAGCTGAACCCGGCAACCCGGCAACCCGGCAACCCGGAACCGTCCGCCAGAACCGAGCCCGTCCCGATCCACATCGGGTCAGCGCGAGCTCTTCATCGCGGCTCTGACCGTCACTGCCGGATCGGCTTCCAGTTCGGCCACGCGCTCAGAGCCCATGGGCAGCAGCGCGATCCGCCCGGCGGAATCGAAGTGCAACGCCCACCCGTAGGTTTTGGCCAGCGGCGAGGTGCGCAGGCACGGCTGTCCTTTGGAGAAGAACTGCGCGCGTGCAGCGGGCCGGTCGGTTTCGGCGATCCCCTTGCGCTGGCAGTGCGCATCGAAGATCAGGTCGTCGCTGGTCCAGACGTAGTCGCCGGCCGAGAGCCGCTCGTACTGCAGCTCGGCGATCGATCCTTTACCGGCCGGCGGGGCCGTCGCCGTCTGCGCCTTGGTGTCTGGCGCGGGAAGGATCAGGGTGTCGGTGTAATCGGTGGTGTGCACGGTCGTCTCCCTCTCTCGGTCCCATCGTTCACCTGATCGCGTCGGACTGCCCCCGAATCCCCGGATCGAGCCGGGCCGCCGAACGTCCCACCAGCTTCTTCCGTCCGCTGAACGCTTCCTGAATCCGACCCGCGTCCATTCGGTTGAAGCCACCGCACTGACCGGTACCGTGGACCACGTCGCACGCCCCGGTGCGGCAGGAGGGGAGTGGTGCATGTCGAATCCGCAGAACTCTGACCACGCCGAGAACAAGTCGGAAGAGAAGGACGAGCGGGACAACCGCCCGAACTCGAAGGACGAGTTGGCCGACGAGTGGGGCGAGGAGTCGTTCCCGGCCAGCGATCCGCCCGGAGCTCCCTGACTCAGCGCAGGACCTCGAACTGCTCCGACACCGCCCGCAGCGCACTCGCGCTGCGGGCGAACTGTTGCCGTTCGGTCTCGTCGAGTTCCAGTTCCACCACCCTCTGCACGCCGGTCCGCCCGATCACGGCGGGCACGCCGATGTAGATGCCCTCCTGCCCGTACTCGCCCCGAAGCAGGGTTGAGACGGGCAGTGACACCTGCTCGTTGCGCAGGATCGCGCGCGTGATGCGGGCCAGCCCCATACCGATGCCGTAGCTGGTCGAGCCCTTGGAGTCGATGATCCGATAGGCGGCGTCCCTGGTCTCGGTGAAGATCTGGGTGAGCCGCTCCCGCTTGGCCGGGTCTCCGTCGAGATCGCGCCGCAGGGGCACCCCGGAGACGTTGGCGGAGGAGAAGACGGGCAACTCGGTGTCACCGTGCTCGCCGATGATCGAGGCGTGCACGCTCATGGGGGCGACGCCGTAGTGCTCGCCGAGCATGAACCGGAACCGTGCGGAGTCGAGAACGGTGCCGGAGCCGATCACCTGGCTCGCGGGCAGCCCGGAGTAGCGCCAGGCGGCCTGGGTGAGGATGTCGACGGGGTTGGTGGCGACCAGCAGGATGCCGTCGAAGCCGGTCGCCATCACGTCACCGACGATCTTTTCGAACAGTGTCATGTTCTTGCCGACGAGGTCGATTCGGGTCTCGCCGGGCTTCTGTGCGGCGCCGGCGCAGATCACGACCATGGTGGCGTCGGTGCAGTCGGAGTAGGTGCCCTCGGTGACGAGGGTGGGGGAGGGCGCCCAGACGACGCCGTGGTTGAGGTCCATGACCTCGCCGACGAGCTTGTCGTGGTCGATGTCGATGATCGCCAGATGGTCGGCCAGGCCCTGGTTGACCAGGGCATACGCGTACGCGATACCCACGTCCCCGGCGCCGATGAGCACGATGCGATTCCCGATGGAGGCCTTCATGGTCACCGAGGGTAGGCCCCCGGTACGACATCGTGGGTGGAGTCCGGATGAACAGCAGGATCGACGACGACAACGACGACGACAACGCCCACACCGGGCCCTCCCGCATCACCGGAAACAGCCACCCCGGGGGCGATAGCGACAGGAACCTCTATCGAACAGGCGTTCTTGCGCAGTGTCGTACCCGTAGTGTTCACTGTTCGTCACGGTCGAAAAATAGTTCGATTTAGGCGGTGGCGGCGTGTCGCCCGTGGCGGAAGGTTCTGATGATGGTAGTGCGCGGTTCTGCTGTCGACCGTTCGGGTGCGGACCTGTCGGAGCTCGGTACTGCTGATCGGGTGGCTGAGCTGCGGCGTCGACTGGCGTCCATGCCCGGTGGCGGACTTCCGGCCGCAGCTCGGTCGGTCCCGGGTGCCGCGGCCTTCTCGTCGACCGAGGGTGCGGAGACATCTGAAGGTACAGGGACCTTCCCCGAGGCTTCGGGGTCCCCGTCGGATTCGTTGTCGTCGGCGGCGGCAGTGATCTCGGCAGGGCGGTCTGCTGCTCCCGAGGATCTGCCGGCTTTTCCGCCGCTCGCGGTGCCGGCATCGGCGCCACCGGTGGCTTCCGCAGTTCCCGCAGTTCCCGGGGTGCCCGGGGTGCCCGTGCCGGGGTCCGTGGCCGGGCTTCTGCCAGGCGGTGTGCTGCCCGCGGGGCGGGTCACGGCGGTCGGCGGTAGCGCCACGCTGCGGGTCGGGTTGTTGGCCGCGGCCACGGCTGCCGGGGTCCGGTGTGCGGTCGTGGGGTGGCCGGAGTTCGGGGTGGCGGCGGTGGCGGAGCAGGGCGGCCGGCTGGACTGTCTGGCGCTGGTCCCGGACCCCGGGCCTGACGCCGCGGCGGTCGTGTCCGTGCTGATCGACGGACTGGATCTGGTCCTGCTCGGGCCCGGTGTCGCGGCTGTGGCCCCCTCACGCGCGCGAGTGATCGCCGGCCGGGTGCGGGCCGCGGGCGCGGTGCTGCTCGTGGGCCCCGGCTGGCCCGGGGCGGAGCTCACGCTGGCGGGCCGGCACTGCCGCTACGGAGGGCTGGGCGCGGGGGCGGGCCGGCTGGCCTCGGTCTCCACCGTGGTGCGCTGCTCCGGCCGCGCGGCCCCCGCCCGGACCGCGGAATGGGTGGCGGCGGGATGAGTGCCCGGGTCATGGCGGTGTGGTGCCCGGACTGGCCGGCGGTCGCGGCGGCCCGGGCCGAGGGGCACGGCCTGCATCTGCCGCTGGCGGTCGTCGGGCCCCGTGGCGTGCTCGCGTGTAACGCCGTCGCGCGGGCGGTCGGGGTGCGTCGCGGCCTACGTCGACGTGAGGCGCAGTTCCGGTGTCCCGAGCTCGTGGTGGTCGCGACGGATGAGGCCCGCGATGCCGCCTGGTTCGAGCCCGTCGTGCAGGCGTTGGACGCGGTGGTTCCGGGCATCGAGGTATTGCGGCCCGGGTTGTTCGTGTTCTCCGCCGCCGGCGCACTGCGGTTCCACGGCGGGGTGGAGGAGGTTGTCACCCGGGTCATGGACGCGGTTGCGGCGGCCGGGGTGGAGTGCCAGGTCGGGCTCGCGGACGAGCTGCCCACGGCGGTGCTCGGAGCCCGTGGATCGGCGTTGCTCGAGCCGGGCGCGGACGCCGAGTACCTGGCGGACCTGCCCGTGGGGGCTCTCGTGGTGGAGCCCGCGCTGGGGGATCTCGAGGTGCTGTCCGAACTGGTCGGACTCCTGCACCGGCTCGGCGTGCGGACGATCGGTGACTTCGCCGCGATCGCGCCCCGGGACGTGGCCACCCGCTTCGGTGAGGCGGGCACCGTCGCGCACCGAATCGCTCGGGCTGTGCCGTGGCGTCCGCCGTCGGTGACCCCGGTGCCGGCCGGGTCCGCGATCGAGCACCGGTGCGACCCGCCTCTGGAACGCGTCGACGAGGCGGCATTCCTCGGACGGCGGTTGGCGGGCGAATTGCACGAGACGCTCGCGGCGGCAGGGGTGTCCTGCCTGAGGCTGTCCATCACTGCACACGTGGAGGACGGGCGGGAGGTCAACCGCGTGTGGCGATGCTCGGCGCCGCTGACCCCGGAGGGCACTGCCGACCGACTGCGCTGGCAGCTGGAGGGCTGGCTCACCGGTACCGCGATCTCCGGCGGGGCCGGGGGAGCGGTCACCGCGCTGGCCCTCGAGCCGGTGGAGGTCGTCCCCGCCGGTCACGTGCAGGAAGGGCTGTGGGGTGAGGCGGGCCTGGCTGAGGCCCGGGTCCACCGCGCGCTGGTGCGGGTGCAGGGCCTGCTCGGGCCGGAGGCGGTACGCATCCCCGTGGATGCGGGCGGGCGTGGGCCGGCCGAGCGCGTGCAGTCGCTGCCGTACGGGGACGCTCCCGCGGAGCCCGTCGCCCGGGGCCCGTGGCCGGGCGCGCTACCGGCGCCGTCACCGTCGGTGGTGTGGCCGGGGCCGGGTTATCTGCTGGAGATCCGCGAGAACGGTGACCCGGGAGCCGCCGTCGCTGCGCGGGTTCCGCTGTCCGGGGGAGTCATGCTGCGCACCGAGGTCGGGACCGCCGTGGGGGTGACCCTGCGGGGCCTGCTCAGTGGTCGGCCCGCCGTCGTCGAGGTGGGCGGGCGGCGCTGCCCGCTTCTGGGCTGGTCACGCCCGTGGACCGTCGACGAGGCGTGGTGGGAGCCCGCACCCGGGGGCGCGTCGCGTCGGCCCCGGGCCCGGATGCAGGTCGTCCCCGAGAGGGCGGCGGCATTGCTGCTGTGCCGCCCGCTCGGGGACGAGCCGGGGGGATGGGCTGTCGAGGGGGTCTACGAGTGAACGGTCAGACAGTTGTCCCCGAGGCGTCCGGGGACTCAGCGCTCGATGTCGACCACCAGGCGGGTCGGGTTCTGCAGCAGGAACGCGGAGAATCCGCGGTCCGTGCCCTCCAGTCCGATCACGGACTGGGCCTGCCCCTCGAACTGCCCGGCAAAGGCCACGCCGGTGACCCCGGCCGCGGCATCGCCGGTCATCACACCCACAGGGGCCTCTTCCATGTCGGTCTCGGTGGGCAGGACCTGACCGTGGATCATCACCTGGAGGAACGAGTCGCCGGAGACCTCTATGGGGAAGCCGCTGCCCTGCTGGGCAGGTGCGTCCACGTAGTCCACCGTGTAGCTGGGGGTGCCGCTGCCGTCGAGCTCGAAGACCACGCGGTCCTTGCCCTGGAAGTCACCCATGCGGATCTCGGAGACGACCAGCTGCGTGCGATCGGGGGAGGACTCGTCCGCCTCCGCGCTCTTGGGCGAGGAATCGGACGGGCCGTTCGACGGGTCGGCGGCCTCGGTCTCGTCCGGCGACAGGATGTCGGCCAGTGCGGCGGGAGACGAACCCGCGGTGGTGGTCTGACCGGAGACGGGGGCATCGGTCGAGGAGTCGGCCCCGCACCCCGCCAGCCCCAGCGACGCGGCGGCGGTGAGAGCGGCGGCCGCGGCAAGGCGGCGATGTCGAATACGCATACTCCCAGGCTAGATCCCTCCAGTCACTTTTGTCCCACAAGGTGGCTACAGTTACACATCCTTGTCCCGTGGGGCACCATGGGGGCGTGTCAATCATCGATTCCGCCGCACAGCCGAGCTGGTGCTCCTTCCAGTCCGACGACGAACCGCCGGCAGGGACCGCCGCCCACGAGACCTCGTGGATCCTGTTGGAGGTTCCCGGACGCTGGGGACGCGACATCTTCGACGGTGAGGCATTGGGCGAGGAGCTGTCCGAGCGGCTCAAGAAGCACGTCGCGGACTGCGGATCCCGCATGCTGTTCATCCGGCGCCCCGGACGCGAGGGCCAACGCATCGACCGCCACCGCTTCTATCTCTGCGACACCCGGCCGGGTAGCCGCAGCATCCGCGTGGGCAGGGTCGAGGGACCTGAGGACATGCTCGATCTGGATCTCTCGCCCGGCGGAGACGTGCCGGGCACCCGCGAGGTCATGGCTCCGGTCCCGCTGGTGTGCACCCATGCCAAGCGCGATCAGTGCTGTGCCGTTCGCGGTCGACCCGTCGCGGCCGTACTCGACGAACAGGTGGGGGAGCGCCTGCGCGATCTCGATCCCGAGGCCGCGGTGTGGGAGTGCTCGCATACCGGAGGGCACCGCTTCGCCCCGGTCCTGCTGCTGCCCGGCACCGGTTACACGTACGGCCCCGCGGAGACCGACCTGGCGGTCCGGATCGTCAAGGCAGAGTTGGACGGCAGGGTCGTCACCGAGCATCTGCGTGGTCGCAGCACGTGGCCGCCGGCCGGACAGGTCGCGGAAGTGGCGGTCCGGGACACCGATGTGGATGCGGGGATCGACGACCTCGTCGTCGACATCGACCCCGATAGCCCCCACGTCGCGGTTGTCCGGCACACCGACGGGCGTGCGTGGCGCGTCGAGACCGGCACCCGGCCCCTCCCGGCCCGCTCGCAGAGCTGCCGCAAGCCGCCCACCGATGCCAAGGCATGGGTCGTGGAGTCCCTCACCGCGCTCTGACCACGGGCACTCTTCCCGCCGCGGGCTGCACCCGCAGCGGGCAGGTGGTGCACGGTGAACTGGTACCACGGACCCGAGAGCTGGTCGGAACTCGAACGGGTGCTGTCAGGCCGGCCCAACCCGCGTGGGCCCGAGAATCCACATCCGGGTGACGGCGGCGACACCCCGGCCTGGTCGCGTAAGCGGGGCGCGTACAGGGCCCCGGACCCGGCGGAGTCGAACGGGCAGGACCGCGTGCCGTACGCGGAACTGCATGCGCACACCGCGTTCAGTTTCCTCGACGGGGCCTCCTCTCCCGAGGCCATGGTCGAAGCCGCCGTCGAGCAGGGGCTCACCGCGCTCGCGATCACCGACCATGACGGGATGTACGGGGTCGTGCGCTTCGCCGAGGCAGCCGCGGAGCTCGGGCTGCCCACCGTGTTCGGGGCGGAACTGTCCCTGCCCGGAGACGAACACCTCCTCGTCCTGGCCCGAGGGCAGGAGGGCTACCGACGGCTCTCGCGTGCCATCGCCCACGCCCACCTGCGCGGCGGGGCCAAGAGCGAACCGCGATACGAGATCACCGAACTCGCCGAGGCCGCCGGCGGGCACTGGTACATCCTCACCGGCTGCCGACGCGGCCGGGTGCGACGTGCCCTCGAGAGAAACGGCGCCGCAGCCGGCCACCACGACGTCGCGGCAGCCCGCACGGCGCTGGGCCAGCTCGTCGACCTGTTCGGACGGGACCGGGTGATCGTCGAGCTGACCTGCCACGGCGTTCCAGAAGACACCGAACGATGCGACGCGCTGGTCGGGCTCGCCGAGGAGGCGGGTCTTGTCGTCGTCGCCACCACCGCCGCACACTGCGCCGGCCCCCGGGACGCGCGTCTGGCCTCGGTCATGGCCGCTCTCGGCGCTCGTGACGCGCTGGAGAGCCACGCCGCCCACCTGCCCGCCGCCGGGGGTGCCTACCTGCGCTCGGGAGAGGAGATGGCCGACCTGTTCGAGCGCTGGCCCCACGCCGTGTCCGCCGCTGACCGGCTGGGCCGGGAGTGCGCCTTCGACCTCTCCCTCATCGCGCCCGAGCTGCCGCCCTTCGACGTCCCCGCAGACCACACCGAGGACAGCATGCTCGCCCACCACGCCTACGCCGGCGCCGCCCGCCGCTATGGCACCCGGGAACAGGCCCCCCAGGCGTACGCGCAGATCGATCGCGAACTGGAGGTGATCGCCGATCTCGGCTTCCCCGGGTACTTCCTCGTGGTCCACGACATCGTCGAGTTCTGTCGACGAGAGGGCATCCTCTGTCAGGGGCGGGGCTCGGCCGCCAACTCCGCCGTCTGCTATTCCCTGGGCATCACCAACGTCGACCCCGTGGGCGCCCACCTGCTGTTCGAGCGGTTCCTGTCCCCGGAACGCGACGGCCCACCAGACATCGACGTGGACATCGAATCCGGCCGGCGAGAAGAAGCCATCCAGTACGTCTACGCCCGCTACGGGCGCGAGCATGCCGCGCAGGTCGCCAACGTCATCACCTACCGCGGCCGGTCGGCAGTACGCGACGTCGCCCGCGCGCTCGGCTACTCCACCGGGCAGCAGGACGCCTGGTCCAAGAGCGTCGATCGCTGGTCAGGGCTGAAGAACCATGACCGGGAGACGGCCGAACGCACCATCCCCGAGGATGTGCTCGCGCTGGCCCGCAGACTCGTCGGCCTGCCGCGGCACCTGGGCATCCACTCCGGCGGCATGGTCATCTGCGACCGGCCCGTGGCCGATGTGGTGCCCGTCGAATGGGCGCGCATGCCCGGGCGGACCGTCCTGCAATGGGACAAGGACGACTGCGCTGCCGTCGGGCTGGTCAAGTTCGACCTGCTCGGGCTCGGGATGCTCACGGCCCTACGCCACGCCATCGACCTCGCGGCCGAACACAAAGACCTCGACGTGGATCTCGCCCAACTCGACCTGGCCGACCCGGAGGTCTACGAGATGCTGTGCCGCGGCGATTCGGTGGGCGTGTTCCAGGTGGAGTCCCGGGCCCAGATGGCCACCCTGCCCCGACTCAAACCGCGCACCTTCTACGACCTCGTGGTGGAGGTCGCGCTCATCCGACCCGGCCCCATTCAGGGCGGCTCCGTCCATCCCTACATCCGGCGGCGCAACGGTCTCGAGGAGCCGGTCTTCGACCACCCCGCGCTCAAACCCGTCCTCGGCCGGACCCTGGGCATCCCGTTGTTCCAGGAACAACTCATGCAGATCGCCACCGAGATCGCCGGCTTCACCGGAGCCGAAGCCGACCAACTGCGCCGCGCGATGGGCGCTAAACGCTCACCCGAGAAGATGGCCCGGCTGCGCGAGCGGTTCTTCACCGGCATGCGCGACCGGCACGGTATCGGTGCCAGCCCGCCCGGAACCCCAGACACCGGGCCCGAGGTGGGGGAGCGGATCTGGGAGAAGATGTGCGCGTTCGCCAACTACGGCTTCCCCGAGAGCCACTCGCAGTCCTTCGCCGCGATCGTCTATTACTCCGCGTGGTTCAAATGCCATCATCCGGCGATCTTCTGCGCCGCCCTGCTGCGCAGCCAGCCCATGGGGTTCTACTCGCCCCAGTCACTGGTCGCCGATGCCCGGCGGCACGGGGTCACCGTGCACAGGCCGTGCGTCAACCGCTCCCTCGGCGGCGCCACCTGCGAGAACCAGGGAACCGAGGTGCGGCTCGGACTGGAATCGGTGCGGGCCATCGGCTCCGACCTGGCCGCCACCATCGCCGACCAACGCGACACCCACGGCCCGTACACCTCCGCCGGTGACCTCGCCGGACGCACCGGTCTGAGCGTCCGGCAGATGGAGGCCCTGGCCACCGCCGGCGCACTCGACTGTCTCGGTACCGGTGGGCGGCGGGCGGCACTGTGGTCGGCGGCCACCGCGGCCCGTGAGAAGCCCGGCATGCTGCCCGGTCTCAGTCAGGTCGACGCCCCTGCTCTACCCGGGATGAGCGTCCTCGAACTCACCTCCGCCGACCTCACCGCCACCGGCATCAGCCCCGAGG
Organism: Dietzia sp. NPDC055340; assembly: GCF_053645335.1. Classification (NCBI taxonomy): domain Bacteria; kingdom Bacillati; phylum Actinomycetota; class Actinomycetes; order Mycobacteriales; family Dietziaceae; genus Dietzia; species Dietzia sp. NPDC055340. Next base: position 26,129 of record NZ_JBSHML010000026.1, on the reverse strand, counting down.
AGTACCCGACCATCCACGCCCGCCCCTGGCTCGACTCCCAAGGCGTGTGCACCACCGCCGGCCTCGCGCACGTCCCCGACGGCAGTCGTGTCCAGGTGGCCGGGGCCGTCACCCACCGGCAACGGCCCGCCACCGCAGAGGGGGTGACCTTCCTCAGCCTCGAGGACGAGACCGGCATGACCAACATCGTGTGCTCGGTCGGGCTCTGGGCGCGCTACCGGCCCGTCGTCTCCTCGGCCCCGGCGCTCATCATCCGCGGCACCGTCGAGAACCGTTCCGGAGCGGTCAGCGTGGTGGCCGACAAGGTCGAACGGCTCCATCTCGGGCTGGCGATCGGGCGCAGCCGGGACTTCCGGTGACGGGGCAAGAGCGGCGCGGGGTCAGGCGTGGCGCGGGGTCAGGCGTGGCGCGGGGTCAGGCGTGGCGCGGGGTCAGGCGTGGCGGGGCGCCGCGATCGCGCGCACGCTGGCGACCGCACACAGCAGCCAGATGGCGATCAGTACCGCCACCGTCAGCAGGCTCGCCCACTGCCAGCCCAGGAAGTACGAGCCCAGCCCGCACGTCGACAACGGATAGGCCATCGCCCACCAACCGGTATTGAACGGCATCCGCGCCACGAACCCGCGGATCGTCACGAACACCGCATATGCGCCCAAGCCCGCACCCGCGACCAGCACCACCGCGCTGTACACGCGGGCGAGGCCGGACAGTGACGGGCCCGACAACACCTGCGCCGCAGCCGCCGATTGGCCGATGATCCCCAGCGGAATCCACGTGGTGGTCGACAGTGCCACCGGCACGGGAGTGCGGAACCAGGCGTGGTGGTAGGCCAACACGATCACCGCGACGCCCAGAACCAGTGCCACCGCGAAGCAGACCACACAGGCGCCGACCAGGATCGACCGGATCGCCTCGGACTTGACCTGCTTTGCGATCACCCCGCCGGCGGTCGCCGAGACCATCGGCGGCACCATCGGCAACGCCCAGGTGGGGAGCGGATGGGCAGGGCGTCTCGAGATCAGCCACACCGCGAAACCCAACGCCGTGGCCAGACCGAGCACCGTGCCGGCGCCCCAGAGCGCGGCATCCACCCCGAACGCGACGGACGCCAGAGACGGAACCCGGGTCTCGGTCACGACGAACGTCGCCGACCCCACCGCCAACAGGCCCATCGAGACCATGCCCCACAGCGGCACCATCGTGGCGTCCCGAACCGACCGTGACCACTCTTGCGGATCGCGGGCGATCGAGCGGGCGAACCCCGAGCCCAGGCCGATGAGCAACACCCAGCCGAGGACGAGCATCACGACGGCACCCGTCGCGAACCCCGGCACGGCGTCCGCGTGCAGCTGCAGCAGAGTCGACAGGCCGCCGGTGCCCATGACGGCCCCGAACCACGCGGGGCCGGGCCCGGGTACAGCGGTCCCCGGGGCTGACTGTCCTGCTCCGGGGGTCGAGGGCACCAGGACACTATGCCTGCATCGCGTCGTCGTCGGGAAACCGGGGGCGGTAGGCGGGATCCACGCGTGAGGACGCCTCGGTGGGGGAGAAACTCGTCGATGAGACAGTCGACGCCAGCGCGCCGGCGTAGGTTCACACGGCATGAGCGCCTCCACCGCTGACAGTGCCGCCGACCATGACGCCGCGAGTCACGGCGTGACCGCCGCCGAGCTCGATGAATTGCGTGCCCGACTGGGCTCTACCCAGCTACTCACCGACCCAGACGTGCTCGAGGGCTATCGCCAGGACTGGGCCAAGGCGCCCCACCCGGGCATGCCGCTGGCGGTCGTCCGAGCCCGCACCACCGAGGACGTCCGGGAGGTCATGCGCTGGGCCAGCACCCACGGCGTGCCCGTCGTTCCCCGGGGTGCCGGCTCGGGCCTGTCCGGCGGTGCGACGGCTGTAGAGGGCGGGATCGTGTTGTCGACGGAGCTGATGCGGGCGATCGAGGTGGATCCCGTCACCCGTACCGCCACCGTGCAGCCGGGCCTGTACAACGCCGAGGTCAAGGCGGCCGTCGCCGAACACGGCCTGTGGTACCCGCCGGACCCGTCGTCGTACGAGATCTGCTCGATCGGCGGCAACATCGCCACCAACGCCGGCGGCCTGTGTTGCGTGAAGTACGGCGTGACCACCGACTACGTGCTGGGAATGACCGTCGTCCTGGCCGACGGCACCGCGGTCCGTCTCGGCGGCGCGCGCCTCAAGGACACCGCCGGACTCAGCCTGACCAAGCTGTTCGTCGGTAGCGAGGGCACGCTCGGGATCGTCACCGAGATCATCGTGCGACTCCTCCCGGAGCAGCCGCCGCGCTCCACCGTCGTGGGGATCTTCCCCGACGTGGTGGCGTGCAGTGAGGCGGTGCTGGCGATCACTAGCCGCATCCGCCCGGCGATGCTCGAGTTCATGGACAACGTCTCGATCCGCGCCGTCGAGGCCGACCTGCGGATGGGGCTCGACACCTCGGCCGGGGCGATGCTGCTCGCGCAGTCCGACCTCACCGGCGCCGACCGTGCGGCCGAGACCGAGCTCATCTCCGAGGCGTTCCGCGCGAACGGCGCAACCGAGGTGTTCGCCACCGACGACCCGGATGAGGGCGAACAGTTCACCGTCGCCCGCCGCGCCGCGTTCACCAGCCTGGGCAAGGTCGGCTCGCTGCTGCTCGAGGACGTCGGCGTGCCGCTGCCTGCGCTTCCGCAGCTCGTCGCCGGAATCGAGGAGATCTCCGCCAGCCGCGACATCCCGATCGCGCTGGTCGCCCACGCCGGTGACGGCAACACCCACCCGATCATCGTTCTGGAGGACGACGACCCCGACCGGGCCGCCCGCGCCCAGCTGGCGTTCGGCGAGGTCATGGACCTGGCGATCGGCATGGGCGGAACCATCACCGGTGAGCACGGCGTCGGCCGGCTCAAGGCCCCGTGGCTGCCCGTCCAGCTCGGCGAGGACGTCATGGACCTGAGTCGGCGCATCAAGACCGCACTCGACCCGCAGGGCATCCTCAACCCGGGCGTGATGTTCTAACCGAGACCGCCCCCGAGCCGCAGTGCCGCAGTGCCGCAGGGCCGACTGGCCGACGGACGGGGCCGAAAGCCGAGTTGCAAGACATGCACACGAAGCTGCAAGACCGCAGGTGCGATTAGAGGAGCAGAGAACGCGCCAGAAGTCTTGCGACCGGGATGGGACGTCTTGCAACCGGGTGGCGTGGGGCCGGGCTGCAGGGCCGGGCTGCAGGGCCGGGCAATGCTGGGCCAGGCCGGGCGGCGTCGTGCGAATGGCGGGAGAACCGCCGACCGCAGCAGAGGCCCTAAGACGCAACGGCCACACTGACACGAGCGGCCCTCGCACCGCCGGGCCCGGATCTCAGGTGCGAACCGGGGGATCTCCCCGATGTGCCCGACGACCCCGCCGGGCGACGATACCGACCATGGCCATTGATCGACTCCACCTGCTGCTGTACCGGGCGCTGCTGCTGACGACCGCCGTCGTCGCGGCGATCCTGGGCATCGCCGCCGGACTCGAGGCGCCCACCATCACGCCCGAGTTCCAGCTGACCGGCTACTGGCGGGCGTACGGCCTGCTCGTCTTCGCCGCCCTGTCCGCCTATCTCGGTGCCACCCCGCCCGGCGCCGCCGTGCTGTGGCTCGTGGTGATCTTCCACAAGGCGTCCATGACGATGACCGCCGTGCTCCTGCTGCGCCACGACGTCACGGGCGCGCCCGCGGCTGCTCTGATCGACGGAGTGATGGTGCTCGCCACGCTGGTGGCGCTCGGCCTGCGGGCCCCGGCCGCACGGGCACGCCGAGAAGCGCGGGAGGGTCGGGCCGCGCGGGAGAGTCGGGCCGCACGGGAGGGCTCGCCGGCGTCGGCCGTCCGGACCGACCGCTGCGCGACGGGCACCCCGGCCAGCCGGGCCCGGCCCGCACTCGCCCATCGCGCCGCCTGAGTGACCGCGGGCCGAACGGGTGGACGGGGTGATGTCGTCGTCGTTGTCGTCGCGCCCCCGTAGGACTCGTGCGCGGCGGGGCTCAGGCCTCGTCGAGGCGCACCCGCACCGCCGCCGCGACGGGCGTGCCGACCTGCACCGGCTCGCCGCCAAGTGACACGGTGATGATCCCCAGCTCCACCTGGCGGGAGACCACGCGCACCGGCGAGTCGGGACGCAGGCCGATGTCGGCGAGGTGGCGCAGCACGGCGTTGTCGCGGTCGGAGACCCGCGTCACGACACCCGTAGAGCCTTCGCCGACGCTATCGAGGGGCGTGTCGCCGAGGGGATCGACGCGACCGTCGCGCGTGGGGATGGGATCGCCGTGCGGGTCCCGCCGCGGGTGGTCGAGGAAGGCGTCGAGGGCGTCGACGAACCGGTCGGAGACCACGTGTTCGAGCGCGTCCGCCTCGGCGTGCACCGCGTCCCACGGGTAGTCCAGGCAGCGCGCCAGGAACGTCTCGATGATCCGGTGGCGCCGCACCATCGCCACCGCCAGCCAGCGGCCGGTCTCCGTCAACTCGACAGGCGCATAGGGGCGGTGCTCGGCCAGGCCCAGTGCCACGAGCTTGCGCACGCCCTCACTCACCGACGACGGCGACGCCCCCAGCCGTTCGGCCATCGCTCCCGAGGTCACGGGCTCGCCCCCGGCACCCAGCGCGTGGGCGGCCATGAGATAGGCCTGGATGGTGGGGGTGAGATCCGCCAGGCGCAAAGGCTGGTCGTCGTTCATGCCGCCATCATCCCCGATCGCCGTGCGCGTGCGCCCGCCAGTGCCCGTGGCACCACTCCGCGCCGGGGCGCGAACAACTGCGTGACGAGGAAGATGATCGCCTGGGTGAGGACGACGACGGGCCCGGGCGGGAGGTCGGCGTAGTAGCCGAAGTACAGGCCGGTCACGCCCCCGACAAGGGCGACGACGACGGCGAGGATCATCGTCCCCCGCATGGTGTCGGCCACGAGCTGGGCGGTCGCGCCGGGGATGATCAGGGTCGCCACGACCAGGATCACGCCCACCGACTGGACCCCCGCGACGGTCGCGGTGGCGAGCGTCGCCAACAGGAGTGCGGTGAGGGCGCGGGTGCGCAGGCCCAGGGCGTGGGCCTGGAGCCGGTCGAAGGCCACCATGACGAGGTCGCGACGGAAGGCCAGCAGCACGATCACCGTGAACGCCGACACCGCCAGCACCTGGATGAGGTCGGAGTCGCGGACGCCCAGCACGCTGCCGAACAGGATCGAGTGCAGGTCCTGCTGGCTGGGGAAGCGGGCGACGAGCACCAGGCCGAGCGAGAACAGGGCGGTGAACACGATGCCCATCGCGGCGTCCTCGCGGACGGTGCCGGCCTCGCGGACCCCGCCGATAAGCGCGACCGCCACGAGCGCCGCGAGAAGCGCGCCGACGGCGAACGGGATCCCGGTCATCGCCGCGATCACCACGCCCGGCAACACGGCGTGCGAGACCGCATCACCCATCAGTGACCAGCCCATGTGGACCAGCCAGCAGCTCAGCAGCGCGCCGGCGACCCCGGAGGCCGCCACCACGAGCAGGGCGCGGCGCATGAACTCGTACGACATCGGCTCGAGAAGGAGATCGATCACGGTAGGGCCTCCTCGGCGGTGTGGTCGGCTGCGGTGGCCGCCGCGGGTGGGCGCGCGCCGAGCAGTGTCGACAGGATCTGGGGGGTAGTGGTCTCGGTGACCGGGCCGTGCGCCACGAGCCGCCCGTTGAGCAGCGCGACCGAGTCGGCCAGTCGCTCGACCGTGCCGAGGTGGTGGGTGGAGATCAGGGCGGTGCGGCCGGCGGCCGTGAGCTCACGCAGAACGTCGATGTAGACCTCCTCGCTGCCGGCGTCCATGCCGTTGAACGGCTCGTCCAGCAGCAGCAGGTCGGCCTCCTGGGCCAGGCAGCGGGCCAGGAGGACGCGGCGCCGCTGGCCGCCCGAGAGTTCGCCGATGCGCCGCGAGGCCACCCTGGTCAGCCCCACGCGGCCGAGCGCCTCGGCCACCGCGTCCCGGTCCTCGGCGGACGGTCGGCGCCACGCCCCGGTGAACCTGCGCCGGCCCTGCATGACCACCTCGGCAGCGGTGATGGGGAAGCCCTCGTCGAGCGCGTCCTTCTGGGGGACCGTCGACACCCTGCCGCTGCGCAACGCCTTCCGCACCGGCTGCCCGAGTATGCGTACGGCCCCGGCGGTCGGGGTGACCAGGCCGAGCAGGGTCTGCAGCAGGGTCGACTTGCCGGATCCGTTGGGGCCGAGCAGCACGGTGATCTCGCCGGACGGCACGGTCAGTGAGACGGAGTCGAGTGCGCGCACCTGGCCGCGGTCCACGGTGAGGCCGGTGACCACCGCAGCGGGCGGCCCGGTGTGCGGTGAGTAGGGCAGTGGCTGCACGGTCATGCGGTCAGCTCCCGGGTGATGGTGTGCAGGTCGTGGTCGAGCAGGTCGAGATAGGTGGGCACGGGGCCGGTCTCGGCGGACAGTGAGTCGACGTACAGCAGGCCCGCCACACGGCTGCCGCTCTCGGACGCGACCTGCTCCATGGCGTCGCCGGAGACGGTCGACTCGCAGAACAGGGCGGGCACCTCGCGCTCACGGACCTCGTCGATGAGCGCGGTGACCTGCCGCGGCAGCCCCTGGTTCTCGCTGTTGACCGGCCAGAGGTACAGCTCCTCGAGCCCCAGGTCGCGCGCGAGGTAGGAGAAGGCGCCCTCGCAGGTCACGAGCACGCGCCGCTCGGGCGGGATGGTCGCGACGGCGTCCCGCGCCCGTTCGGCGAGTGCCTCGAGTTCGGCGGTGTAGGCGTCGGCGCGGGCGGTGTACCCGGCGGCGCCGGCGGGATCGATCTCCCCGAGAGCGTCGGCGATCACGCGGATGTACGCGGCCCCGTCGGTGGGGGACATCCAGGCGTGCGGGTTGGGGTGGCCGACCGAGTTGCCCGACCTGACGGGCTCGGGGGCGATGCCGTCGGTCGTCACGACGTGCCGGGCGCCCGTGCCGTCGATGAACCGCAGTAGCCAGTCGTCCAGGCCGAGGCCGTTGCTGATCACCAGGTCCGCGCCCTCGACGCGCCGGAGGTCGCCGGCGGTGGGCTCGTAGTAATGCACGTCGGCGCCGGGGGTGGTGACCGACTCGACCTGTACGCGGTCACCGCCGACGACGCGCGCCATGTCGGCGAGGATCGTGAAGGTGGTGGCCACGACCAGTCGGTCGTCGGTGTCGACGAACTCGGCGCGGTCGTCGATGTCCCCGCCGGGCGTGGTCGGAACCGCACACCCGGCCGTCAGCGACAGGGCCAGCGGAAGCGCCAGGGCCGCCGCGGCGATGCGCCGGGGGAGGGCGGGTGCCGCCGCGCAGGCCGCACGGATCCTGGCAACGACGACCGCGACGACGACGACGACGGCGTCACCGGCGACTCGGCCACCCGGGTGGTTACGGATGCCGGCCGTGCGAGATTTCGGCATACCGAAACTCTAAATCATGGGGACTGGAAACTCACATCGCCCTGATAGTCGAACTGGCGCCACGCCTCGTAGACGGCCACCGCGGCGGCGTTGGACAGGTTCATCGAGCGGCGGCCCGGCAGCATGGGTATGCGAACTCTCGCGGTGACCCTGTCGTCGTCGAGCACCTCCCGGGCGAGCCCTGTGGGCTCCGGTCCGAACAGCAGGACATCGCCCGGTTCGAACCTCACGTCCGGTAGCGACATGTCGGCGCGCGCGGTGAACGCGACGACCCGCGCCGGCAGCAGGCGCTCGTACGCGGCCTCGAGGTTCTCGTGGACCTCGACATGGGCGAGGTCGTGATAGTCCAGCCCCGCCCGACGCAGATGCTTCTCGGACAGGTCGAAACCCAACGGGCCGGCCAGATGCAGCTCGCAGCCCGCGCCCGCGGCCATCCGGATCGCATTGCCGGTGTTGGGCGGGATGCAGGGTCGGTCGAACAACACTCGTACAGCCGCTCCGGTCATGTCCGGCATTCTCGCAGTGCCGTGCCTGCGCGCCCGCCGTGGAGTGGGATACTGGCAGCCGTGACCGCGATCAAGCTGGACGGCAAGCTCACCCGCGACGAGATCGTCGCCGACCTCACCACGCGCGTGGACGCGCTCCGGGACCAGGGAATCACCCCCGGGCTCGGCACCGTGCTCGTCGGCGACGACCCGGGCAGCCAGTCCTACGTCAAAATGAAGCACCGCGACTGCGAGCAGGTCGGCATCGCCTCCATCAGGCGCGATCTGCCGGCCGAGACCACGCAGGCCGAGCTCGAGGCCGTGATCGACGAGCTCAATGCCGACCCCGCGTGTACCGGGTACATCGTGCAACTGCCGCTGCCGAAGCACCTGGACGAGAACGCGATCCTCGAGCGCATCGACCCGGCCAAGGACGCCGACGGGCTCCACCCGGTCAACCTCGGCAAGCTCGTGCTGGGCGAGCCCGCCCCGCTGCCGTGCACCCCGAACGGGTGTATCCGGCTGCTGCGTCGCTTCGGCGTGGAGCTGAACGGCGCGCACGTCGTGGTGATCGGCCGCGGCGTCACGGTCGGGAGGCCGATCGGGCTGATGCTGACCCGTCGCAGCGAGAACTCGACGGTCACGCTGTGCCACACCGGCACCCGCGACCTGGCCGCCGAGACCCGCCGTGCCGACGTGATCGTGGCCGCCGCGGGCGTGCCGCACATGCTCACCCCGGACATGGTCTCCCCCGGCGCCGCCGTGCTCGACGTGGGCGTGTCCCGCCTCGACGGCAAGCTCGCCGGCGACGTGCACCCCGACGTGTGGGAGGTGGCCGGCGCGATCTCGCCCAACCCCGGCGGCGTAGGACCGCTGACCCGGGCGTTCCTGCTGAGCAACGTGGTCGAGCGCTGCGAGCGGCTGGCCGCCGAGGCGTGAGGCCCGAATGACCCATCCCGCCCCCGACCGGCAACGGCCCCAGCGTGCCGATGCCGGCCCGTCGCGGACGCGGCCCGCCCGGCTGACGTGGGCGCAGGTACGGTCGCAGTGGCCGCTCGCGCTGGTGCTCATCGGTGTGGCGGTGGCACTCGGATTCGTGATTCTCGAGCGGTGGCGACGCGGCGCGTTCGTGCTGGGCATCGTGGCACTGGCGGCGGCGGCACTGCGGCTGGGCCTCTCGGATGAGCGGGCCCGGCTGCTCGGGGTGCGCTCCAAGCGCTTCGACGCGGCGTTCTACCTCGGCATCGGGGCGGTCATCCTGTGGCTGGCCACCTCGGTCGACTCCCTCGGCACCGGCTGACCCCGGCCTCTCGATCCCTTCATACTTTGCCTATCAAGCCCGCCGCCACCCATCGGATATCGCGCTGCCTGCCAAATCTGGCAGGCAGCGCGATATCGGATGGGTGACGTTCAGCCGGCGGCGCTCAGGGGTCACGCTGCGGCGTGACGAAGCACCCGTTTGATCGTGTAGCGAGGGCATGGGGCTCCTCGAGATCGCGCCATCGCCAGTGCAGAACCCGGTAGCCGAGGGCCATGAGTTCGGCGTCCCGATCCTTCTCCTTGCCCAGGCGGCGCCGCGTCTCGGCGGGGGTCAGCCCGTCGAAGTACTTGCCGAAGCCGTCACATTCTCGGATCACCCCGTACTCGGACCAGAGGAAGTCCACGCGGGCGATCAGTACCCCGCGGGGGTTGCGGATCTCGACCTGTGTCTCAGGCTCAGGCAGCCCGAAGTCGCGGAAGATCAGTCGACTCAGAGTCTCGGCCACACTCTCGCTTCGTCCGTCGACTAGGCTCATCTTGTGTCGGGCACGCCTGATCCCGCGGCGACCCGCAGCCCCGTCCAGCGCACCATCGAGCGCCTCCCTCGTGACGATCTCGTTGTGCAGCGCAGCGTCGGCGGTCGGCACGGAGGTATCTCTGTTCGTCGACATCGCAATGTCCGTCACCGTCCGCGCAGGGGTGGTGACCCGCAAGCCGTCGACGGTCATCAGATGCCCCGACAGCTCGGGCACGGAGCGGAACGTGGTCAGTGCAGAGCTGCGCGTACGCGGCTCCGGCCCTTCCTCACACACTGTCACCTTTCGAAGCGGGAGCCCCCAGTCCGGGAGTCCGTGGATCAGGGCCGCGGAGGAGTGGGAGAACACCGGCGCGTCGAGGGCGATGTCCGCGGCCAGAACCGCCAGGAGGTGCCGATCACTTCGTTGGAGTTCACGAGCTCGGCCGTCGACGAAGAACCCGGGTCTGAGCCGGATCAGCTCGCCGGACTCCACCGCGCCCCTCAGGGTGTGAGAAGTCATTCCTCGGCTGAGGAGCTGATCGGTGGTGAGAAGCATTGCGAGGAGATCGTCTGGAAAATTCATACCCTCGATGATCTCGATCGCCAAGCTGAGAATTCCCCTGAAAGAGACCGGCGGGATGCGGCGGGGCGAGTGCGGCGGAAAGATCGCGGCGCGGCGAGAGCGCGGGCAGAACGCGCCGGAGCAGGCCGCGTCAGCGAAGGCGCAGCGGGACGCCCTCGCGGATGTGCTCGCGGACATCGTCCGAGGTGATCAGGTAGCCCATCGCGACCAGCGCGAGCAACGAGAATACGGTGCCGACCACCGAGATGAACGTCAGACTGTCCAGCACCATGCGGGCCGCCGAACTCAACGCCAGCAGAGTCACGGCGGAGCTGATCACCACCAGCGACGCACGGTGGGCACGCCACAGCAGCACCGCGCCGACGATGAGCAGCAGCCCCAGCACCAGCGAGGACACGGCGGAGATGATCATCGGCCCGAATCCGGAGGTGTCGAAGCCGCCGGAGGCGGTGGCGGTCACGCCCAGCACGGTGGCGAACCCGATGGACACCCCGATGATCCCGAATCCCGCCGACAGCCCGGCGAGCACCATCGCGGCGGGCCGGGGTGTGTGGTCCGGGTCGCGGCCGGCTCCGGGGTGGGCGGAGTCGGGGTGGACGTTGTCGTCGTCGTCATACTCCGGCACGGTCACGCCAGTCCTCGGGAACGCTCGATCGTGTCCTGCTCGGACAATTCCATGGTGCGCGCGAGCATCGGACCCACCACGTCGTCCTCGGTGAGGAATCCGTCGTGCCCGGCGGGGCTCTCGATCACCACGAGGGGATCGGCGCCCGGCAGCAGCGCGGCCAGCTCCTCCTGCTGACGCAGCGGGTAGAGCCGGTCGGTGGTCACGCCGCCGATCACACACGGCACCGGGCAGGAGTGCAGTGCCTCCTCGACGCCCCCGCGGTCTAGGCCCACGTCGTGACGGTTGAGCGCGTCGGTCAGCAGCACATAGGTGCAGGCGTCGAAGCGGGAGACGAGCTTGCCGGCCTGGTGGTCGAGGTACGACTGCACGGCGAAGCGACCGGACATTGACAGGTCCTCGGCGCGCGGATTCTCACCGGGCTGGGGCCGGTTGGAAAAGCGTTCGTCGAGCTCCACCTCGCCGCGGTACGACAGGTGGGCGATGCGGCGGGCGATGCCCAGACCGGTCACCGGCGTGCGACCGGTGCCGTGATAGCCACCCTGCTGCCAGTGGGGGTCGGAGGTGACGGCCATGATCTGTGCCGTCTGGATGCCGATCTGATCCGCCGACGCGCGCGCGCCCACGGCCAGGACGCAGGCCGCGCGGACACGCTCGGGATGGGTGATCATCCACTCGAGCGTGCGGGCCCCACCCATCGACCCGCCGATCACCGCAGCCCAACGCTCGATGCCCAGCAGGTCGGCGAGCATCCGCTCGGAGGTGACCATGTCCCGCACGGAGACGGCGGGGAAGCGGGCGCCCCAGTAGTGGCCGTCGGGGTGCAGTGAGCTCGGCCCGGTCGACCCACGGCACCCACCCAGGACGTTGACGGACACCACGCAGTAGCGGTTGGTGTCCAGCGGCAGTCCGGGCCCCACCAGCCCGTTCCACCAGCCCGGGGTGGGGTGCAGTGAGTCGACCGGCCCCACGACGTGCGAGTCGCCGGTCAACGCGTGCTCGACGAGCACCACGTTGGATCGATCCTCATTGACCCGCCCCCACCGCTGCACCGCGAGCGTCACCGCCGGGAGGACGACACCCGTGACCAGCGTGAGGTCGCCGATGGCGACGTGGCCGAGGGTGCCGTCACCCGGAGGTAGCAGCGCGAGCGGATCGGAGGCGGAGACCATGGGCGCGTGAGATCAGGAGATCGCGGCGAACCCGAGCTCGAGGTCGGCGATGATGTCCTCGACGGCCTCGATGCCCACCGACAGGCGGATGCTGGAGATGGACACCCCGGCGTTGGCGTTGGATTCCGGGGTGCCCTGCGAGTGGGTCGTGGTGGCCGGGTGGCTCACCAGCGACCGCACGTCACCGATGTTGACGAGGCAGGAGTGCAGCTTGAGCGCGTCGATGAACGACCAGGCCCGCTTCTTGAGGTCCTCGTCGGACGCGCCCTCGGGGGCGGTCAGCTCGAATGTGACGATCGCGCCGGCGCCCTTGGGCGAGATCTTCTTCTGGATGGCGTTCCAGGGCGAGGACGCCAGGCCGGCGTAGGAGACCGACGCGACGTCGCTGCGGGCCTCGAGCCACTCGGCGATCGTCTGCGCGTTGGACACGTGCCGCTCGACGCGCAGGCTCAGGGTGTCGATTCCCTGCGCGATGGCCCAGGCGTTGAACGGGCTCGGCGCGGCGCCGGTGTCACGCAGCAGTGTGACGCGGGCCTTGAGCGCCAGGGCCGGCGCGCCGAGGTCGGCGTAGACGGCGCCGTGGTAGGCGGGGTCCGGGGTGGTGAAGGACGGGTAGAGGTCCTCGCCGTCGCGCTGCGCGCGCCAGTCGAAGGAGCCGCCGTCGACCAGGACGCCGGCCAGCGAGGAGCCGTGGCCGCCGAGGTACTTGGTGGCGGAGATGACGACGACGTCGGCGCCCAGCTCCAGGGGACGGACCAGGTACGGGGTGGCCGTCGTGTTGTCCACGATGAGCGGCGCCTGGTTGCGGTGAGCGATCTCGGCGATGGCCGGGATGTCGAGCACGTCGTTGAGCGGGTTGGAGATCGTCTCGGCGTAGAACGCGCGCGTGTTGGGCCGGACGGCGGCCTGCCACGACTCGGGATCGTCCGGGTTCTCGACGAACGTGGTCTCGATGCCGTACTTGGGCAGGGTGTGGCGCAGCAGGGCATCGGTACCGCCGTAGAGGCGGGGCGAGGCCACGACGTGTCCGCCGGCCTGGAGGATCGACTGGATCGCCGCGGTCTCGGCGGCCTGTCCCGAGGCGAACATGGTCGCGGCGACGCCGCCCTCGAGGGAGGCGATACGCGCCTCGACCGCGGCGACGGTCGGGTTGGTGATGCGCGTGTAGATGGGGCCCATCTCGGACAGGGCGAACCGGTTGGCGGCCTGCTCGGCGTCCGCGAAGACGTACGAGGTGGTCTGGTAGATCGGCAGGTTGCGGGCGCCGGTGTCGGAGTCGACGGGCTGACCTGCGTGAACCTGGCGCGTCTCGAAGGCCCAGTCTGGATTGCTGTTGTCGTATGTCATAGGGGCCTGGCCCCTCCTCTCGTCAGAAGGGTCCGGCCGCTGAAGGACAACGGACCCGCGCTTGCCTGCCACCGTATGTGGTGTGGGCCAGGTCGTCTCCCGGGGCACCCCACCGCGGTGGAGGGTTGCCGTCCAGCGAGCCGGGGCTTGTCGCTGGAACTCATGACCTGGGGTCAGGCTAGCCTAGGCCGTTTACCGCCCGCAACGAGGGGCTACGTGACCGGCTGACTGGTCCCAGCCCGTAGGCCGGAGTTCGGGCACCGCGGCCCCCGGACGTGGGATATCGTCACCGGTCAGTGGTCCAGATCACAGGCGGCCCTTCCGTCGACGGACCGAGGACCGGAGGAGACCCCGTGGACCAGAGTCCCCTGATCGAGATCGGCCTACCCATCGCGCTGGCGATCATCATGGTCGGCATCGGCCTGAGCCTGACCAAGGAGGACTTCGCGGTCCAGGCCAGGGCGCCGTGGGCCACCATCGTCGGCCTGGTCGCCCAGTTGATCCTCGTGCCGCTCATGGGCGTCGGGGTCACGATGATCTTCGACCTCTCGCCACTGCTCGCGCTCGGCGTGATCCTCGTGGCCGCCTCACCCGGCGGCGCCACATCGAATCTCATCACCTACCTGGCCCGCGGCAGCGTCGCGCTGTCGATCATCCTCACCGCCATCGCGTCGGTCGCGGTGATCCTCACGCTGCCGCTGTGGTTCGACATCGGAGCTCGTGTCATCCCCGGTGCCACCGAATACGACGTGACGGTCCCGCTCGGCCAGACCTTCGGGCTCCTGCTGGGCGTCATCCTCATCCCCGTCGCACTGGGCATGCTCCTGCGAGCCCGCAAGCCGGCGCTGGCTGACCGGATCGAGCGGTTCGTCGGCGTCGTCGGGCTCGTCGTCCTGGTGGCACTCATCGTGGGCATCGTGCTGGGGGAGCGGGACCGCATCGTCGACCTGGTCGCCTCCGTCGGCCCCGCGGTGATCGTCCTCAACATCGCGGTGATCATCCTGGGTGGCCTGGTCGCCTGGGTCTGCCGCCTGGGCCGCGCCGAGCAGATCGCGATCGCTGTCGAGCTCGGGATCAAGAACACCACGCTCACGATGCTCATCGCGTTCACCGTGATCGGCATCGAGGAGGTCGGTCTCGCCGCGGCGGTCTACAGCATCGTCATGTACATCACCACGTTCGTGTTGGTCTGGGGCGGGCGCCGGCTCATGCGTACGGCGCCCTTACCGGCGTCAGGGACCCCGGCAGGATTCGCCGCCCCCTGAACGGGTCGACCGTCACGGGAGCCACCCGGCACGCGGCGTAACCTGCTGCGGTGCCCCAGCCCGTCGCCGAACACCCCGGTTTCTCGCCCGCCCGCGTCCAGCTCGCGATTCTCGCCCTCGCGCTGGGCGGGTTCGGCATCGGCGTCACCGAGTTCGCCGCGATGGGCCTGCTCCGCTCGATCGCGGACAGCTTCGACATCTCCGAGCCACAGGCCGGCACCGTCATCTCCGCCTACGCCCTCGGTGTGGTGGTGGGCGCCCCGCTGCTGACGGTGTGGACCTCCCGCTGGCGGAGGCGGACCCTGCTCATGGTCCTGATGGGGCTGTTCACGGCGGGCAACGTGGTCGCCGCGTTCGCGCCCACCCTCGAAACGCTGGTCGCCGCACGCTTCCTCGCCGGCATCCCGCACGGCGCGTACTTCGGCGTCGCCTCACTGGTCGCGGCCTCTCTCGCCGGGGCCGGCAAGCAGGCGCGGGCCGTGGCCCAGGTGCTGCTCGGTCTGTCCGTGGCGAACGTGATCGGCGTGCCCGTGGCCACCTGGCTCGGGGAGGCCGCGGGCTGGGAGTCCGCGTTTCTCGCTGTCGGAGTGATCGGGGCCGCGACCGTGGTGGCCATCCTCGTCGTCGTCCCCGAACCCACGGGAGGCGTCGTGGTCAGGGCGCGCGAGGAGTTGGCGGCGCTCGCCCGCCCGCAGATCCTCGCCACCCTCGCGGTGGGCGCAGTGGGCTTCGGCGGCATGTTCGCCATCTACACCTACATCCAGTGGACGATGGTCGACGTCGCCGGCATCGACCGCGCCTGGATGCCCGCTGTGCTGGCGGTGTACGGGCTCGGCATGGTCGCCGGCAACGTGGTGGGCGGCATCATCGCCGACCGCGATCTCGACCGCGGCCTGGTGGTCATCGCGACCGTCATGACGGCCGTCCTGGCCCTGTTCTCGCTCGCGGCGCACAATCCGGTCACCGCGGTGATCGGGCTCTTCCTCGTGGGCGCCACCGGCTCGGCGCTCGTGCCCGGCCTGCAGACCCGCCTCATGCGCTACGCCGGACGCGGGCAGACGCTGGCGGCCTCCCTCAACCACTCGGCGCTCAACGCCGCGAACGCGCTCGGGGCGTGGATCGGCGGCGTGGTGATCGCGTTCGGCTTCGGCTACACCTCTCCCGCACTCGCGGGGGCGGCGCTGGCGGCGCTCGGGCTGGCGATCCTCGTGGCCGCGGTCCTGGGGGCCCGGCGCTCGGAGGCCGCCTGATCGGTGTGCGGAGTCTCGGTCACGTTCGGCGTCAATCTGCCATCCCGAGGAAGACGATCATGCTGCGTTCCAAGGCGACCAGGTGCTCCGGCTCCAGCGTCCCGACCCGTTCGCGGACCCGATCTCGTGGAGCGGCGGTGAGTTTGTCGACCATCAGCCGTGATGCTGTGGTCAGACCATTGAGCGGCGAAGGCTCGACCGCGGGCCGGAAGAGTGGTGCCTCAGTCGGGTTGGTGGTCAACGGGCACACCACGACCGAGGCCGTGGCGTCGAATCGGTCGTCCTGGACGATGACCACCGGGCGGGGCTCGCCTGCGTAGCCAGGCCCTGACGCGGTCCAGATCTCGCCGCGCCGCATCCTCAGTCGTCGTCCCAATCGGTGGACAGCGAGTCAACGAATACCTGATCCTCCGTGTCCTGTGCGCTGCCGGCGATCGCAACAGACTGCTTGTGCGCCTCGATGCTGAAGCCCGGCCACGTCACATCCGGGACCCACATCTGGATGGGCCGCAGTCCTTGCGCCCGCAGGCGTTCGCGGTGGCGGCGAACCCGGTCCTTCGTGCTCATGTCGCCATGTTACATGTAACAGTTGGATGGGCGCGGGTGCTGGCCCGAGGCCGCTAACGGGGGGCGCTACGATGGCGGCCGTGAGCCTTACCGTGTCGACCGTCAACGTCAACGGGATCCGCGCCGCAGTCAAGCAGCGATCGGAGACCAACCTCGGATTCCTACCCTGGCTCGAGACCAGCGGGGTGGACATCGTCGCCCTGCAGGAGGTGCGCGCCGACGAGGACCAGACCCGCAAGGCGCTGGCGCCCGCGCTCGAGGCCGGATGGCACCTCATCGGGTCGCCCTCGTCCCTCAAGGGGCGTGCTGGTGTGGCGCTGTTGTCGCGGCAGGAGCCGGCCGAGGTGTGCGTCGGCCACGGGGACCCGGAGTTCGCCGAGTCGGGTCGCTACATCGAGGCCGTGTACCCGGGCGCGGTCGACGGCGAGACCGTCACCGTGGCGAGCCTGTATCTGCCGTCGGGGTCGGCCAACACTCCCAAGCAGGACGAGAAGGACCGCTTCCTGGCCACGTTCCGGGAGTTTCTCTCCGAGCGGGCCGCGGCCGTCGGGGCCCGTGACGGTCACGAGATGATCATCTGCGGCGACTGGAACATCGCCCACCGCGAGGAAGACCTGAAGAACCACAAGGGCAACCACAAGTCCTCGGGCTTCCTGCCGCACGAGCGTGAGTGGATGACCGGTGTGTTCGCCGAGGGCAGCGGCTGGACCGACATCGTCCGCCATCGCCGGCCCGACGAGGTGGGCCCGTACTCGTGGTGGTCGCAGCGCGGCAAGGCGTTCGACAACGACGCGGGCTGGCGCATCGACTACCACGTGGTGACCGACGGCCTGGTCGACCGCGCGGTGTCCGACCGTGTCGACCGGGCGAGTGCCTATGACATGCGCTGGTCCGACCACGCGCCGGTGACCGTCGTCTACGAGTGACTGCGGCGCACCGTCGACTCTCGTAGCCTCGGGAGCATGACGAAGTACGCCACCGCCGAACGTCCCGATCGCACCGCGCTCGTTGAATTCCTGCGGCCCCGACACCGGGCCGTGCTCATCACCCGGCGATCGTCTGGTGGTCTGCAGACCTCCCCGGTGACCTGCGGCGTCGACTCCGAGGGGCGGCTCGTGGTGGCCACCTATCCGCAGCGGGCCAAGGTGGGCAACATCCGCCGCGACCCCGCAGTGAGCGTGTGCGTGCTCTCGGACGACTGGAACGGCCCCTACGTTCACCTCGACGGCACCGCGGAGATCGTCGATCTGCCCGAGGCGGTCGAGCCGCTGGTCGAGTACTTCCGCAGCGTGGCCGGTGAGCACAGCGATTGGGACGAGTACCGGGAGGCGATGGTCCGCCAGGGCAAGAGCCTCATCCGCGTGACGATCGACGACTGGGGTCCCGTCGCGACGGGTGGTTTCCCGCCGCCGGTCACCTAGGCAGCGGCGGCGGATGGCGAGGCCCGTTACCGGGGTCTTTCCACGATCCGGGAGGCCGGACGCCACCCGAAACATCATCCCGCGGGCTGATTCGGAGGGCTGTCGGGTCGAACTACAGTGGCGGGCATGGGTGCCGCCACGACTTCGCCTGCGCCGCCGAGTGGCCGCGTCGAGCGCGTTCTGGCATTCCTGGAACGGCAACCGTGGATCACTGACGCGCTCTTCGTGGCGATTCCGTTGAGCCTGTTGACCGTCGCGAGCCGAGACACCTTCTACGGGCAGAACCCGTTCCTGCCGGGATGGGTCGAGCTGGCTCTGCCCCTGGTCATGACCGGTGTGCTCGCGTTACGCCGCGCGTTGCTGGTCCCGGCTGCGATGGCGGTCGCCGGGATGGCTCTGCTCATGGCGGTTCTGCTCATCCCGCCGTCCATGCCGATTGCGGCGGTCCCGATCACCGTCTACACGGTGGCGAAGTTCGGCAGCCCCAAGATCTCCAGGGCGTTCCTGGGGCTCGGGCTGGCGGGCGCCGTGCTGGTGCTCGTGCCCTATGCGGCCAACGTCTACTGGATCGGCACACCGGCCACCGGCCCCTCCGCCGTCCCGACGCTCGGCTTCGAGGAGGTCGTCGTGGCGACCGTCGTGTCCGGCTTCTGTGCGTCGACGGTGATGGTCGCGTGGATGCTGGGCGAGGTCGGTGCCCGTGGGCACAGGCGTCTCGCCGAGATCGAGGAGCGCAACCGCCTGCTCATCAGGGAGCGGGCGCACGAAGCCGCGGCCGCCGCCACCGACGAGAGACTGCGCATCGCGCGCGATATGCACGACGTCGTCTCCCACTCCCTGTCGGTGATGATCGCCCAGGCCGACGGTGGCCGCTACGTCGCGAGCACGGACCCGCACGCCGCCGAACGCGCGTTGGGCACCATCGCGAGCACCGGTCGGGAGTCACTGGTCGAACTGCGCCGGATGCTCGGTGTGCTGCGCAGTACGGAAGATCCGGTGGACCATCGGCCACAGCCCAAGGCGACCGACATCGCCGAGCTCGTCGCATCGGTGAGGGCCGCGGGATTACCGGTCGAGTACCGGCCGCCCGCATGGCTGGCGGAGCTCCCCGAGGGGCAGTCCCTCGCCGCCTACCGGGTGGTCCAGGAAGCGCTGACCAACACGCTCAAACACGCCGGCCCCGACGCGCACTCCGAG
The DNA here is from genome assembly GCF_053645335.1 of Dietzia sp. NPDC055340. Lineage (NCBI taxonomy): Bacteria > Bacillati > Actinomycetota > Actinomycetes > Mycobacteriales > Dietziaceae > Dietzia > Dietzia sp. NPDC055340. Next base: position 6,992 of record NZ_JBSHML010000026.1, on the reverse strand, counting down.
GTGGCCATCACCACCGTCGCCTCCGACCTTCTGGTCGAGGTCGTCGACCACGACCCACAGGCGCCCGCCGGCCAGCCCGGCGTCGGCACCACCGGGGATGCGAAAGACCCCGACGGCGAGCGTCGGGGCTCCGGACTCGACGGGATGAAGGAGCGGGTCGCGCTGTACTCCGGAACGGTGGACGCCGGCTTCGAGGGCACGGGATTCGCCGTCCGCGCCCGGTTCCCCCGCGCCGGACGGGCCGCCGCCACGTCCAGGGATCGCCCCCCGGCCGAGGAGGGGCGGCGATGAACCCCATCCGGGTCATGCTGGTGGACGACCAGCATCTACTGCGTGCCGGCTTCGCGATGCTCATCGGATCGCAACCGGACTTGGAGGTCGTCGCCGAGGCCGGAGACGGCGCCCGGGCGGTTGATCTCCTCCGCGAGCGGCCGGTCGACGTGATCCTCATGGACGTGCGCATGCCGGTCAAGGACGGGATCGCCGCCACCGAGGAGATCCTGACGATGGTCGACGCCGGGCAGATCCCGCCGGTCCGCATCGTCGTCCTCACCACCTTCGACACCGACGAGTACGCGTTCGCCGCGCTCAAAGCGGGCGCCGCCGGGTTCCTGCTCAAGGACGTTCCGCCCGAGACGCTTCTGGCTTCGATCCGGCAGGTGCACGAGGGCGGCTCCGTGGTCGCGCCGACCACCACCCGACGCCTGCTCGAGCACGTCGGTCCGATGCTGGTCACCTCCGACGCGCCCGAATCGCCGCGCGACCGGGCGCGACGGGCGGGGCTGACCGACCGCGAGACGGACATCCTCCTGGCCATGGTCACCGGCGAATCCAACGGCGAGATCGCCGGACGGCTGTACCTCTCCGAGGCGACGGTCAAGACCCACGTCAGGCGGATCCTCGCCAAGCTGGGCGCCCGGGACCGTGTGCAGGCGGTCGTCTGGGCCTACGAGCACGGGGTGGCGGGCCCGGGCGCCGCCCGCTGACGGGGGACCGTACCGACGCCGTTGGCGAAGCGGCCGACGCCGCGCCACCCCGCCCGCGTGAGGCGGCCCGCCGACGACGGACCACGTCATCCCAGAGGTGGCTCGGTGTCATCCGGAAGGATGAGTCCCGCGCGCGGACGAGAGCCTCAGGGAGGATGTCCGCGCAGGTCACGGTCCATACGGTGGTCATCGACAACACGACCACCGAGGAGAACACGATGACCGAGAGCTCAGGCGGAACCGGAGCGACCGCCACCGTCCGTGACGCAGACGCCACCGGGCATGCCGCCGTCCGAGCCACAGACGTCACCCGCCGGCACGGCAGCGGCGAGAACCAGGTGCTCGCCCTCGACAGGGTCAGTATCTCCGTCGACGCCGGCCGGTTCACCATGATCATGGGCCCCTCGGGGTCCGGCAAATCCACGCTCATGCACGTGCTGGCCGGCCTCGATTCCCCCGACGAGGGCCGCGTGTTCCTCGGCCGTCGGGAGATCACGGGGATGAGCGACAAGGCGCTGACCACACTGAGGCGCACCCGCACGGGATTCGTCTTCCAGTCCTTCAACCTGATCCCGACGCTCAGCGTTCGCCAGAACATCGGCCTGCCGGCACAGCTGGCCGGCGAGAAGCTGGACGCCGACTGGGTCCGGACGGTCACCGGCCGGCTGGGCATCGCGGCGTTGCTGGACCGCAAGCCCCACGAACTGTCCGGTGGGCAGCAGCAGCGCGTGGCGGTGGCCCGGGCTCTGGTGACCCGCCCGGCCGTGGTCTTCGCGGATGAGCCCACGGGCAACCTCGATTCGGCGTCGGGAGCGGAGGTCATGCGTCTGCTCGCCGCGGCGGTTCGTGAGTTCGGGCAGACGGTCATCATGGTCACGCACGATCCCGGGCTCGCCGTGTACTCCGACAGAGTCGTCATGTTGGCCGACGGCCGCCCGGCCGCTGATCTCACCGCTCCCAGCCCGGAGACCGTCGCCGACGCCCTGCTGCATCTCACCACGGGCGCGGGCGACGAGACCCTGCCGTTTCGCGAGCAGGAGGTACTCGCACGATGAGAACCGTTCTGATGTCGACGTTCCGCTCCGGTGGCGCTCGATTGCTGGCTGCCGGGCTCGCGATCGCGATCTCGGTGGGTTTCGTCGTCGCGACCCTGGCCACGATGGACTCCTTCCAGTCGAGCATGCGCACCCAGTTGGCCGGCGAGTACGCCGGTGTCGGCGCCGTGGTGGATTCGCGTGGCTTCGACGACGACGAGGTCGGCCGCGCGCTCACGGCGCTGCAGGAACACGGGGGTGTCGGAAGCGCCGGTGCTCACTCCACATCGTTCGTCCAGATGCGGATCGAGGGTCGGCACTACAGCGCTATGGCCCGCAACCTGCCGGCGGCCGACCTGCGCGCGGAGGAGCTGACCGACGGCCGGTGGCCCACTGGTCGGCACGAGACGGCCGTCGACGACGAGACCGCGCAGGATCTGGGACTGTCCGTAGGGGACACGCTGGACCCGACGGGGTACGACGACGCCGGCCGCGAGCAGCCGGGCCCGCATCTCGAGATCACCGGTCTCTACACCGGTGTAGGGGTCTCCCCGCTGCCGACCGTGTTCGTCCTCCCCGAGGACCTGGACGAGCTGGGGCAGGTCTCCACCACGGAGATCAGGATCGCAGCCCCGCTCGACGGAGGCGACCACGAGGCCCTCAAGGCGTCGGTGAGCGCCGCCTTGGAGCAGGCCGGTGTGGACGGTTCCGTCCTCACACAGCAGGAGATCGTCGACCGCGAGACGGAGAGGTTCTTCGGCGACGCCGCGATGCTCGCCGTGATCGTGCTGGCCTTCACCGTCATCGCGCTTCTGGTGGCGGCCCTGGTGATCATGAACACCTTCGATGTGCTCATCGCCCAGCGCACCCGGCAACTGGCACTACTCCGATGCCTCGGCTCGACTTCCGGTCAGGTCCGGTGGCTGGTGCTCGGTGAGGGGGCGCTGGTCGGTGTGGTCGCCTCCCTGCTCGGCACGGCCGGCGGGTACGGACTCGGCCACCTGATCGCCTCGGCCAGTGGGAGCGTGCCGGGCCTCGCCGCGCTCGATCCGCCGGTGTTGCACTGGTGGATCGTGGTGGTCGGGATGGTTCTCGGTGTGGCGGTCACCCTGATCTCCGTGTCCCTGCCGGCCCGCAAGGCCACGCGCACGTCGCCGCTCATGGCGATGCGGCCTCTGGAGGCGGTCGCGCCCGCGCCACGCTCCCGCATGTGGACGACGATGCTCGGGACGGCGCTCGTCGTCGGGGGCATCGCGGGGATGGTCGTCGCGGTCATGGCGGCCCGGATGGTCATCGCTATCCCGGCCGCGGCGGTCACCGCGATCGGTCTGATCGTCCTGCTCCGTATGACGGCGGCCCCGATGATCGCAGGACTGGCGGGCATCGTCCCGGGCGGGTGGCTGCCGTTCCGTCTGGCCGCTCTGAACTCGAGGAGACACCCGGGGCGGACCGCGACCACCACGATCGGCATGGTCATCGGCGTCACCATCGTGACCACGATGATGGTGGGCGCGGCGTTGGCCCAGGGGTCGATCACCAGGGAGATCAATGCGCAGCGCCCCATCGACATGTTCGTCACGAGTGAACAGCAACACCCCCTCGACCCGACCGAGGTCGCCGCGGTCTCCGGCGCGGAGGGAGTTGTCCACGCCGAGGCCGTACCGGGCACCCTCGCCCGTGTCGGCGACGAGGAGGTGCTGGTGCTCGGGGTCGACGGGTCCGTCGGGCAGGCGTCTCGTGGGGATGACCCGGTGCCGGCCGCGGGCACCGCAGCCGTCGGCGACGAACTGACGGACGCGGTCAGCGCCCAGGGCGCTCCACTCACGCTCTCCGTCGCGGGCCGACAGGTGACCGTGGAGACGACCACCGCCGAATCCCCGTGGCCCGGGTCGATCCTGGTACCGATGGACACCCTCCGGGAGCTGGACCCCGGCGCCGGAACCATGCAGATCTGGGCACAGGTCGGGAACCTCTCGTCCGCGCAACTGCAGACACTGGCCTCGACGATCTCCGGCGATACCGGCCTGCAGGCGGAGGTCGGCCCGGCAATGGAACGGGTGATGATCGAGGAGATCATCACGACGATGCTCGGTATCGTGCTGGCCCTGCTGGCGGTGGCCATCGTGATCTCGGTGATCGGCGTGGCCAACACGCTCTCACTGTCGGTCATCGAACGAACGCGGGAGTCCTCGTTGTTGCGGGCCCTGGGACTGACCAGGGGACAGATGCGCATGATGCTGGCCTGCGAGGCAGTCCAGATGACGGTCGTGGCCGCGGGAATCGGCATCATCGCCGGGACCGGCTTCGGCGCGGTCGGGATCGCCGCCCTGCTGGGCCAGATGGATGTGCCGCTGGCCTTCGGTCTGCCGTGGCTCCAGCTGCTGCTCGTGGTCGGCGCTGCACTATTGGCCGGGCTCCTGGCCTCGGTCCTCCCGGCCCGTCGGGCGGCGAGACTGTCACCGACCGTGGGGCTGGCCGCCGGCTGAACCGCTGCCCGGGTGGCTGTCGCCGTCGGTCGGCCGAGGCGAAGCCACCCGGGCGTGGGAAGATGGACGCCATGTCTGAGCAGCCTTCCTCCGCAACGCCCACCTCCGCGACTGGGCCGTCCGAGACGTCGGCGCCCGCGAAGCGCCAGCGCGTCCTGTCCGGCATCCAGCCCACCGCCGACTCGTACCACCTCGGCAACTACCTGGGCGCCGTGCGGCAGTGGGTCGAGCTGCAGGACGACTACGACGCCTTCTACTTCATCCCCGACCTGCATGCGATCACCGTCAAGCAGGACCCCAAGGAGCTGCGCGAGCGTGTCTTCCGCGGCTGCGCGCAGCTGCTCGCGCTGGGTATCGACCCCACGCGTTCGGTGCTCTTCGTGCAGTCGCACGTTCCCGAGCATGCCGAGCTGTCGTGGGTGCTGAGCTGTATCACCGGCTACGGCGAGGCCGCCCGCATGACCCAGTTCAAGGACAAGGCCGCCAAGCAGGGCACCGACGGCACCACCGTGGGGCTGTTCACCTACCCGGTGCTCATGGCCGCGGACATCCTTCTCTACCGCCCCCACCTGGTGCCGGTCGGCGAGGACCAGCGGCAGCACCTCGAGCTCACCCGCGATCTGGCGATGCGGTTCAACTCGCGCTACAAGAAGACCTTTGTGGTGCCCGAGGGCAAGATCCTCGAGGGCTCGGCCAAGATCTACGACCTGCAGGACCCCACGGCCAAGATGAGCAAGTCGGGCGCGAACCCCAAGGGCATCGTCAATCTGCTCGACGACCCCAAGGTGTCGGCCAAGCGCATCCGCAGCGCCGTGACCGACTCGGACGGCGACATCCGATTCGACCGTCAGATGAAGCCGGGCGTGTCCAATCTGTTGGTGATCCAGTCGTCGTTCACCGGGCGGCCGGTCGCCGACATCGTGGCCGACTACCAGGCCGCGGGCGCCCAGTACGGCGCGCTCAAGTCCGATACGGCCGACGCGCTCGAGGCGTTCGTCACCCCGCTGCGAGGTCGGTTCGACGAGTTCATGTCTGACCGAGGCGAGCTCGAGCGCATCCTCGCCGACGGCGCCGAGCGTGCCCGCGCCGTCGCGAGCCCTGTGCTGTCCCATGTCTACGACGCAGTCGGATTCACCGCGCCCCGCCGCGGCTGAGCCGGGTCGGCTTCTGGCCGCGTGCCCGGCGCCTGCAGCCGAGTTGCAAGACATCGATCTCCGGATGCCTGACAAAAGGTGCGTTTTCGGGCTCCGGATTAGCCCCAAATGTCTTGCGAGCGTGAGGCCGTGTCTTGCAACCGCTGGAAGGCGGGGCGAGGCGCAGCTGGGCGGGGCGCGGCGAGGCCGGGCCGTGGCTCAGGCCTGGCGGGTGCCCTGCTGGTAGACCTGCTTCCAGTCATCGCCCGCGCGCTGCCAGATCGAGCTGTGCAGCGACGACGCCCCGCCCGGGCTCGTCGCGCGCCAGAGCAGGAGCACCACGTCGTCGGAGAGTCGACGGGTCTCCAGCACCTCGAGTTCGACGCCGGCGAGGGAGGACTCGGCGGCGCCCAGCTCGCGGCGGGTCCACGTCCGGCCCGCGGGGTCGACCTGCCGCCACCGCACATCGAGCAGCCGCGTGAGCTGTTTGCGGTCCCGGCGGACGGCGTCAGTGAGCAGCGACCGCTCGAGATCCACCACGAGCTCCTCGATCGCGGGCCCGGCGGCGGGAGCCCCGGGCCGCGAACCCGTCGCGCCGGGGGGGCCGGGCTCGCCGACCGAGAAGAGGTCGGGCTCGGACGTGTCGGCGGACCTCGTCGTCGTCGCCGGCACGGCACCACCGTCGGCGGCCGGGGGAACGGCCGGATCCTCGCCCGCACCGACCGCGGTCGCGCCCGGGAAACCCGGGCCGGCCTCCGGCTGCTGCTTGGACGCGTGGGCCTTCGAGGCGCCGTTGGCCAGCGCGTCGGCCTTCTCGTTGAGCGCGTGACCGGCGTGACCCTTGACCCACTCGAAGGTGACCTCGCGGCCCCGCATCGCCTCGTCGAGGGCCTTCATCACCTCGACGTTGAGCACCGGCTTGCCGTCGGCCTTCTTCCAGCCCTTGCGCTTCCAGCCGGCCATCCACTTGGTGATGGAGTTGATGACGTACTGCGAATCGCACAGCACGTGCAGTGGCTCGTCGACGTGAGCGGTCTGGCGCAGCAGATCCAGAACGGCGGCGAGCTCGCCCTGGTTGTTGGTGCCGCGCTTCCAGCCGCCGCAGCGCCAGCGGGCGTCGTCGATGTACCAGGCCCAGCCGGCGGGGCCGGGGTTTCCGAGGGCGGAGCCGTCCGCGGCGGCGATGATCGTCACGGGATGCGATCCTGCCACCGTGGCGGGCGTCACCGCACACCGGCCGCCACGCCGGCGAGGCAACCGGCCCGCTACCGGCGAACCGAGGCGGGCCGGAGGTGCGAAGCTGCTGTCCGGCCGCCTCCTCGCCTATCGGATGTCGCGCCACCTACCGAATTC
>NZ_JBSHML010000025.1:0-65984 GCF_053645335.1 Dietzia sp. NPDC055340 | reverse complement strand
CGTGGCTGTGGCACCGATTGGCGCACTAATTTTCATGCAAACTCCGATCCCCGAATCCGCGACCAACTGTCCAAGAACAGCTTGGCAACAAACGCATTCGGGTAGCGGATCGCGACGCAGGGTAGCGGCTTCCGGCATTTCGGGGCAGTGCGAGCGCGGCGGGCGACCTCAGCGGCGTGGAATCACCCGGCCGGGGCGGGGATCAGGGTCGCGGACGTCCGCCGGGTGGCCTCAGAGCGTCAGCGTGGTGCGTTCGGTGGCGGCCACGTCGGCGACGCCGTCGTCGTCGGCCCCGGCACCGGTGACCAGCACGGCGGTGCCACCGGAGGCGAAGACCCGGGCGAGCACCGACACGATGTCGGTGCGGTCCGGGCCGGGCACGAGGACGCGCGCAGCGAGCTCCGTGTCGACCAGATCGGCCAGGGCGGCGCCGTCGAGTGCGAGAGCGCCACCGCCGGAGGGGACGAACGCGTCGGGGTGGATGCGGCACGCCTCGGCGAGGTCGGTAACGCCGGGCGGCACGTCGACGCCGGCCGCCGCGAGCGGCCGCCCCATCGGGTCGGTGGTCATGAGGAGAGTCTCGAGGTCCGCGGGGTGGCGGTCGAGGCGGTCGGGGGTGGTGATGACGACGACGGCGTCGTCGGCGTCCCGCGTGCAGACCTCGGCACCCGCCCACCACGCTCCGAGCAGGACGCCGGCGGTCAGCCAGTGGGCCGGGAGGTCGCACACGATCCGTTCGCCCGGCATCACACCGATCTCGTCGCGGAGCAGTCCCGCGATCTTGGCCGCCCAGTTGGCGGTGGACGTGACCGACAGCTCGATCCGGGAGGGCGCCGCGAGGTCGTAGTGCGTGATCATCGGCGCCCCCGGATCGGCGGCGAGGAGCGGCTGGAAGACGGTGTCTGCGGCGGTGTTCACTCGGGGGCCTCCGGGGCTCGGCGGGTCAGTTGACGCAGGGGACGTCCGTTCCACCTGCATCGAAGGTGGGCCGCTGTGCGATCGACGGCGGCAGCGGGGCGTACGTGGTGGTGGCGGGGGAGGCAGACTCGATGCCCGCGGCCTCGCCGGTGGGGCCGCTGTAGTCCTCTGCCAGGACCACCCGGACCGCGCCCGCGGGGATGGCGGGGTCGACCTGGACGGGCAGTCCGCCGAGTGCGTCGGAGACGGCGAACGCGGCGGCGTCGCCGGCGGACGGGGCCGCGACGTGCGAGGTGTAGGCGGCGGCCGGGTCGGTCAGCAGCTCGCCCGGGGCGTAGCCGAGCTCGGCCAGCGATCCGGACACGCGCGAGGCCAGACCGTCGATGGCGGTGGTGTTGACGACGGCCACGGACACCTCGGCGGGGTCGAGGCCGGGGGGCACGGCCGCGGAGGTCTCCTCCTCCACGGCATCGTTCTCGCCCTCGCCGCTGGCGAATCCGGCCACGAACTCGGTGACCTGCTCCGGGTCGGCGGTGACGATGGACTCGCCCCACTCGGTGACCGAATCGATGCTGGTGACCGGGATGGTCTCGAAGCGGACGCTGCCGCCGCTGATGTCCTTGAGCTTGAGCGCGAAGTCCACGAAGTCCCAGTTCTCGTCGATCACGAACGAGCGGCGGGCGGCATCGATGAGCGCGCCGAGCTTGGTGGGGTCGGCGAGCGTACCGGCGGACAGGGTCTTCTTGACCAGCTGCGACATGAACGCCTGCTGGCGGACGATCCGGTCGAGGTCGCCCGCGGGAAGGTCGTGGCGCTGGCGGACGAAGCTCAGCGCATCCGACCCCGAGATCGTCTGGACGCCGGCGTGGAAGTTCGCGCCGGACAGCGGCTCGTCGACGTCGGTGTTCAGGCATACCGGGACCCCGCCGACCGCGTCGGTGAGCAGGACGAAGCCCAGCAGCCCGATCTCGGCGTAGTGGTCGGCCCGTACCCCGGTGAGATCCTCGACCGCGCTGATGAGGCCGTTCCGGCCGTCCTGGACCGCGGCGCGCTGGTCGTCCTCGGTGAGCGCGCCGTCCGGGTTCGAGGCCACGGCTTCGGCGAGCGAGGCCTCCTTGGAGGCCCCGTAAACGCCGTTGATCTTGCTCGGGCCGATCGTGCTGGTCTCCACGTACACATCGCGCGGGATGGAGATCGCGGTGGCGGAGCTGCCGTCCTCGGGGATGCGCACGAGCAGGATGGTGTCGGTGTTCTCGCCGTCCTCCTCGCCGGTCCGGATCGTGGCGAGCTCCTCCTGGCTCAGCGGGTTGCCCTGAGCGTCGGTCCGGTTGTCGGTGCCGACCAGCAGGATGTCGACGGCGCCGTCGAGACCACCGTCTCCCACCTCGAGCCCGCCGGCCGATGACAGGTCGGAGCTGAGGCCGTTGAACAGGGACCACCCGATACCGGTGACCACGAGGCAGAGGACCGCGACGATCGAGGCGACCGCCCGGGCGATGCGCGCGGGCACGGGGCTCGGGGGCGTGGCCCGCCGTCGGCCCTGCGCCCGGCCGGGGGCGCGACGGGGCGTCGCTGGCTGCTCGGCGCTCATCCACCGTCCTTGTCGTCGAGGTCGTAGATTCTGAGCGCGCCAGAAAGTCGGCGGCTCAAGATTTCCCCACGTTACCGCGCCGCGCGCCGGGCGTCGGAATCGGAGGCGCTCGCCGTAGGGTGTTTCGCGTGACGAGCCGACTACCCGTCGTGACGGTGACCTATTCTCCCGGCGACCATCTCCGCGCCTTCGTCGACACGTTGCCCGCTGCCACCGGGCGCCCTGTGGGGCTGGTGATGGCCGACAACGGATCGACGGACGGTGCGCCCGAGGCGGTGGCCGCCGAGTACGACTTCGCCGAGTTCTTCCCGACCGGTGGGAACCTGGGATACGGGACAGCCATCAACCGCGCGGTGACGGAGATCTCCCGGCGCCCCGAGGAGTTCGACCAGGAGTTCGTCCTCGTCGTCAACCCGGACGTGACCTTCGAGCCCGGCTGCGTGGACGAGCTGTTGGCCGCCGTCCGGCGTTGGCCGCGCGGGGCGGCATTCGGCCCGCGCATCGCCGAGACCGACGGTTCGGTCTACCCGTCGGCGCGGTCGGTGCCGACTCTGGGCGGCGGGATCGGGCACGCCGTGCTCGGTCCGGTGTGGCCGGGCAACCCGTGGACGTCGCGATATCTCGCCGATCAGGACATGTCGACGGAGCGGGCCGCCGGCTGGCTGTCCGGGTCGTGCCTGCTGCTTCGCCGGTCCGCCTTCGACGCCCTCGGAGGTTTCGACGAGCGCTACTTCATGTATCTGGAGGACGTCGACCTGGGGGACCGGCTCGGGCAGGCGGGCTGGCAGAACGTCTACGTGCCGTCGTCGGTCATCCACCACGACCAGGGTCACGCGGCGAAGTCCGTGCCGGAGTTCACGCTCCGCGCCCATCACCGCAGCGCCTACCTGTTCCAGGCGGACCGGCACCCACATGCATGGCAGGCGCCGATACGCTGGGCCCTCAAGGCGGGGCTGGAGCTCCGGTGCCGCCTCGCGATCCGATCCGCCGAGCGCGCCCTGCGCTAGCGGGCCGGACCTCAACGACACGAACCGGCCCGCCGGGACCGCAGCTGCGCGTCCCCGGGCCCACGACAGCGGGAGCAGACACGTGACCTCGACGATCTCCGGGAGCGCCGCGGACGACGACCTCATCGCGGACACCGAGGCGGTGGTGCTGGTGGGCGGCAAGGGGACCCGCCTGCGGCCCCTGACCATCTCGGCGCCCAAGCCGATGCTGCCCACCGCGGGCCTGCCGTTCCTCACGCACTTGCTCTCGCGGATCCGGGCCGCCGGCATCCGTCGCGTGGTGCTGGGCACCTCGTTCAAGGCCGAGGTCTTCGAGGAGCACTTCGGGGACGGCTCGGAACTCGACCTGGAGATCTCGTACGTGGTGGAGACCGAACCGCTGGGCACCGGCGGCGGTATCCGCAACGTGCTGGCCGAGCTCTCCGCGTCCACCGTCATGGTCTTCAACGGCGACGTCCTTGGTGGCACCGACCTGCGGCAGGTCCTCGACCTGCACCACGCCAAGAACGCCGACCTGACGATGCACCTGGTCCGTGTCTCCGACCCGCGGGCGTTCGGTTGCGTCACCACCGACGACGACGGCCGGGTCCAGGAGTTCCTCGAGAAGACCCAGGATCCGCCGACCGACCAGATCAACGCCGGCTGCTACGTCTTCCGTCGCGAGATCATCGAGCAGATCCCCGAGGGGATCCCGGTCTCGGTCGAGCGCGAGACGTTCCCGCAGCTGCTCGCCGAGGACAAGCGCGTGTACGGCTTCGTCGACTCGGCCTACTGGCGCGACATGGGCACGCCCGAGGATTTCGTCCGCGGCTCGTCGGATCTGGTGCGCGGCATCGCGCCCTCGCCGGCGCTCGAGGGCCACGAGGGTGAGGCGCTCGTGCACGAGGGCGCCGGGATCGGTGCCGGGGCCGTGCTCGTCGGCGGGACCGTGGTGGGCCGTGGGGCGGAGATCGGCGCGGGAGCTCGGCTGGACGGCGCGGTCGTGTTCGACGGCGCCAAGATCGAGGCCGGAGCGACCGTCGAGCGCTCGATCATCGGGTTCGGTGCACGCATCGGTCATCGTGCGCTCGTCCGCGACGGAGTGATCGGTGACGGCGCCTCGGTGGGCGCCCGCTGCGAGCTCCTGCGCGGGGCCCGGGTGTGGCCGGGTGTGGAGATCCCGGACGGCGGGATCCGGTACTCGACCGACATGTGATCGAGCCGTCCGGCCAGCCTCGCCAGTCAACCCTGTCCGCCCGGCCAGCCCTGTCTGCCCGGCCAGCCCGGCCAGCCCCGCCGACGCCGCCTATCGGATAGCGCGCCACCTACCGGATTGCGCAGGTGGCGAGACATTGCATAGGCGGCGTGGGTCTAGGGCGAGGTCTGGGGTAAGGGCCGTGGCTGGGGCCGAGCCGGGCGGAGGTCCGGCCCGGCCCGTGTACTGCTGCCGACTCACCCGATCGTCAGATACGCGTCCCCGGCGGGCCTGGGCACACGGGGCGTCACCGGCTCGGCCGGCACCCCCACGGCAACGGCGCCGAGCGGCCGCCACGACTCCGGGACGGCCAACTCGCGGCGGGTGGTGTCGGCGGCGAAGATCGTCGACCCGATCCAGCACGAGCCCAGACCGCGGGCGGCCAGCGCCACCAGCAGCGACTGCACCGCGGCGCCGCCGGCCACGGTGAACATCGTCTCCTCGCAGGCGTTGCGGCGCTCGTCGGGGTAGTCGTGCGCGCCGGCGGCGTCGTCGACGAACGGCACGATCAGCTCGGGACAGGTGCGCAGGAGGTCGCCGCGCCCCAGCCGGCGGACGAGCACCTCGCCGGTGTGCCCCTCGGCCCGCAGATCGCGCTCCCAGTCCTCGCGCAGCGCGTCGAGCAGCCGCGTGCGCGCCTGCCCGGTCACGCGCACGAACCGGATCGGCGTGCTGTGGTGCGGCGCCGGCGCGGTCAGCGCGTCCCTCACGGCCTCGGCGAGCAACTCGGCGTCGACGGGCTCGTCGGCGAAACTGCGGACCGAGCGGCGCGCGGGAACGGCCTCTCGCCGCCCCTGCGCGAGCGCCTCGGTGGTGCCCAGCCGGAACAGGTCGAACTCGCCGTCACGCACGAGGTCCCGCGCCCGCCGGGGGATGTCGACGTCGTCGTCGTCGTGGGGTCCGGCACCGCTCCCGGCCGCACCGCTTCCGACCGCCCCGCTCCCGACCGCACCATTCCCGCCCACATCGGCACCGTCGGCACCACGCGCGGCGCCGGCGCCCTCGTCGTCGAGCATGAGGTGCGCAAGGCCGCGCACCACGGCGACCGGCCGCCCGCCCAACTTGCCCTTGACCAGGTCGGCGGCCGCCGCGACCTCGTCGGCCACGGCCACGTCGGTCACCAGCAGTTCGTTGCCCTGGCGGTCCACGGCGCCGTCGTAGCCCACCGACACCCGCATCCCCGCCGCGCCGATCGCCAGGTCGATCTGGCCGGTACGCCACGCGCGACCCATGGTGTCGGTGACGATCACCGCCACGCGCGCGCCGGTGAGGCGGCGCAGGTCCGCGGCGAGTGCGCGGGCGGAGGCGTCGGGGTCCTCGGGCAGGAGCGCCAGTTCACCGGCCTCGACGTTGGAGCCGTCGACGCCCGCGGCGGCCTGCACGATCCCCAGCTTGTTCTCGGTGATGAGCGTGCGGTTGACGCGAGCCACCACGCGCACGGACTCGTCCTCCACGAGGCGCCGCCGGAGGGCGTCGCGCTCAGCCGGGTCGGTGGGGGCGGCCACGATCCGCCCCTCGGTCTTGGACAGGACCTTGGAGGTCAGGACCACCACGTCGCCGTCGGTCAGTCCGTGCGGGTCCGCGGTGAGGGACTCGGCGAGGATCCGCGCGAGGTCGTCGCCGGGGCGGAACTCGGGCAGCCCGTCCGGGGCCCACATCGTGACGTCGGAGGGCGCGGCGTGCTCCGCCGTCCAGCGTCGGATCTCGGGGATCGCGTCGTCGGTCACCGTGCGGCCCGCCCGGGCACCTCGAGGCCGGCCAGGCGGATCGCGGCGGCGAGCATCTCGGCGGTGGCCTCGGGGTCCGTCATGAGGAGCGGTGCCTCGGTGACGGGGACGCCGTCGACGTCCACGACCCCGGTGTCCGCACCCTCGGGGCCGTCGCCGGGGGCGACCAGCCAGCCGTCGAGGAGGCCCGTGCCCGCGCGCGCGCCGAAGTGGCGGGCCACGGCCAGGGCATCGGTCTCCACGCCGATCGCGGTCAGACACGCGTCGCCCATGCCGCGCAGGACCGCACCGCCGATCACGGGGCTCACGCCGACGACCGGGGCCGAGGTGGCGCGCAGCGCGGCGCGGATCCCGGGGACCGCGAGGATCGCGCCGACGGAGACCACGGGGTTGGAGGGGGCGACGACGACGAGGTCCGCGCTCTCGATCGCCTCCAGCGTCTCCGGGGTGGGGCGGGCCTTGTCGGCTCCGATGTGGACGAAGCCGGACGCGGGCAGCTGCGCCCTGTGCTTGACCCACCACTCCTGGAAGTGGATCGCGCGCGGGCCGGCGGCCGGGGCGGCCCCGTCGGTCGAGTCATGCGCGGGCGTGGATCCCGCTCCGGCTTCCTCCGGGCCGTCGGTGACCACGACGTGCGTCTCGCAGCGCTCGTCCGACACGGGCAGGAGGGCGACCCCGGGGGACCAGCGTGTGCACAGGGCCTCGGTCACGTCGGTGAGCCGGTAGCCGGCGCCGAGCATCTGGGTGCGGACGAGGTGCGTGGCCAGGTCCTTGTCGCCGAGGCCGAACCAGTCCGGCTGCACACCGTAGGCGGCGAGCTCGTCGCGGCAGTTCCATGTCTCGCCGGCGTGGCCCCAGCCGCGCTCGGTGTCGATCCCGCCGCCGAGGGTGTACATGCAGGTGTCGAGGTCCGGGCAGATACGGACGCCGTGCATCCACGCGTCGTCCCCGACGTTCACCACCGCGTCGATCCGGTGCGGGGAGTCCGTACGCGCGGCCACCTCGTCCAGTCCGAGAAGTCGGCGGGCGCCGAGCAGGAAACGGGCGCCACCGACGCCACCGGCCAGAACACAGATCCTCACAGCGCCCAAGGGTAGTGACCCGGCCCGACGGGGTGGTCGGCGCCGTGGGGGACGTGAGGTGCCGGGGCGGGCCGGCACGGCGAACCCGGTCCGAGAATCCATCGAATCGGATGCCGGAAGTGTCCCACGCCACACTTTAGACGGCGTGTCAGGGGGGACCGGGGGATGTGAGAAATGCTAGGTATCTCGGATTTCGCTTGACCCGGGCGGCTTGCATGTGTGTAATCACAGGTGTGTCATTCCCTGGTGGGTGACCCGAAGAACGCTCCGTTCGCGTCAGAGCGAATATTCAAACACCCAAGCAGTTCACCATGCGTATGCAGCTCACAACGAAGGGATGACCGTGGATCGACAGGCACGCACCGTGGCAGGACCCGACCTGGCCCTGGTCGACCTCGGCGTCCCCGGCCTGTTCGCTGAGGACGAGGAGGAGAGCTGGCAGGACCGCGCTCTCTGCGCCCAGACGGATCCCGAGGCGTTCTTCCCCGAGAAGGGCGGCTCCACCCGGGAGGCCAAGAAGATCTGCACCGGGTGCGAGGTCAAGGCGGAATGCCTCGAGTACGCGCTGGCCAACGACGAGCGATTCGGCATCTGGGGCGGCCTGTCCGAGCGCGAGCGGCGCCGGATCAAGCGCGAAGCCGTGATGTGATCCGCGTCGGCGAGTCCTCGCCGACCGGCGGCGTCGCAGCCGCCTGTTCCTGACCGTCCCGCGGGGCGGTCACCATTCATTTCGGCCCGGCCCTCCGACGATCGGCCACGGGCAGCCCGGCGCCTGCCCTAGGTGCGGTCGGGGCCGGCCTCGACCTCGTCGGGCGAGATCTCCAGATGCTGCGAGACCAGCTCGACGAGGACCGAGTACACGAGGTCGCGCAGGTCGTCGCCGTCAGGCGCGCGCCGGGTGAGTGGCTTCCGGAACAACACGAGTCGGGCGCGGGTCGGCTGCCCGCTGCGGTCCACCCCCGCGGGGACCAGACGGGCGAGGGGGACGTCGCCGTCCGCCACGACCTCCTCGGGCCATGTCTCCCCGGGGCGCAGTCGCATACGGGGCACCATGTCCACGGCCAGGTCGAGGTGAACCAGCTGGCTGTGCCAGTGCTGGTCGATCTCGGCGAAGGCCTCGAGGGCCGCCGCGTCGAACTCGGCCGAGCGGCTGCGCCACCGCGGGACCTCCGGCGGCAGGATGGGGCCACGGGGGCCGTGGCCGCGACGCTCGGCCCGGCGGGAGGTCACCACGCGGGGGCCGCTACGCCCCGGGTCGCCGGGGAAGTCCCGGACCGAGATCCGGCTGCCCGCGGCCACGTCGGTCTGGCCGGCGCCGGGGATGGCAGTCCCGGTCGGCGGCCGTCCGGGAATATGGGCGCTGGGAGTCATGGCGCGAGGATAGCGCCGTCCGCTCCCTGTCGGCCGGAGCGGACCGTGTGGATCGCCTCGGCGTGTCGGGCGGGTCGGGGGGTGCGTCGGCGTTCGTCGGGGCTACGCTGGGATCTCGTGAGTGAGAACCGTCGTTGCTGCCGCCCGGGATGTCCGAATCGTGCGGTCGCCACGCTCACCTACGTCTACGCGGACTCCACCGCGGTGGTCGGACCGCTGCCCGCGGTGGAGGAGCCACACGCGTGGGACCTGTGCGCCGCCCACGCCCTGCGCATCACCGCGCCTCGTGGTTGGGACCTGGTCCGGCACCCTGACATCGACACCTCCGCCGAGGACTCGGATCTCACGGCTCTCCTCGACGCCGTCACCGGCGGACCCGTCGGTGGTCGTCGCACCGGGGCCGCGCTCGTCGACGCCGAGCGCCTGCGGCGGTTGGGGGTGTCCGAGCCGGGCCCGCTGTTCCCGGACGACGCACCCGAGTTCCCGACCGGACGTCCTCACCTGCGCGTGGTTCCGGACGCCCCGGAGTCCGCGGGGAGTGCGGCGGGTGGGCCCGGCGACGACCCCGGGGAGCCGGGGCCGGGGATCGGTTGATCCCCGCCCGCGAGGCGGATCCGTCGGCGGATGCGCACGGGTAGTGTCGCGGGTGACATTCACCCGCCTCATCCCTGGAGCAGCACGTGGCACGCAGCGCCGAGTCCGTCCGAGCAGTCATCAAGGCCTACGACGTCCGTGGGATCGTCGGTGAGCAGATCGACGAGGATTTCGTCCGCGAGGTAGGCGGCTCCTTCGCGCGCCTCATGCGCTCGGAGGGGGCCGGCGCCGTCGTCGTCGGTCATGACATGCGGGACTCGTCCCCGTCGCTGTCGGCCGCATTCGCCGAGGGCGTCACCGCCCAGGGCCTGGACGTGGTGGTCATCGGTCTCGCCTCCACCGACCAGCTCTACTACGCCTCGGGACTGCTCGACTGCCCCGGCGCAATGTTCACCGCCAGCCACAATCCCGCCCGGTACAACGGCATCAAGCTGTGCCGCGCGGGCGCCAAGCCGGTGGGCCAGCAGTCCGGGTTGCAGGTCATCTCCGAGGAGGTGACAAGCGGCGTCCCCGCTTTCGAGGGAGCGGCCGGCACCGTGTCCGAGCGCGATGTCCTCGACGGGTACGGGGAGTACCTGCGCGGGCTGGTCGACCTCTCGGACATCCGGCCGCTCAAGGTGGCCGTGGACGCGGGTAACGGCATGGGCGGGCACACCGTCCCCGCCGTCCTGGGCGGGCTCCCGCTGGAGATCGTGCCCCTGTACTTCGAGCTCGACGGTAACTTCCCCAACCACGAGGCCAACCCGCTCGAGCCGGCCAACCTCGTGGACCTGCAGGCCCTGGTTCGCGAGAGCGGCGCCGACATCGGGCTGGCGTTCGACGGGGACGCGGACCGGTGCTTCGTCGTGGACGAGCGCGGTGAGCCCGTCGCCCCGTCGGCCATCACCGCCCTCGTCGCGGAGCGGGAGCTGGCCAAGGATCCCGGCGCCACGATCATCTACAACCTCATCACCTCCCACGCGGTGCCCGAACTGGTCGAGCGGCAGGGTGGCGTCGCAGTCCGTACGAGGGTGGGCCACAGCTTCATCAAGGCACAGATGGCCGACACCGGCGCGGTGTTCGGAGGCGAGCACTCGGCGCACTACTACTTCCGTGACTTCTGGGGCGCCGACTCCGGGATGTTGGCGGCGATGCACGTCCTTGCCGCGCTCGGCGGGCAGGACGGCACGCTCTCCGACCTCATGGCCGAGTACACGACCTATGCCGCCTCGGGCGAGATCAACTCGACCCTGAACTCCGCCGAGGCACAGGCCGAGCGGATGGAGGCCGTCGTGGCGACGTTCACCGACCGGGCCGTGTCCATCGACCGGCTCGACGGCGTGACCGTCGATCTGGGGGAGGGCACCTGGTTCAACCTGCGTGCCTCCAACACCGAGCCTCTCCTGCGACTCAACGCCGAGGCGCCGACCAGCGAGGGTGTCGGCGCGATCGTCGACGAGGTCCTCGCGATCGTCCGTGCCTGACCTGTCGAGCGATACCGGATCCGGCCGGATCGATCTCGACGACGCCGAAGCGCTCCGCGCGGCGGACGCGACCGGGGCACTTCTGCACGCCTCGATGGGGGGCGCGCAGGTCCGGACCGTCGCGACCGCGGTGGCGGCAGGGCTTCTCGACGAGCTCGACGGCGTGCGGCCCAGGGCGATGGTCTGGGTCGGTGGCCGGTCCGCGCGCGCCCGTCAGGCGGCCGACCTGGTCGTCGCGCTGACCGAGGCCGTGGGCGGCTCTGCCGTCCCGCCGCTCGTGGTGGCGCACAGCTTGCCCGCCTGGGTGGGTGCGCTCGACGTGGTCCTGGTCTCCGGCGATGACGCGGGGGATCCGGGGCTCGCCGCCGCGATCGACACCGCGGCCGGTCGTGGCGCCGCCGTGGTGGTGGACGTGCCCCGGGAGGGGCCGGTCGCGGAGTCCGGCCGGGGGCAGGCCATGTGGCTCGAGCCCCTGCCGTACCTGCCCCCGCATCGCGGGGTCCTGCGCCATGTCGCCGCCGGCATGGCGGTGCTGACCGCACTGGGCGCCCGGGGCCTGGATGTCACCGCCGCCGCCGACGCGATCGACGTCGAGCTCGAGAGTCTCGGCCCCGAACTCTCGACCCCGGTCAACCCGGCGAAGCTTCTCGCCACCACGGTCGCGGGACGGGACCCACTGGTGTGGGTCCACGCCGACGCGGTCTCGGAGGCCGTGTGCGCCCGCGCGGTCGCGGCGTTCTGCGACGCCGGCCGGGTCACCGCGTCGACCTCCGTCGCCGATGCGGTGCGAGCGCAGGCCGAGCGGGCCCAGGGCCGCCCGCCGGCGGATCCGCTGGCCAGCCTTTTCCACGACGACGAGCTGGACGGGCCGCGGGGTGACCTACCGGCGCGTCACCTCGGTATGGTGTTGAGCGCGGACGAGGACCTCGTCCGGCTGGCCGCGGGCCCGCTCGCGGATGTCGAGTGGATCACCGACCGTGGTCAGGACACGGTCGGCGATGCTCCGACCCCGTTGAGCGGAAAGGTGGCCGCGTTCATGGCCCGGACCGAACTGTCGGCCGCATATCTCCTGGTCGGGGGGCTGTAGGCCAGTGGTGGCACTCAGCCCGGTGGTCCAGGCATACGCCTGGGGCTCCCGGACCGCTCTCCCCGAGCTGTGCGGGACGGCCTCCCCGGCCCCGCACCCCGTCGCCGAGCACTGGTTCGGGGCCCACGACTCGGGCTCCTCGCTCTGCACCGACGGACGCGGTCTCGACGCCAGGATCGCCGCCGATCCGCGGGGCGAACTGGGGGACAGGGTCGTCGACGAGTACGGCGGGGGGCTGCCGTTCCTCGTCAAGCTGCTCTCCGCCGAGCAGGCCTTGTCTCTGCAGGCGCACCCGTCGCCGGAGCGGGCACGTGAGGGTTATGCGGCCGAGGACGCACGCGGGATCGCCCTGGACGCGAACAACCGCAACTACCGGGACGTCAACCACAAGCCCGAGATCCTGGTCGCGCTGACCGAGTTCCACGCCCTCGTCGGCTTCCGGCCCGTCGAGCGCACGATCGCCCTGTTCGACGCCCTGGACGTGGCTCTGCTCCGCCCCTATCGGGACATGCTGGCGGGTCAGCCGGATGCGGAGGGGCTGCGCGCTGTGTTCACGACCTTCGTGACGATGCCGCACCCGGCCCTCGCCGATGTCGTGTCGGACCTGGTCGGATGCGCTGTCGGCTATCTGTCCGCCCACGGGGTCGACGGTCCCTGGTCGCCCGTGGCCGCCACGGTCACCGAGCTCGCGGAGCGCTACCCCAGCGATCCCGGCGTGTTGGCGGCGATGCTGCTCAACCGGGTCAGCCTGCATCCCGGCGAGGCCGTCTACCTGGGCCCCGGCCAGCTTCACGCCTATCTGAACGGCGTCGGCGTGGAGGTCATGGCCAACTCGGATAACGTCCTGCGTGGTGGCCTGACGCCCAAGCACGTGGACGTCCCCGAGCTCATGCGGGTGCTCGAGTTCACCCCGCTGCCCGACCCCACGGTGCAGCCGACGCCCGTGGACCGCGGCATCCCCGGCGAGGTCGACTACCCCACGCCGGAACCCGATTTCGCCCTGTCGCGTATCGACCTTCCCGCCGGAACCGAGTCGGTGTGGTGGCGGCCCGAAGGGCCTGAGGTGCTGTTGTGCACCTCCGGATCCGTCCGGGTCCACGACGGTGACTCGACCGAGATCCTCGGCGCCGGGGGCGCCTGCTGGGTGCCGGCGTCGGCGAACACCGTCACGCTGTCCGGTGCGGAGGGGGCCACGGTGTTCCGGACCCGCGTCGGGGACCGGTGACCGGACCACCGGCGCGGGAGGACTCCCGCTAGTGTGGTGCGGAAGTCTTCACAGAGATCGACAAGGAGCTGGTCGCACACATGTCCGCTGATCTGCAGGTGCAGTCCGTCAACGGTATCGAGTTCAAGGTGGCGGATCTCTCGCTCGCGGAGGCGGGCCGCAAGCAGATCCGTCTCGCGGAGCACGAGATGCCGGGTCTGATGGCGCTGCGCGAGGAGTACGCGACCGAGCAGCCGCTGGCCGGCGCCCGGATCGCCGGATCGATCCACATGACCGTCCAGACCGCGGTCCTCATCGAGACCCTCACCGCGCTCGGTGCCGAGGTGCGGTGGGCGTCCTGCAACATCTTCTCCACCCAGGACGAGGCCGCCGCCGCCGTCGTGGTGGGCCCGGAGGGCTCCCCCGAGGCGCCGGCCGGTGTGCCGGTCTTCGCCTGGAAGGGCGAGACGCTGGAGGAGTACTGGTGGTGCACCGAGCAGATCATGACCTGGCCGGGCGAGACCCCCAACATGATCCTCGACGACGGTGGCGACGCCACGATGCTCGTCATCAAGGGCACCGAGTTCGAGGCCGCCGGCGCCGTGCCGTCGGATGACGAGGCGTGGTCCGCGGAGGAGAAGGTCTTCCACGCGCTGCTGCGCGAGTCGGTCCCGGCGCACCCGGGCAAGTTCACGGCGATCGCCGAGTCGGTCCAGGGCGTGACCGAGGAGACCACCACCGGCGTGCACCGTCTGTACCACTTCCACAACGAGGGTGTGCTGCCGTTCCCGGCGATGAACGTCAACGACGCCGTCACCAAGAGCAAGTTCGACAACAAGTACGGCACCCGCCACTCGCTGCTCGACGGGATCAACCGCGGCACCGACGCCCTGATCGGCGGCAAGAAGGCCCTGGTCTGTGGCTACGGTGACGTGGGCAAGGGCTGCGCCGAGGCGCTCGCCGGCCAGGGCGCGCGCGTCCAGGTCACCGAGGTCGACCCGATCAACGCCCTGCAGGCGCTCATGGACGGCTTCGACGTGGTCACCGTCGATCAGGCGATCGCCGACGCCGACATCGTCATCACCGCCACCGGCAACAAGGACATCATCACCTTCGAGCACATGAAGGCGATGAAGAACAAGGCCATCCTCGGCAACATCGGCCACTTCGACAACGAGATCGACATGGCCGGCCTCGAGTCCGCCGCCGACGTCACCCGGATCAACATCAAGCCGCAGGTCGACGAGTTCGTCTTCGAGGAGGACGGCCGTTCGATCATCGTGCTGTCCGAGGGGCGCCTGCTCAATCTCGGCAATGCCACCGGACACCCGTCGTTCGTGATGTCCAACAGCTTCTCCGATCAGGTCATCGCCCAGATCGAGCTGTTCACCAAGGCCGATCAGTACCCGGTCGGCGTGCACCTGCTGCCCAAGATCCTCGACGAGAAGGTCGCCCGGCTGCACGTCGAGGCGCTCGGCGGCACGATCACGCGCCTCGCCAAGGATCAGGCCGAGTACATCGGCGTGGACGTCGAGGGCCCGTACAAGCCCGAGCACTACCGCTACTGATCGACCGGATTCCGGACCGGGGGGCAAGGGCAGTGAACGGCAGGCTCGCCGTGATCGAAGGGCTGGACGGTGCGGGGAAGAACACCCTGACCACCGCGCTCGCCGAGGAGCTGACCGGCCGCGGACTCACGGTCGGCCGCCTGGCCTTCCCCCGCTACGGGACCCTGCATGCCGACCTGGCCGCCGATGCACTGCACGGAGGCCAGGCCGGCACCGCGGACTCCCCGCACGCGATGGCGCTGTTGTTCGCGATGGACCGCCACGCCGCGTCGGGGGAGTTGTCCGCCCTGGGCGAGGCCAACGATGTGGTCCTGCTGGACCGGTACGTGGCCTCCAACGCCGCCTACACCGCGGCCCGACTGGGCGCGGAGCGGGCCGATGAGGCCGTGGAATGGATCGGCGCGTTGGAGTTCGAGCGGCTCGGCCTGCCCGTCCCGGACCTCCAGATCCTGCTCGACACCCCGGTCGAGGTCGCCGCGGAACGGGCGGGCTCCCGCGAAGTGTCCGATCCGGGCCGCGCCCGCGATCGGTACGAACGCGACTCGACGCTGCAGGCCGACACGTCCCGGGCCTACCGGCGGCTCGCCGAGACCTCCTGGCGTTCGCCCTGGACGATCCTCGGGGCCGAGCCCGACGTACACGAGTTGGCCGACGTCGTCGTCGGACTCTAGATCCCCGCGGGTACTCCGGCGGCGCGAACACCGGCCGCCCCGGTCGGCAGTGGGCTCGTCTCGGAGGCCGAGCCGTGCCCACGTGGTGTCGGTCCGGGCGGGTAAGGTCTGTATGAGCAGGAACACGACCCGCGGAGCGTTCCGACGGTCGCGTGCGCCTGCCGCCCCGACACGATACGCCGACAACAAGTGGTGACAATGACCCCCAAGATCCTCGTCGTCGACGACGACGCCGCGCTGGCAGAGATGCTCACCATCGTCCTGCGGGGCGAGGGGTTCGAGACCGAGGTCGTCGGCGACGGCGTCCAGGCCAGTGAGACGTTCCGCGCTGCACAGCCCGACCTGGTGCTGCTGGACCTCATGTTGCCGGGCAAGAGCGGGATCGACGTGTGTCGGGAGATCCGCGCGGAGTCCCGCGTCCCGATCGTCATGCTCACCGCCAAGACCGACACGGTCGATGTGGTGCTGGGCCTGGAGTCCGGCGCTGACGACTACATAATGAAGCCGTTCAAGCCCAAGGAGCTGGTGGCCCGCATCCGGGCCCGGCTGCGGCGGGGCGAGGACGAGCCGAGCGAGGTACTGCACATCGGCGACGTGACGATCGACGTGCCCGCGCACACCGTCACCCGCGAGGGGACACCGATCCCGCTCACCCCGCTCGAGTTCGACCTGCTCGTGGAGCTTGCACGTAAGCCCCGACAGGTGTTCACGCGAGAGGTTCTCCTCGAGCACGTGTGGGGCTACCGCCACTCGGCGGACACCCGCCTGGTCAACGTCCACGTCCAGCGTCTGCGCGCGAAGATCGAGAAGGATCCGGAGAACCCCGAGGTGGTCCTCACGGTTCGTGGAGTCGGCTACAAGGCGGGCGCGGTCTCGTGACCGCCGCTCGCCCGGGCGACGCGGCGGCGTCCCCCGGGGACGAGCGCGACACCCGCGACCTGACGGACACGTCGCCGACCCTCCGCGAGAGGCTGGCGGACCTGGACCCAGGGGCGCTGGGGCTGCGGATCGCGCGGCTCTGGCGGCGCTCACTGCAGTTGCGCGTCGTCACCTCGACCCTGGCGTTGTCGATGGGCGTGATCCTGACGATCGCGTTCATGCTCCAGAGCCAGATGACCGCGCAGTTGCTGTCGACCAAACTCGACGCGGCCGTCGAACAGGCGGGCCGTCTGCGGCTCACGGTGGAGGCGCAGATCGCGGCCACCGACGAGGGCACCAGCGAACAGTCCAGGCTCGACCAGGCCCGCAGCGCGCTCGGCGAGCGCGGCTTGGCCTCCGGCGGGGACTCGGTCCACGCCGGCACCTTCGACCCGATACTCGTGATCCCCGACCAGACCGGCCGGGGGCAGGTCGTCAGCCCTGCCGGGGCCCAGGTCCCGCCGGAACTGCAGTCCCTCGTCCAGCGGGGCCGGATCGCCTCCCAGTACGTCACCATGGACTTCCGTGGCGAGCAGGTGAAGGCGCTGATCATCGGCACGCCCACCGACTCGTCGATCCCGGGGCTCGAGCTGTATCTCGTCTATCCGTTGATCGCCGAGGAACAGACGCTCGGGATCATGCGCGGCATCGTCGCCACCGCGGGGCTCGCCATCATCGTGCTGTCCGCGGCGATCGCCTGGATGGTCGCCCGACAGGTCGTCCTGCCGGTGCGGCAGGCCGCCTCGATCGCCCAACGTTTCGCCAACGGGCACCTCAAGGAACGGATGGTGATCCGCGGCGAGGACGACGTTGCGCGGCTGGCGATGGCGTTCAACGACATGGCACAGAGCCTGTCCGACCAGATCACCCAACTCGAGGAGTTCGGTGACCTGCAGAAGCGGTTCACCTCCGACGTCTCCCACGAGCTGCGCACCCCGCTGACCACCGTCCGCATGGCCGCCAGCATCATCTCCGACTCGGCGGAACACCTCGACGCGCCCACCAAGCGAGCGGTCGAGTTGCTCGAGTCGGAGCTCGATCGCTTCGAGAGCCTGCTCACCGATCTGCTCGAGGTCTCCCGCCACGACGCCGGCATGGCCGAGCTGTCGGTGGCCGAGATGGACGTGCGTAACGCCGTCCAGGACTCGGTCGAGACCGTCGCCCACATCGCCGAGTCCGCGGGGGTCGAGGTCGAGGTCGACATGCCGGACGATCCCGTCATCGCCGAGGTCGACTCGCGACGCGTCGAGCGGATTCTGCGTAACCTCATCGCCAACGCCCTGGACCACTCCGAATCGAAACCGGTCAAGGTGACGATGCGGATGTCCGACGCCGCGCTGGCGGTCTCGGTCCGCGACCGGGGCGTGGGACTCAAGCCGGGGGAGGAGGCCTTGGTCTTCAACCGTTTCTGGCGGGCCGACCCCTCGCGGGTACGCCGCTCCGGCGGGACCGGTCTGGGCCTGGCCATCGCGCTCGAAGACGCCAAGCTCCACGGTGGCCGACTGGACTGCTGGGGCAGCCCGGGCGAGGGCTCCTGCTTCCGACTCACCATCCCCAGGCAGCACGGCGGAACCCTGACGTCCAGCCCGCTGCCGCTGACGCCGGAGGACGAGGCGCGACAGATCCGGTCCGATTCGCCCACCCCGCTCGACCGTGTCCCCGGGACCGCGGACGGTGAGGGATGACCAGGGCCCGGCTGCTGTCCCTCCTGGTGGCGCTCGTGAGTGCGACCGGGTTGGTGGCGACGGGCTGTGCGACGCTGCCGTCGTCGTCGTCGCCCCAGGTCATCGACACCTTCGCCCCCTCCTCGCCCGACCTGTCGGTCCCCACGCCGGTGCCGGATCAGGAGCCCGACCTGTTGGTCCGCGACTTCATCAAGGCGGCGGCCATCGCCGACCAGCGGCACGCCGCCGCCCGCCAGTTCCTCACGCCGGAGGCAGCGGAGCAGTGGGACGACTCTGCCGAGACGACCATCGTGCTGCGCGCCGATCTCAGCGCCGAAGGCGGCCGCTCCGCCGACCGCGCCGAGTACACCCTGCGCGGTGAGAAGGTCGGCACACTCGACCCGGGCGGGATCTTCCGCGACGACACGGGGCAGGTCGAGGTGACCATCGGGCTCACCCGCACCGACGGGCAGTGGCGCATCGACGAGCTCCCGCCCGGCGTGGTGATCGAACGCACCGAGTTCTTCTCCACCTATGCCCAGCGTGAACTGTTCTTCCTCTCCGGCTCCGCCGACTCCCTCGTCCCCGACCCGCGCTGGACCGCCGCCGACCGCACCGATCTGGGGTACTCGCTCGTCAATCTGCTGGCCACCGGGCCCCGGCCGGCGTTGGACGGGGCGGTGCTCTCGCGGGTCCCGGACTCGGTGTCCGTCCGTCCGACCGAGTCCGCCGACGATGAGGATCAGCCCGGCACGACCATCGATTTCACCGGCCTTCCCGTGCTTAGCAGCCAGGCCACCACCCAGTTCGCGGCCCAGGTGGTCTGGACCCTCGCCAGATCGGACGTTCCCGGGCCCTATCGGCTCGAACGCGACGGCGCCCCGCTCGACGAGCGCTACGCCGAAGGCTGGACGACCGAGGACGTCCGCGATTTCGACCCCTACCCACCCGTCGAGCCCATGCGCTACGCCCTCACCGCCGCCGACGGCCTGGTGCGACTCGACGCAGGCGGCGCCCGCCCGGCCGACGGGCCCTGGTCCGCGGTCCGCGGGGGGCGGAGCGCCGCCATGTCGTATGACGGTCGCACCGTGGCCGTGGTGGCCGGGGACGTGCAGGCCGGACCCCGCCGCCTCATGGTGGGCGCGCTCGACGCGCAGCCCGTCGAGGCGATCAGCGCCCGCACGGTGGCCGGCCCGACCTTCCACCCCATCGACGGACGGGTCTGGGCGCTGGTCGACGGCACCCGCCTGGTGCGGATCGGGGTCGGCGGAGACGATCCGTCGATCCAGGAGATGGACGCACGACCGATCCTGGACCTCGGGTCCGGGGTGTCGGACCTGCGGATCGACCGATCCGGTGCCCGGATGGCCGTGGTCGCCGACGGCAAGGTGTTCATCGGCGCACTGTCGGATGAGACCGGGCAGCCGCTCGCCGGCTCGTTCCGCCAGATCGGTCGGACTCTGGGCGAGACCGTGACGTCGGTGGCCTGGCGTGACCGGTCGACCGTCGTGGTGGGACGCGATACCGCGGAGGCGCCGGTCGTGACGATCTCGGTCGACGGGGCGATCACCGAGCCGCTCTCGCAGCGCAACATCTCCGGCCCGGTCACCGACGTGGCCGCCGCCGGCCGCGAAGTGTATGCGGTGGACCAGCGCTCGCTCCTGCGCCTGGACACCGCCGCCGAGACCAGTGATCGCTACTGGCGCGAGATCAACGGGCTCGCCGCGATCCGCGCCGAGCCGGTGGTCGCCGGCTGATCCGGTCGTGTCCGATCCCGGCCTTCCAGGGGAGCCCGCGCGCCCCGGACGGTCCCACTCCGACACCATCCGCCGCGGTGCGGGCGGCGGGCAGGGCCGTCGTGGCTTCTCCTGGGGCGCCGCCCTGGCGGACCTCGTCGTCCCCCTGGAATGCGGCGGCTGCGGCAGGCCGGGGGAGCGGTGGTGCGCCGGCTGCGCGGAGACCCTCGCGGGGCCGCTGCTGCGGATCCGTACCCGCGCCGATCTGACGGCACCGGCCTGGGCGCTGGCACGGCACACCGGGGCGGCCGCCCACGCGGTCTCCGCCTACAAGGACCGGGGCCGGGCGGACCTGGCGCGGACGTTCGGTGCGGCGCTGGCTGTCGGCATCGATCGCCTTCGTGCAGCCGGGGAGATCGCGGAGGCCGGGGAACGTCCGGTGGTGCTGGTCCCCGCACCGGCGTCCGCGCGGGCCCGCCGCCGGCGCGGGTTCGACCACATGCGTGTGGTGGCGGACGCGGTGGCCGCCGATCTCGTCGGTTCGGTCCCCCCGGACACGGTGGCGGTGGCGCCCCTCCTCGAGGTGCGGGGGCGGGTGCGTGACGCCTCCGGGCTCGGTGCGCAGGCGCGCACGGACAACCTCGCCGGCCGGATCAGGCGCCGTCCCGCCGACACGGCGCTCCGGGCCTCGCCCGGGGCGCCCGAGACCGTCGCCGCACTGCTGTCCACCCCGGCGACGATCCTCGTCGTGGACGACGTGGTGACGACCGGGGCGACCGCGGCGGCGTGCGCGGCGGCGTTGGCATCCGGGGGGCTGAAGGTGGCCGGGGTGCTCGCGCTGACGGCCGCCTGACACCTCCGGTGCGCGACTTCTGCGGGACCCGCGGCCGACCTCCAGATGACCGGGTAGGGTGGGTGTCGGACGCGGTTCACCAGCACGTTCACTGTTATTGGTGGTTGGTGGGCCACGTCCGAGAGTGTCCACTCAGCCATGTGGGTTGACCCTTCGGCCGGTATTCCGGGCGGTGTCCGGGAGCGGCCGGAGTGGTCCACCGCAGGCCCGATGAGGAGGAGCTTCGATGGCGAAGACCCCCGCAGTCCTGCTTGACCCCGCCACCTTCGACGGTCCCACGACCGACGATCCCGGCACTCCGGACGCCCCGGTGACGATCAGGGGCCGGAATGTCGAGGTACCCGAACACTTCGGGGCCCGGATCAACGCGAAGCTCGCGAAGATCGAGAAGATCTCGCCGACGAACATCCAGCGTTTCGACGTGATCCTGTTGCACGAGAACAACCCGCGGTTGTCCAAGGTGAGTCAGCGCATCGAGATCACCGTCAGGGGCAAGAGCGGTGTCGCCCGTGCGGAGGCGGCCGAGGACACCTTCTACGGCGCTCTCGAGTCGGCGGTCGCCAAGCTCGAGCGCCAGATGCGTAAGGCGCGGACCCGGCGCAAGATCAGCCATCAGGGGCATCGCCGTCCGCAGTCGGTGGCCGAGGCGACCGCAGAGCTCGCCTCCGACGCGGCGCCGGCCGAGGTGCTCGACGAATACGCGGACGCGATCGAGCACGATGAGCAGCTACCCGGTCAGATCGTGCGCCGCAAGGAGCACGACAGCTCGCCGATGACCGTCGACGAGGCGTTGGAGAGGATGGAACTCGTGGGTCACGACTTCTACCTGTTCCGTGACTCCGAGTCCGGCCGCGCCACCGTCGTCTACCGGCGCCATGCGTTCGACTACGGTCTGATCACCCTGACCGAGTAAGAGGGCCGGCAACCCGCTGTCCGCACCGCACGGGGGCGGTCCGATCCGAAGGGACCGGACCGCCCTCGGCGTGTACGGACGGCCCGGAACACCTAGGATGTGCGAGGGACCGGTGTGGTAACACGCCGGTTCGTGAGAACCCCGACCACATCCCCGACCACGAGGACGTTCGAGACTGTGTCCATCCTTTCCAAGCTGCTCCGGGCCGGCGAGGGGCGAAAGCTCAAGAAGTACACCGCTCTCGCCGACTACGTGGACTCGCTCTCCGCTGACGTGGAGAAGCTGAGCGACGACGAACTCCGTGCGAAGACCGACGAGTTCAAGAGCCGGGTGGCCGAGGGTGAGACGCTCGACGCGCTACTGCCCGAGGCGTTCGCCGTCGCCCGTGAGGCGGCTTTCAGGGTGCTGGGCCAGCGGCCCTACAAGGTGCAGATCATCGGCGGCATCGTGCTGCACACCGGCGCCGTCGCCGAGATGAAGACCGGTGAGGGAAAGACGCTCACCTGTGTGCTGCCCGCCTACCTCAACGCGCTGTCCGGTGACGGCGTGCACGTGGTGACGGTCAACGACTACCTGGCCAAGCGTGACGCGGAGTGGATGGGGCGGGTTCATCGGTTCCTGGGCCTGTCCGTCGGCGCGATCCTCAGCGGCATGACCCCGGCCCAGCGTCGCGAGTCCTACAACGCGGACATCACCTACGGCACGAACAACGAGTTCGGCTTCGACTACCTGCGCGACAACATGGCGCACGACACCGCCGAGCTCGTCCAGCGCGGTCACAACTTCGCGATCGTCGACGAGGTCGACTCGATCCTCATCGACGAGGCGCGGACACCGCTCATCATCTCCGGCCCCGCCGACGGTTCGAGCAAGTGGTACGGCGAGTTCGCCCGCATCGCGCCGCTGCTCGAAGAGGGCACGCACTACGAGGTCGACCGCAAGAAGCGCACCATCGGTGTAACGGAGCCCGGCGTCGAGTTCGTCGAGGACCAGCTGGGTATCGACAACCTCTACGAGGCCGCCAACTCGCCGCTGGTGAGTTATCTGAACAACTCCATCAAGGCCAAGGAGCTGTTCACCAAGGACAAGGACTACATCGTCCGCGACGGCGACGTGATCATCGTCGACGAGTTCACCGGTCGCGTCCTGGACGGTCGCCGCTACAACGAGGGCATGCACCAGGCCATCGAGGCCAAGGAGCGGGTCGAGATCAAGGCCGAGAACCAGACGCTGGCCACGATCACCCTCCAGAACTACTTCCGGCTCTACGAGAAGCTGTCCGGCATGACCGGCACCGCCGAGACCGAGGCCGCCGAGCTGTACTCGATCTACAAGCTCGAGGTCATTCCGATCCCGACCAACCGCCCGATGGCCCGCCAGGATCAGGGTGACCTCATCTACAAGACCGAGGAGGCGAAGTTCGGCGCCGTCGTCGAAGACATCGCGGAGCGGGTGGAGAAGAAGCAGCCGGTGCTCGTGGGTACCGCTTCGGTCGAGCGCAGTGAGCACCTGTCCCGGCTGCTCACGCGCAAGGGGGTCAAGCACCACGTCCTCAACGCGAAGTTCCACGCCTCGGAGGCGCAGATCGTCGCGCAGGCCGGTCGCCCCGGTGCCGTCACCGTCGCCACCAACATGGCCGGCCGCGGTACCGACATCGTGCTCGGCGGCAACGCCGACATCATCGCGGATCTCAACCTCCGCGAGCGCGGCCTCAACCCGGTGGACACCCCGGAGGAGTACGAGGCCGCCTGGGATGAGGAGATCGAGCGCATGCGCGCGCTCACCAAGAAGGAAGCCGAAACCGTCCGCGAGGCCGGTGGCCTCTACGTACTGGGCACCGAGCGGCACGACTCCCGACGGATCGACAACCAGCTGCGTGGCCGCTCCGGCCGTCAGGGCGATCCTGGCGAGTCCCGCTTCTACCTGTCCCTCGGTGACGAACTCATGCGGCGCTTCAACGGCGCGGCCGTCGAGGCCATCATGAACCGGCTGAACCTGCCGGACGATGTCCCGATCGAGGCCCGGATGGTCTCGAACGCGGTGAAGAACGCCCAGACCCAGGTCGAGTCGCAGAACTTCGAGATCCGCAAGGACGTCCTGAAGTACGACGAGGTCATGAACCAGCAGCGCACCGTGATCTACAAGGAGCGCAAGCGGATCCTCGAGGGCGAGGACATCACCGACCAGGTCGAGTCGATGATCTACCAGGTGGTCAGCGCGTACGTCGACGGCGCGACCGCCGAGGGTTACGTCGAGGACTGGGACCTGGAGAAGCTCTGGGACGCACTCGGACAGCTGTACCCGGTGTCCATCAGTGCGGAGGACGTCCTCGACGGCGACGAGTACGGCGCCGCCGGTGACCTCAGCTCCAAGAACCTCCGGGACGCCGTACTGGACGACGTGTTCGCCCGCTACGACGAGCGCGAGGCCGAGATCGAGGGCATCGGCGGCGAGGGCGCGATGCGTCAGCTCGAGCGTTCGATCATGCTGCAGGTTCTCGACCGCAAGTGGCGCGAGCACCTGTACGAGATGGACTACCTCAAGGAGGGCATCGGCCTGCGGGCGATGGCCCAGCGCGATCCGCTCGTCGAGTACCAGCGCGAGGGCTACGACATGTTCTCCGGGATGATGGACGGGGTGCGCGAGGAGACCGTGGCGTTCCTGTTCAACGTCAAGGTCGAGGCCAACCAGCAGCGCAACACCGTGGCGGCGCCGTCCGCCACGCAGGCGGCCGCCCTGGCCGGCGCCAACCCGATCCTGCAGGCGGCAGGTACCGGCCGTGACGTCTCGGACGAGCAGATGCAGTTCTCGGGGCCGTCCGAGTCCGGAGACGCGGAGCTGGTCGACGAGTCCGGTGCGGGCAACCGCGCCGACCGTCGCGCCCAGGACAAGAAGGAGCGCGCCGAGCGACGCGAGCGTGCCGCCCGGTCGGCCGGCAAGGGGCGCAAGGACTGACCCCTGATCGCGCTCCGGGTCAGACCATCCGGAGCGCGACGCACGAGGCCCCTGTGGGGGTCACCCGGATGCGGGCCGCGACTGCGAACAGTCGCGGCCCGCGCGCGTATGTGGCGCAGACCTCGTAGTCGGTGGACCGGGGGTCCGCTTCGCCTCCGGCACCGCTACCGGCGTCGGCCGTGTGGCCCGCCCCGGTGCCCCCGTCCCCGGCCGGGGCGGGATCCACCCCGGCCGGGTGGATGTGGAGGCGATGGATGCGGGCGGGGCCCAGCTGCCTGCCGGGGACGCCCGTGCGCGCCAGAGTCCGCAACATCTCCACCAGGTGCTCCGGGAAGGCCCCGCGCATGTTGTTCGGTGAGCGTTTGCGGTCCACCACCTCGAGCGCCATGACCACCAGCGCGTGGGCCGACCGCCGGGCCGGGACGGGCACCCCGCGCTCCGGGGCCGGCCGCGGGCGCCTCGGCCGACTCCCGACCGGACGACCGGAACGGGCTCCCGGCGACGGTTCCGTGGAGGGGAGAGGGCGGACCCCGTCGTCGTCATAATCCTCGTCGACCCCGGGGCGGACACGGCGCTCCCGGGCGTCGATCCGCCCCGTTCCGGGCCGGGTCACCTGCGTCGCGGACATGTCAGCTCTGCTCCCTCCACCGCCGGACCGGGGACGGTCCGGCGTCGTCTAACCCCTATGACGGGCCGGGAGCGGCGCGTGGTTCCACCTCGCTTACTGCGTCATGGCCCCGCGTTGCCTAGGCTGTTCCCATGCGAGGACTGATTGTCGACTACTTCGGGGTGCTGGACGGCACGGAGGAGGACCGCGAGAACTGGCGGTCCATCCTGACAGGTGCCAGGGAGAATGATGTCCGGCTCGCTGTTCTCAGCAACGAGCCCGAAGGGCCGGGGGCGGAGCGGGTCCGCGAGGACGCCCGCGCCTACGGGATCGAGCACGTGGTGCTCAGCGGTGTGACCGGTGTCGAGAAGCCCGAGTCCGAGGCGTTCCTGGAGGCGGCACGCCGGCTCGAGCTGGAGCCGCGCGAGTGCGTGATGGTCGACGATGCGATCGAGAACGTCCTCGGCGCCGTGCAAACCGGCATGATCGGTGTGTTCTACCAGGTGTTCGACCGGGCGGCCGTGGAGATCCGCGGGCTGCTGGGATTGGATGAGGTGGTCTGACCCGTGGCGACCAGGCTGGCGACGGCGGACGCGGATCTGCTGCTCGGGGATGCCGCGCGTTCTCGAAGCCGTCACTCGTGCTCCCTGGCGCTGGTCTCGAGGGACCGGCCGTGGGACATCGATCGGGTGATGGAGTTCGTCGACGCCCGCCTGGCTGATGCGCCGCGGTTCCGGCAGCGGATCCGGCAGGTGCCGTTTGGGCTCGCCAGAGCCGTCTGGGTGGACGATCCGGAGTTCGACCTGAGTTTCCATGTGCGGCGTTCCGCATTGCCCGCTCCGGGTGGGATGCGGCAGCTCGCCGACCTGGTGGCCCGACTCGTGGACCGGCCGCTGGAACCCGACCGCCCGCTGTGGGAGCTCTATCTCATCGAGGGCGTGGAGGACGGCAAGCTGGCCATCCTCACCAAGACCCACCACGTGCTCCTCGGTGGCCCCAACGCCGTGGACCTGGCCCAGGTGCTGACCGCCGAGTTCCAGGCCTCAGCGGACGCGCACGAGGTCGCCACATGGACGCCCATGCCGTCCCCCGGGGACGGGGTGCTCGTGCTCGACGCCCTCATGACGATCGTCTCCGACCCGCTGGAGCTGGTCCGCCGCTCCGCGCGGCTCGTCCACGCGATCGAGCGAACGACCCGGGGCCTGGCGGGAGCGGCGAACTTCGCGGTGCTGCGGTCGGGGGGCGGGCTGTCGGAGATGTTCCGCACCGAACGCGCCCGGGGCAGCCGCGTGGGCCTGGCGTCGTTCCCGCTGTCCACGGCCCGGGAGATCGCCCGGGCCCACGGATGCAAGGTCAACGACGTGGTGCTGGCCGTGCTGTGCGGGGCACTGCGTTCGTGGATCCTGTCGTGCGGGCATCCGCTGATCACCTCCGACGTCCTGCGGGTGATAGTCCCGATGGCGGTGACGTCCGAGAGCGACCCGGGTGAGGACCACCGGGACGTGACCTCCGCGGAGATCGCCTCGGCGCTCATCTCGATGCCGGTGGGGGAGCCCAATCCGCGTATGCGGCTGGCGCAGATCGCACGCGAGACGGCGACCCAGCGCAATCCCCGCGAGGCCGTCGGAGCCAAATCGCTGGCCCGGCTGTCCGGCTTCGCGCCGCCGACCCTGCACGCGCTGGGCTCGCGCGCGGCGATCATGCTGCCGTCGGACAGCTACGACCTCGTGGTGACCAACGCGCCCGGGCCCCAACACACGATGTTCTGGGGCGACGGGGAGCTCGTCGAGGTCTACCCGATCCCGGCGCTGCTCGAGCACAAGGCGCTGGCGGTGTCGATGAGCAGCTACTCCGGCATCGTGTACTGCGGATTTACCTCCGATCGTCAGGCCGTCCCGGATGTCGAGGAAATCGGTGAGCTCATCTCCGGCGCGCTGGAGGAGCTCGTCGGCATTGCCACCTGATCGGTACCCGCGCGGCGCCGCCGACCCGGACAGCGTCGCCCACTGACCGTCCCGGTCGGACCGATGACGCCGACTGACCGCCACCAGCACTTCGAGGAAGGCCCCACCATGCGCTTGTTCATACCCGCCACGTTGCCGATGCTCGAGACCCTGCTCGCCGACGGGGAGATGCCGGTGCGTAGCGGCACCGCGTTCGCGGCCACGCCGGCGCTCATCGAGTCGTACGCGGAGGGCGATCTCGAGGAGATCGAGCACGTCGCGTTCCTGGAGGCCGCCCGCGCCTCGCTTCGGCTGCTCGGAGGCGAGATCGACTCCGGCGCCGCACACAGCACCCACCCGCACCGACGGGTGGTGGTGAGCGTGGACCTGCCCGACGAACGGATCACGCTGCGCCCGGACCTGGACACCGCGGTGGTGCGGATCAGCGGCGGGACCGTGGAGTCGTCGGACATCGCGGCGGTGCACGTGGATCTCGCCGGGGCGGTGGACCTGGTCAGGGACGCGATCGACGCGGTGGATCGTGCCGATCTCGGGGACGAGGATGCGGAGCTCACCGTGGGAGACGCGCTCGATGTGGATCTGGCCTGGTACGACGCGGCGGAGTTGCCGTTCCTGTTGACGCTCCTCTGAGCACGGTGCAACGGTTGTACAGGGCCGATGACGAGGGCCAGCCGACTGTCGCGAACAACACTGTGGTCTCCCGTCCGGGTCTAACCTACGCTACCGTAGGTTGGTGTTCGTCAACGCCGACCCGACCCTCGGGCGAGCGGGCGGCCGGACGTCGAGGGAGGCACCAGTGTCGGAGTCGAAGAGTGGACTAGGCCGGATCCTGCGGGCAGCCGCCGCGAGGGTCCCCGAACCGCGCACCGCGCACCGGTTCCTCAACCGGCTCACCCACCCGCTGCGCGTGGACGACTATTCGTCGCTCGTCTACCCGCTGTGGTCCTCGCGCGAGCTGCGCGGCGAGGTGGTCTCAGTGCGACGTGAGGCCGACGACGCGGTGACGCTCGTGATCAAGCCGGGCTGGGGCGCCACCCCCACCTACCGCCCGGGTCAGTACCTGGGGATCGGCGTGCTCGTCGACGGCCGGTGGACCTGGCGTTCCTACTCGCTGACCTCCGCGCCGACCAGCGGGCGGGGCGAGTACTCGGTGACCGTCAAGGCGATGCCCGAGGGCCTGCTGAGCAACCACATCGTCGGCACGGTCGAGCCGGGCACGATCGTGCGCCTGCAGGCCCCGGCGGGCGACTTCCACCTGCCCTCGCCCACGCCGGACAAGCTCATGTTCGTCAGCGCCGGCTCGGGCGTCACCCCGGTGATGGGCATGCTCCGGTCGATGGACCGCCGCTCCGGTCAGGAGCGGTTCCCGGACGTGGTGCACGTGCACTCGGTCCGTACCCGCGAGGACGCCCTGTTCTACGACGAGCTGCTCGCCCTCGAACGCACCCAGCCCGGTTACACCCTGCACCTGCGGGTGACGGCGGAGGAGGGGCGCATCAACGCCGCGCAGATGTCGGAGCTGGTCCCGGACTGGTCGGAGCGGCCGACCTGGGCCTGTGGCCCGTCGGCGATGCTGGACGAGCTGGACGAGCACTTCGGTGCGTCCGGCCGCGAGGACCTGTACGTCGAGCGGTTCACCGTCAACCGCGACGCCGGCGCCTCGGGCGGCACGGTCACCTACGGCTCGACCGGCAAGACCGTCGAGTTGGACGGCGCCACCACGATCCTCGAGGGCGGCGAGAGCGTGGGCGTGCAGATGCCGTTCGGTTGCCGGATGGGCATCTGCCAGACGTGCGTGGTCCCGCTGGAGGACGGCCATGTCCGCGACCTGCGCAACGGCACCGATCACGGCCCCGGGGAGCGCATCCAGACCTGCGTGTCGGTCGCGCTGGGGGACGTGGAACTCAACCTCTGACGGCGGTCGCCGGCTCAGGCCGGATCATTTCTGTCCTGCCCCAGCTCCCACGGGTCGTTGGACTGCAGCGCGCCGAGCAGCTCGCGGACGGCCAGCGCGCGCCGGTGCGTGGCCGGGTCCTCGATCGAGTCGAACGCGCACTCGGGATCGGCGGGCGGCCCCTGGTGGGTGCAGCCGCGTGGGCAGTCCTCGGCGATCTCGTGCAGGTCCGAGAAGGCGGCCACCACGTCGTCCGGGGAGACGTGCGCGAGTCCGAAGCTGCGGATCCCGGGGGTGTCCACCACCCAGCCGCCCGCGCCCAACTCGAGCGCCACCGACTGGGTGGAGGTGTGCCGGCCCTTGCCGACCCCGGAGACCACGCCGGTGGCCCGGCCGGCGTCGGGGACGAGGCGGTTGACCAGGGTCGACTTGCCGACGCCTGAATGGCCGATCAGTGCGGAGATCCGGCCGTCGATGGTCTCGTGGAGCTCGGCGAGGTCGTCGTCGACCCCCACCATCAACACCGGGACGTCGAGCGCGGTGAACTCGGCGGCGAACACCGACGGATCGTCGAGGTCGCCCTTCGTCAGGCACAGCACCGGCGTCAACCCGCCGGTGTAGGCGGCGACCAGCGCGCGGGCGACGAAGCCGGCGCGCGGCGGCGGATCGGCGACGGCCACCACGATGAGCAGACGCTCGGCGTTGGCCACCACCACCCGCTCGTACGGGTCGGAGTCGTCGGCGGTGCGGCGTAGCACCGTGGAACGTTCCTCGACGCGCACGATCCGCGCCAGGGTGTCGCGCGCGCCGGTCAGGTCCCCGACCACGCCCACGTGGTCACCCACGACGATCGGTGTGCGCCCGAGCTCGCGGGCGCGCATCGTCACCACGCGCGTGCCGGCGGCGTGGGTGGGCCCGTCGTCGAGCAGCACGCACCCCCACCGCCCGCGGTCGACGCTGACGACCATCGCGGCGGCGGCGTCGTCGTGGCTCGGGCGCCGCTTGGTGCGGGGCCGTGAGCCCTTTCCGGGCCGGATCCGGACGTCGGACTCGTCCCATCCGCGTGCGCCGCTGGTGCCCCGTCGGCCCGCCATGGCGGCGCGTCAGCCCCGCCCGGCGAGCATGTCGGACCACATTCGCGTGAAGCCGGGCATGGTTTTGGAGGTGGAGTCGATGTCGTCCACCTCGACGCCGGCGGTGACCAGGCCGATGATCGCGCCGGCGGTGGCCATGCGGTGGTCGGCGTAGGCGCGCCACGGGGCTCCGCACAGGGGGGCGGGCGTGATCACGAGGCCGTCGGCCAGTTCGGTGACCCCGCAGCCCACGGCGCCGAGCTCGGCGGCCAGGGCCGCCAGGCGGTCGGTCTCGTGGCCGCGCAGGTGGGCGATCCCGGTCAGGCGGGAGGGGCCGTCGGCGAGCGCGCAGAGCGCGGCGACGGTGGGCGTGAGCTCACCGATGGCGGACAGGTCCATCTCGACGGGGGACAGGCGTTCGGGACCGACGACGACGAGGGCGCCGTGCCCGGCCTCGTCGGCGGTCTCTCCGGAGCCGTCGTCAGCGGCCTCGAGGGTGACGGTCGCGCCCATGGCCTGCAGGATGCCGCGGATGGCATCGCCGGGCTGGGTCGTGGTGGACGGCCAATGGGGGACGCGTACGGTGCCGCCCGTCACCGCGGCGGCGGCCAGGAACGGGGTGGCGTTCGACAGGTCCGGCTCGATCACCCGGTCGACCGCGGAGATGGGGCCCGGGGCGACCCGCCAGGAGGACGGGGTGGGCTGCTCGACGGCGACCCCCGACTCGCGGAGCACCTCCAGCGTCATCTCGATGTGCGGACCCGACGGCACGGGAGAGGGGGCGGTGTGGACCAGCTCGACTCCCTCGTCGAAGCGTGCCGCCGACAGCAGGACGCCGGAGACGAACTGGGAGGAGGCGGAGGCGTCCATCTCGACCCGCCCGCCCTTCAGCGTCCCTGTGCCGGTGACGGTGAACGGGAGGGTGTCGCCCTCGATGTCCGCGCCGAGCGCGCGCAGTGCGTCGAGCACGGTGGCCTGCGGCCGGACCCGGGCGGCCGGGTCGCCGTCGAAGGTGGAGGAGCCGGTCGCCAGTGCGGCCACCGGCGGGACGAAGCGCATGACCGTCCCGGCCAGACCGCAGTCGACGTGGGCGTCCCGCAGTTCGCCCGGCGTGATCACCAGCTCGGTGTCGTCGGCGGCGAGCGGGCCGTCCGGGCCCTCGATCCGGGTGCCCAGTGCCTGCAGCGCGGCGATCATCAGGTCGGTGTCCCGGCTGCGCAGCGTGCCGGTCAGCCGGGACGGGCCGTCGGCCAGGGCCGCGAGCACGAGCGCGCGGTTGGTCAGCGACTTGGATCCGGGGATCGCGACGTCGGCATCGACGGGCGCGGCGGCGACAGGGGCATTCCAATGACTCACCTGGCCATTGTCGCCCATCATCTCGTTCTCCGGCCGATCCGGGTGCGAGGATGTCCGGTATGTGTGGACGCTTCTCGCTCTCCTCCGACCCGGCTCGGCTCGCGGTGGAGCTGCACGCGGTCGACGAGGCCTCCGCGCCACCGCCCGGGCTGGCGCCGGCCGAGGGCCCGCTCGCACCGCGGTTCAACATCGCCCCCACCACGACGATCGCCGTGCTCGCGCTGGACACCCCGCGGGAGCGCTACGACGAGGGGCGGGCCCGTGCCGCGGTCGGGGCTGCAGGTGGGGTGGGCGGGGATGCCGACACCGCGGCGCCGACGCGGGTGATGCGGGCGATGCGCTGGGGGCTGGTCCCGTCGTGGGCGCGTGACTCGCAGAAGCTGCCCAACCTGTTCAACGCGCGGGTGGAGACGGCGTTCGAGAAGCCCGCGTTCCGGGCGGCGGTGAGACGCCGGCACTGCGTCATCCCGATGGACGGCTGGTACGAGTGGGTGCCGGGCGGGTCCGCGACCCCCGGCGGCAAGGCGGGGCCCAAGCAGCCGTTCCACATGAGCATGCCCGGTGACCGGGGGTTGCTCATGGCGGGGCTGTGGGAGACCCGGCGGGATCCTGATGACGAGTCCGTCACCCAGCTGTCGTGCACGATCCTGACCACCGAGGCGGTGGGTCCGCTGCGGCAGGTGCACGAGCGGATGCCGCTGGTCGTGTCCCCGGACATCCTGGCGGACTGGCTGGACCCGGGCGTGATCGGCGATCCGCGCGCGCTGGTGGACGGCGCCGGCTATGACCTGGCGCAGTGGGCGGACGCAGTGGAGATCAATCCCGTCTCGCGGGCGGTATCAGGCGTCCGTAACGACGGCCCCGAGTTGGTGCGGCGCGTCGACCCGGACGAGGGAATGCTGTTCTGACCCGCGGGTCGTCGAGGACGGGGCTGACCGGACGCGGCGTCGGCGCTATCCGGGGCGGCCCGCGGTCACGGGCGCGGTGACCGCGTCGGTGAGCGCCACCAGGTCGGCTCCGGCCAGTTCGATCTCCCAGCCGCGGCGGCCCGCGCTGCACAGGACGGTCGGGTGCTCGAGGGCCGAGGAGTCCACCACGGTGGCCAGAGCGCGCTTCTGGCCGAGCGGGGACACCCCGCCCACCACGTAGCCGGTGGTCTTCTCCGCCACGTCGACCGGCGCGAGGGTGACCTTGCCGCACCCGAGCGCGGCGGCCGCGGCCTTCAGATCGAGCGAGGACGTCACCGGCAGGATCGCCACCGCCAGCGACAGCCGTGACCCGGCGGGCGGGCGGGCTGTCGCCAGCACGAGGGTCTTGAAGATCCGACTCGCCTCCATGCCGAGGCGCTCGCCCATCACGCGGGCCGCCTCGTCGCCGTAGTCGCTGCCGGTCGCCTCGTACGTGTGCACGGTGTGCTCGACCCCGGCCGCGCCCAGTGTCGCGATCGCGGGGGTCGCGGCAGCACCGTCTCGTCCTCTGTTCTTGGCCACGGGTCGACACTAGTGCGCGGGCGGTGCGGAATACCGGGTGGCGGGGTGGCGTTGATCTAGATCGAGAGCCCGGGGGTGGCACCCGGGATCGGGAAGGAGGGTGCGATGCGGACCGCGGTCCTCGACGCCCCCGGCGTGCGACTAGACTCCGGGAGACCAACAGGTGAGGAGTTCCGGTTGCCGACCGAGTTGCAGCCCGACGAGGCAGACCAGCGTGCGGAGCAGTTCGAGGAGTTGGCGATGCCGCTGCTCGATCAGCTCTACGGTGCTGCGCTGCGGATGACCCGGAACCCGGCGGATGCCGAGGACCTGGTGCAGGAGGCCTACGCGAAGGCCTTCGCAGGATTCCACTCGTTCAAGCAGGGGACGAACTTCCGCGCGTGGATGCACCGCATCCTCACCAACGCGTACATCAACCATTACCGCAAGCGGCAGCGTCAGCCGGCGCAGTACCCGACGGACGAGATCACGGACTGGCAGCTGGCGGCGGCGGCCGAGCACACCTCGACGGGCCTGCGGTCCGCTGAGGTCGAAGCGATGGAGTTGCTGCCGGATGACGAGATCCGGGCGGCGCTGGCCGAGTTGCCGGAGGAATTCCGGATGGCGGTGTACTACGCCGACGTCATGGATCTGCCCTACAAGGAGATCGCCGAGATCATGGACACCCCGCTGGGGACCGTGATGTCGCGCCTGCACCGCGGCCGAAAGCAGCTCCGCGAGCTGCTGCGCGACGTCGCGGCCGACCGTGGTTACGGACGCGATCGCCAGGAGGGGGAGAACTGATGAAGGAACACGATCCCCGCCTCGACGAGATCGACTGCGGAGCGGCCCTGCGGGACCTGTCCCTCCTGGTGGACCTTGAGTGCGACGACGCCTGCAGGTCCCGCCTGGAACACCACCTGGCCGGCTGCCCCGACTGCCGCGAGAAGTTCCTCGCCGAGCGCAGGCTCAAGGCCAAGCTGTCCCGGTCGTGCTGTGAGAAGGCACCCAGCGGTCTGCGCGAGCGACTGATGGTGGAGATCCGCCGGACGACCGTCACCACGACCGACGCGGACGGAACGACAGTGGTCCACCGTCGCACCACAGTGGAGCGCCGGGACCTTCGCTGACAGCGGCTCGAGGAATGCCATGAGGGGCGGGCACCGATCAGGTGCCCGCCCCTCATGCGGTCAGTAGTCCGAACTCAGCTGTTGGGACGCTTGCCGTGGTTGGCGTTCTTCTTGCGGCGATCCCGCCTCTTGCGGCCACGCTTGCTCATGGTCAGCTCCTTTCGTTCTGTGCGTCCAAGTCTCCCACGTCCGGGCCCGTGTGGTTGCATTGGAGTTGTCCGGGGGCCGTCGTGGAAGAAGCAGAGGAAGCAATCTTATGGCTGAACAGGTCCGTGCCGAGATGGTCGCAGGCGTCATGGAGGTCGTCGCGGCCGTCGGTGCCGAGGTGTCCGAAGGCGACACGATCGTCCTTCTCGAGTCGATGAAGATGGAGATCCCCGTGCTGTGTGAGACCTCCGGCACCGTGACCGAGGTGGCCGTGGCCCCGGGTGATGTCATCCAGGCCGGCGACCTCATCGCCGTGATCGACTGACCCGGTCGGTGGTCTGCCGCCGGGCCGCGTGCGCGTGTCAGCGGGCCCGGTGACCGGAGACGACTGAAGGCCGGTTCCCCTTCCCGGAGGAGGAGAACCGGCCTTCTGTGGTTGTGTCTGTGGATCAGACGGTGGTGCGGGTGCGGGCGCGGCGACGCTTGAGCGCGCGACGCTCGTCCTCGCTCATGCCACCCCAGACGCCGGCGTCCTGGCCGGACTCGAGGGCCCAGGCGAGGCACTCCGCGGTCACGGGGCAGCGGTTGCAGACGATCTTCGCCTCGGCGATCTGGGCGAGGGCGGGACCGGAATTGCCGACGGGGAAGAACAGCTCGGGATCCTCGTCGCGGCAGATGGCCTTATGGCGCCAATCCATGGGGAACTCCTTGTTGTGTGAGACCGTGGTCGGATGCGCCGGGCAGCACGAAACCACCGTCGTCGCCGCGCAGACCGGTACGATCTACGGATAGACGAGCGTGATGTCGACACCCGGCGGGGTGGTGGGGATGTACCCGCTCCGCGGGCTCACTCCGTTTCGGAGAGGCTCCCGGTTAAGGCAAGGCAAACACGGTGTGTCTGCGCTGTTACGAATGATCGTCCCACGATTTGCGGACAAGTCAACCCTCTTCGGCAGCGATGTGGTAAAGGTCACGCGGTTTGTCAAATCGCTCAGAA
This sequence comes from Dietzia sp. NPDC055340, assembly GCF_053645335.1. Lineage (NCBI taxonomy): Bacteria > Bacillati > Actinomycetota > Actinomycetes > Mycobacteriales > Dietziaceae > Dietzia > Dietzia sp. NPDC055340. The sequence goes on along the minus strand of NZ_JBSHML010000025.1, from coordinate 30,791 downwards.
AGCGCACCACAGAGCACGTAATCGGTGTTACGGATCGCACTCCACCCGGCCGGTACGACCTCCCCGAACCGCGGCGGCTTAGTCTTGGGTGGTGAACACCAGGCGACCTGATAACCACGGCCAACCGGCCGATCCGCGAACCGCGATCCCGACCCCGGTCCGACTCGCCGGCTGGATCTCCTCGGCCCAGGGGCTCATCGGGCTGGTGACGGCGCTCGCGTTGATCGTGCGTGCGATCGGCGGCCACCGCGAGGAGACCGTGGTGATCAGTGGCTACGCGACCGCCGGGTGGTTCGTGATCCTCGGGGGCGGTCTCATGGCCGCCGGGATCGGCCTCCTGACAGGTCGTCGCTGGGGCCGCGGCCTGGTGCTGATCGCCGAGCTGCTGATCCTGGTCGCGGTGGGGTCGAGCGTCTTCGGAGCCACCGGGTCGGCGATCTTCGGCGAGGTGGGACTCGTCCTGTATGCCGGTGCCATCGTCCTGGCGGTGTCGTGTGCGGTCGCGCTGGCGTCCCTGCTGCGGCGCGAGGCCGTCGAGTGGTACGCGGCCTGATCCCGGAGCCGTGTGGGCAGCCCTCAGGCGTGCATCTTGTAGGCGTGGATCTCGCCCGAGCGGCGCTCGTAGAGGATGTCGCCGATCTGTGACAGGCCGGTGATGTCGGCCTCGTCGTCGTCGTTTTGGAGGGCCGCGCCGGCCCCGTGGTCATCACCACCGTCGTCACCGCCGTCGTCGGCGGGCGAGGGGTCCAGCCGCCGGATGTCCACCCCGGAGCCGTGGTCGACGGTCATGAACCCGCCCGCCCGCGGGACCAGCACCCAGTCGCGCGCGGTGCGATCCCCGGGGTCCGGCGACCACCCGCCCGTCAGACCGGGCCCCGTGGTCTCGAGCGCCGTCCACACGTACGCGCCGGTGTCGAGGTCGAAGGCGTGCGTGGCGGCGCCGTCGAACCACCGGAGCTGCTTGTCGTCGCCCGCCAGCGCGGACGGGGAGGGCAGACGCCGCGGCTCGCCGGGGAGGGCCAACACGGGGGAGTAGTCCGTCGGTGAGGTGAACCATTCGACCGCCCAGTCGTCGCCGCGGCGTGTCAGCCCCAGCGCACCGTCGTCGGTCGTGCCGAGCACCCACAGCTCGTCCGCCCCGGTCACATCGGAGGCGATGTCCTCCGGCTTCCGGTTGTCCTCCGGCACTGTCTTGGACAGCGTTAGGCGCGCCGAATCGTCATCGGGGCAGCGCTCCGCCACGACGAAGCGTTGGTCGGTGAGGGCGGCCGAGCCGAGAGTGCATCCGCTACGGGGCTGCATGCCCGCCTCCTGCGGCGCGTCCACGGCCCCGTACTCGATCGTGCGGACCAGGTCGTCACGCCAGATCTCCAGGCGTTCGGGGCTCATCGCGAGCGCGTGTCGCCAGGTGCTGGTCAGCTCCATGGTGTCCGGGAAGGCGCTCTGGCGGGTGCCGGCGTAGTGCTGGGCTGTCGGGTCCAGTGAGGTGACGTCGCTGCAGCCGGCCGCCCCGTCGAAGGCCGCGACGAGCACGTCAGAGTAGAAGGTGGCCGCGCAGAAATGGCCGACGTGTGAGTAGGACCAGCGCTGCTCGCCCGAGCCGGCGTCGCGGCCCACGAGGGTGCCGTCGGGGCTGACGGTGACGAGGTTGCCCTTGGTGGTGAGCGGGGCGCCCGTGCCCGCGGAGCCGTGGGACCAGAGCGGCTCGAGGGTGGACGGGATCGCGGTGGCCGGACCGTAAACGGGTTGCTCGGTGTCGGCGGGGGCGAATTCGGACCGGGCCGCCGAGCCGTTGACCAGGATGAGGCCGGCGGTCACCGCCATGACGAGCGCGATGGTCCCCGCGGTGACGAGGTCACGCCGAGTCCGCCTCTCGGAGGGGACGCGGCGTCGCGCCGCGGGGGTGGGATCGTCCGGGGCGTCGGGGCCGTCCGCGTCAGCGCGGTCCGATCCCGACCCCGGGGGTGGTGCGGAGCTCAGCCCTGGCTCGCCTGGTCGCCGGCGCCACCCTGACCGCCGGAGGAGGGACGACGACGCCGCCGACGCCGCCGCGGGGAGCTTCCCTCACCGGACGAGGCGGCGGGGTCCGATGAGTCGGGCCCCGCCCCCGAGTCGCCGGCGGGGGCGGAGTCGTGGTCCCGGGTCCGGCCCGGGCGGCCGTTCTCGCCGGAGGGCCCTCCCCGGGTACGCCGGCGGCGCGGCCGCGACCCGGAGTCGCCGCCCGCGTCGCCACCGGCGGTGCCACGCTGGTTCTGGTCGTCGCGGCGACGGCCGGAGCCGGTGCCCGTCGGCGCGCCGATGCGGCCACCCGCGCTCTCCGGGATGCCGAGGTCGGCGCGCAGGTGCGCCGAGGTGGAGTAGGTCTCGGCGGGCTCGCCGAAGTCCAGCCCGAGCGCCTTGTCGATCAGGCCCCAGCGGGGCAGGTCGTCCCAGTCGACGAGGGTGATCGCGACGCCCTTGCGGCCGGCGCGACCGGTCCGGCCGATCCGGTGGACGTAGGTCTTCTCGTCCTCCGGGCACTGGTAGTTGATGACGTGCGTGACGTCGTCCACGTCAATGCCGCGGGCCGCGACGTCGGTGGCCACGAGCACGTCCACGTCACCCGAGCGGAACGCCTTGAGCGACTTCTCGCGGGCGCCCTGGCCGAGATCGCCGTGGATGGCGCCGACCTTGAAACCGCGCTCCGCCAGATCGTCGGCGAGCTTCTGGGCGGTGCGCTTGGTGCGGCAGAAGATCATGGTGGCGCCGCGGCCGTCGGCCTGCAGGATGCGGGCAACCACCTCGGGCTTGTCCATCGAGTGGGCGCGGTACACGTGCTGCGTGGTGTTCTCGTGCGTGGCGCCCGAGTCCGCCGCCTCGGCCCGGATGTGCGTGGGCTTGGTGAGGAACGTGCGGGCCAGCGTGATGATCGGCCCCGGCATGGTGGCGGAGAACAGCATGGTCTGACGCTTCTCGGGCACCGAGCGCAGGATCTTCTCGATGTCCGGCAGGAAGCCGAGGTCGAGCATCTCGTCGGCCTCGTCGAGCACCAGGACCTCGACCTTGCCCAGGACGAGCTTGGACTGGTTGGCCAGGTCGAGCAGGCGGCCGGGGGTTCCCACCACCACGTCGACGCCCTTGTCCAGGGCCTCGATCTGCTGCTCGTACGGGGTGCCGCCGTAGATCGAGAGCACCTTGAGCGGGCGGGTGCCCGAGTCGGTGGGGGCGGTCAGGCCGGTGGCGGCGATCTTGAGGTCCTGCGTGACCTGGATGCACAGCTCGCGGGTGGGGACGATCACCAGCGCGCGGGGCGTCCCGTCGAGTGGGCGGGTGACCTCACCGGTGGAGATGCGGTGCAGGAGCGGGACGCCGAAGCCGTAGGTCTTGCCCATGCCGGTGCGGGCCTGACCGATGAGATCGGAGCCCCCGAGCGCCAGCGGGAGGGTGAGTTCCTGGATGGCGAAGGTGTGTGTGATCCCGCGCTCGCCGAGCGCGGTGACGATTTCCTCCCGGACGCCGAGCTCGGCGAAGCTGGGGGAGGAGTCGGTGGACGGGGCGTCGACGACGGCGGTCGTCGTGGCCATGCCGTCGACCTCGGTGGTGGTGACATCTGTGGTGGACAGGGCGGTGCCTTTCTCGTCTCGCGCGCTTGGAGTGAGTCGGGCCGAACAGGTCGGCCTCGCGAGCGGGGCGCGCACATTTCCACGGGGATCAGACGGTCGCGGGCGCCTGTACGGCCCGGACCCGGGTGTGATCCACGTCCACACATCCTATCCCGTCCCGCCGCCGAACCCCGGGATCGGGCTAGCCTTGACCGCGAGTATCACAGAGGACGGCGTGGCATGCGCCGACGATGAGAAGGGCAGGCACCGTGGAGGTCAAGATCGGCATCGCCGACAGCAATCGTGAGCTCGTGTTCAAGACCGGGATGACGCCCGAGGACGTGCATAGCCGCGTCGAGGCCGCCCTCACCGCCGAGGCCAAGGCCGTCCTCGAGCTCGAGGACGAGAAGGGTCGCCGCTACCTGGTGTCCACCGATCGCGTGGCGTACGTCGAGATCGGCGAGTCGGCCAGGCGTCCCGTGGGCTTCCTGTCCTGACGGGACGGGGAGCGTCGGCGTGAGCGACGCCGGTACCTCCGGTGTGCGGTTCGCCCGGGCCCTCAGGGGCCCGGGCGTTCGCCGTTCTGCCGCGGGATCTTGGACAACCCGCCCCAGCAGAGGGCGACGGTCATGGCCACCGCATCCGCGCGGGGGATGGGCCGCCCGGCGTCCAGCCAGTGCCCTGCGCTGACGCGGCTCGCGCCGACCAGGCCCACTGCCAGCAGCCGCGAGCGGTGCGCGTCGAGACCGGAGTCTCCCCGCACGAGGTCGTGGACGGCGTCGGTGCAGCCCTCGGTGGCCCGGTCCAGTTCCCGGCGCACGGTCTCGTCGCCCGGTTCGGAGGCGAACACGAGCCGGAATCCGCGGGTGTCGGTGTCGGCATAGGCGAAGAACGTGTCGACCGCCGCCTCGACGCGGCGGCGGTTGTCGGAGGTCGAGTCGAGCGCCGCGCGGATCCTGGCGAGCAACTGGTCGACATGATGTCGCAGGACCTCGAGATACAGGTCCCGTTTGGAGTCGAAGTGCTGGTAGAGAACCGGCTTGGAGACCCCGGCCAGGACCGCGATGTCGTCCATCCCGGCGGCGTGGAAACCCTGGTCCACGAACACCACGCCAGCGGTGTCGATGAGCTGGCGTCGGCGGGCGCTGCGGGGGAGCCGGGCCGCCCTGGCGCGCGCCGTTCCCGTGGGAAACGGTCCGTCCGGGCTGGTCATCTGGTGGCTCCTACTCCGCCCGGTCGGAAGTCGACAGGCGTCCGGGCCAGACGGACAATACCCGCATCGGCAGTGTGCCGGATGAGGCGGTCGTCGGGCGTGTGGGATCGTGGAGGCCTTGAATCGAACGGGACGCGAGGGGTGAACGGATGAGCGACGGGCGTCGCCCGGGTACGGGTGAGGGGATCTCTGATCCCGGGGCGCGCGGAACCGACCGTGCGCCGTACTACCCGCCGCACGGGGAGCCGCTGCGTGCGCCCTGGGATCCGGAGGAGTCCACCCCGGGTCGCCGTCGTTCCGTTCCGGGCTCCCGGGACCACCTGCGCCGCCAGTCCGCGCTGGGGCGGTTCCTGTCCACCTGGGGCTGGCGCGCCTACGCCATCCCGGTCCTGGTGGTGCTCACCGCGCTCGTGATCGCCGACGCCGTGGTGTCCTCGCGCCCGTCGGACGACGGGACCCCGGCCGCGACCGAGGAGAGCACCGAGATCATCGGCGTGCCCCTGCCCGGCGAGATCCCGCCGAGCGGCGACCTTCCCGAGGGGGGCCCGTTCGTCGACGCCGGCACCGGCGAGTTCCGGATCATGCCGGGCGGAACCGACGTGGTGGGGCGCCCCACCGCGGAGCTGTTCTCCTACACGGTCGAGGTCGAGAACGGCATCGACACCGTGGAGTTCGGCGGCGACGACTCGGTGGCGCGGATGGTCGACGCCACCCTGGCCAACCCCAAGAGCTGGACGGCGGACGGGGCGGTGGCGTTCCAGCGGGTCTCGGACGCCGAGCCGTCGTTCCGGGTCACACTCGCCAGCCCCATGACGGTCCGCGAGAGCTGCGGGTACGACATCGAGCTCGAGTCCAGCTGCTACAACTCGACCACCGGTCGCGTGTACCTCAACCTCGCCCGCTGGGTGCGGGGCGCACGTTCCTTCCAGGGCGACATCGGTTCGTATCGGCAGTACCTGGTCAACCACGAGGTCGGGCACGCGATCGGGTTCCCGGCGCACGAGCCGTGCCCGGCGGACGGCGCCCTGGCGCCGGTGATGATGCAGCAGACGTTCGGTGTGAACAACGGCGAGATCCACCGTCTGGATCCGGAGGGCGTGGTGCCGGACAACGACGACACCTGCCGCTACAACGCCTGGCCCTTCCCGGACGGTGCCCCGGCCGCGTGATGTCGATCGTGGCAGGCTTCAGTACCGGACCGGACGAGCAGAGGTGGAGCGATGAATGCCGCAAGTGGGATCACGGGCGAAGCCGCTGAGCAGGGGCTGCCGCCGTTGGTGGAGCCGGTCGCCGAGCTCAGCGCGGACGAGCGGGCGCTGTACTCGCGCCACCTGCTGTTGGGCGCGATCGGTGACGAGGGGCAGCGCCGCCTGCGCGGCGCATCGGTGTTCGTGGTCGGTGCGGGAGGCCTGGGCGCTCCGGTGCTGTTGTACCTCGCCGCCGCGGGCGTCGGGAGGATCACGGTGGTCGACGACGACGAGGTCGATCTCGGCAACCTCCACCGGCAGGTGATCCACTCCGTGGCGGCCGTGGGGCAGCCCAAGGTCGAGTCGGCCCGGGAGCGGCTGGCCGGGCTGGCGCCCGGGGTCCGCGTCGATGCCCTGCACACCCGTCTCGACGCGTTGAACATCATGGCGCTGCTGGAGGGCCACCACCTGGTCGTGGACGGCAGCGACAACTTCGCGACCCGGTACCTCGTCTCGGATGCCTGCGAGATCGCGGGGATCCCGTTGATCTGGGGGACCATCGATCGCTTCCGCGCGCAGCTGGCGGTGTTCTGGTCGCGTCCGCCGGCGCCCGCCGCACCGGTGTCGCTGCGTGATCTCTACCCCTCGCCGCCGCCGCCCGGCTCGGTACCCAGTTGTGCGGAGGCCGGGGTCATCGGTGCGCTGCCCGGGACGGTGGGGTCGATGATGGCGATGGAGGCCGTCAAACTCATGACCGGCGCCGGTCGCCCGCTGCTGGGCCGCCTGGTGCTGCTGGACCTGCTCGAGGCCACCAACCGCACGGTGACGATCCGGCCGGATCCCTCGCGGGAGCCGGTGACCGAGCTGCCCGACGGCTCCGCTGACGCCTCGTGTGAGGTGCGGTCGTCGGAGCTCGCCGAGGTCCCGACCGTGACGGCCGTCGACCTCGGGTCCGAGCTGGGCGGCCGACCCGGAGCGGTGGCCCCGGTCCTGGTCGACGTGCGGGGGGCCGGCGAACGCTCGATCGCGCGGATCGACCCCTCGGTGTGGGTGCCGCTCGACACGGTGGCCGAGGACGCGGCCGACCCGACCGGGGTGCTCGGCCGGGCCGCCGCGCAGGGACCGCTGGTCATCTACTGCAAGTCGGGGATGCGGTCCGCGCGCGCCGCGGCCACGCTGGCGGCCGCGGGGTTCGCGGGGGTCCGGTCCCTCGAGGGCGGTATCGACGCGTGGACGCGCGACGTCGACCCGTCCCTGCCCGGGTATTGACGGAGGAGGTGGGTACCGTGGTCGACGTGAACGACGAGAGCCTGCCCGCGCACGTACGGGGCGCATTCGGTGCGACGGACGGCAGCGCCGTCCCCGTCGTGGCCGGATCGGGGACCGGCTGGCTCGTCTCGGCGCCGGGCGGACCGGTGGTGTTGCGTCCGGTCGCGGACACCGCGCTGGCCAACTGGGCGGCCCGTGTTCGCGAGAACCTCGAGGTGACCGGCCTGCGCGTGGCGCTGCCGGTGCGCTCGACCGACGGGCGGCACGTCGTCAGCGGGTGGCGCGCGGACCGGGCGGTCTCCGGTCGTCCGGAGGCCCGGGCCGATGAGACCATCGCGTGGTCGGTCCGCATCAACGCCGCGCTGAGCGAGGTCGAACGCCCCCGGATGGTGCGTCGTCCGTCGACCAGGCCGTGGGTCGAGACCGACTTGTTCGGTTTCGCCGAGGCCGCGGCGTGGGACGGCGACCCGGAGCGGGATCTCGCCCCCGGCATGGAGGACCGCGGCACACCGTTCGCCACTCATCGTGCGGCCGCCCTGCTCGGGGCCAAGGGGCTCATCCGGCACCGCCGACCCGTCGAGGTGGCCACCCCCGGGCTGGTGCACGGGGACCTCGCCCGCGGGCTGCTGTTCGACGCCTCCGCGGAGCCCGCACTGACCGACGTCGTGCCGTACGCCCGGCCCGCCTCGTGGTCCGCCGCGCTCGTCGCGGTGGACCACCTGTCATGGGGGACCGTCGACTCCGGCGTGCTCCTGCGGTGGGGTCACCTCGAGGAGTGGCCGCAGATGGTGCTGCGGGCGGCGGTGTTCCGGCTGGCGGTGCACGCGCTGCACCCGGGCTCGCGACCGGCGGCCATGGACGGCCTGCAGGCGATGGCCCGTCAGGTCGGCGAGTTCGTCGGTGACGCCGCCTGATGCCCACTGATCCGCGTCGAGCGAACAGTCGGTCCCGCGCGGTGGCCGTCCCGGTCGTGGCCCTGGTCGGGGTCGTCCTCGTCTCACTCAACCTCCGCACCGCCGTCACCTCCCTGAGCCCGCTTCTCGGGGTGATCGACGCCGAGATCGGTCTCGGCGCCGCCGGCATGGGCCTGCTCGGGATGATCCCCACCGCGATGTTCGCGGTCTGGGGTGTGCTCACCCCGGTGGCCCTCCGTCGCATGGGCCTCGAGGCCATGACCGTTCTCGCCATGGCCGCGGCCGCCATCGGTCAGCTGGTGCGTGCGGTCGCCCACGATCCCTGGGTGATGGGCGCCGGGTCGATCATCGCCCTGGCCGGCATGGGGATCGGCAACGTGGTGGCCCCGCCCCTGGTCAAGAAGTACTTCCCGCGGCACGTGGCCGCCGTGAGCATGGCCTACATCACCGGCCTGCAGCTCGGGACCGTCGTGCCCGCACTCGTGGCGGTGCCGGTGGAGGAGGCCGCCGGTTGGCGGGTCTCGATCGGGTGGTGGGCGGTCCTCGCCGTCGTCGCCGCGATCCCCTGGATGATCGAGATCCTGCGGCCCGGAACGCCCACCGGCGGTCCTACGGCGTCCGCCGCCGGCTCCACCGGGCAGCCGCAGCGGATCCGTCCGTGGCGCTCGCCGGTCGGCGTGGCCCTGGCTCTGTTCTTCGGCACCAACTCGTTGAGCACGTACGCGTTCTTCACCTGGCTTCCCGCGGTGGCCGAATCCATCGGGATGTCGCGTGCCGAGGGGGGTCTCGCGCTGGCCGTGTACTCGGCCATCGGCCTCGTAGCCGCGTTGGTCGTGCCCTGGGTGGCGGGTCGCTTCGAGGATCCGTACGCCGTCGTCGTCGTCTCCGTCGTGGCCTACCTGGCCGGCTTCGCCGGCCTGCTCTGGGCGCCCGGCGTCGCGCCGTGGCTGTGGATCTGCCTGCTCGGCGTGGGCCCCAGCACCTTCCCGCTGTGCCTGACGCTCATCAACCTGCGCACCCGTACCCAGGCCGGCTCGGCGGCGCTGTCCGGCTTCTCCCAGGGCGTCGGCTACACCGCCGCGTGCCTGGGCCCGATCGTGTTCGGGATGTTGCTCGACGGCCCCGGCCTCGCCGCGGGACTCGGATTCCTCACGGCCGTGCTGGCCGTCATGACCGTGGTCGCGCGCACCGCCTGCCGCCCGGTCATGCTCGAGGACACGCTGCGCTGACCCGCCGTCGTGCGCGGCGGGGCCGGGACCGCGGGGCAGGGGTCGGGGGTCACGGACGTGGGGCGAGGGGGATGTCGTAGGCGTGTGGTCTCATCGAGCCGTGACAGAGACCGCCTCCACCGCCCCTGACGCGCCCACTGCTTCTGACGCGCCCGGCGCCCCCGACCGGTCGAGTCCTGCCGTGGGCGGAAAGCGCTCGTGGCCAGCGGAGGTGGCGGAGCTCGTCGGCCGCGACTGGTCGGTTCCGAGGGGGCGGCAGGAGCGTTGGGTCGTGCGCGGCGGGCCGGGGAGCGGCAAGACCTCGCTGATCGTCGACATGCTGCGTGAGGCGGTCCTCGCGGGCGTGGGGTTGGACGGCGTGCTCGTCCTCGCCGGTTCCGCGCGTGCGGCGTCCGACCTGCTCGACGAGACCACCCGCGGGCTGCCGCCGGGGCTCGTCGTGGGAACGGACACCCCGGTTCGCACGGTGCACTCGCTCGCCCACGCGGTCGTGCGCCTGGCCGCGGCGCGGGTGGACGCCCCGCCGCCGCGGCTGCGCACGGGCGCGGAGCACGACGCGGTGATCCGCGAGACCCTGCTCGGGGAGCTGGCGGACGGTGCGCCGCACTGGCCCGAACAGATCCGCCCGGCGCTGTCCACGGTCGGGTTCGCGCGCGAGCTCCGCGACCTGCTGCTGCGATCGCTGGAGCGCGGGATCGGGCCACGTGAACTGGCCCGGCTGGGCAGAAGTGCGGGCCGGCCCACGTGGGTCGCCGCGGCCGGGTTCTTCCGTCGGCACGAGGAACAGATGGCGCTGCGCTCCGGCGTGCGCGGGGGCGAGTCCGACGTGCCCGAGGCGCTCAACGCCGCCGAACTGGTGGGTGCTGCGCTGGACGCCCTGATCGCGGACCCGGACCTGCGTGATCTGTTCCGTTCCCGCCGCCTCGTGGCGGTCGACGACGCGCACCATCTCGATCCGCTGGCCGCCGAGTTCGTGGCGACCATCGGCGGTGGGGCGGACGTGCTGGTGGTGGCCGAGGACGGGGACCAGTCGGTCTTCCGCTTCCGCGGCGCGGACGGCGGCCTGGCCCGGGCTGTGATCGACCAGGGCGGCCACGCGGTCGATCTCGCCGTGGGGCATCGGATGCAGCCCGAGGTGGCCGCGGTCGCCGCGCGGGTCGCCTCCCGGCTCCCCGGCTCGGCCCGGCACCGGCCGCGGGAGCACGGGGTCGGGCCTGGCAGGGCCGTCGGTTCGTCCGGAGCGCCCGGGCGGGGCGGGGCCGTGCAGGTCGCGGTCGCGGGGTCGGCGGCGGCGGAGGCCGCGCTGGTCGCGGACTTCATGCGCCGTCGGCACGTCCTGGACGGGGTGGACTACTCGGAGATGGCGGTCGTGACCCGCTCCCTGCCGCGGGTCGCCGATGCGCTGCTCGCCGCCCTGGACGCCGCCGGGGTGCCGGTCGTGGACGCGGGGGCCGAGCTCCCGCCCGCGCACGACCCGGTGGTCGCGGCGCTGCTGCTGCTCCTGCGCTCGGTTGCGGAGGGGGACGAGTTCACCGACGAGGACCGGATCCTCACCCTGCTCGCGGGACCGATCGGCCGGGCGGATGCCGTGGCGATGCGGCGCCTGCGGCGCGGGATCCGTCGTTCGGGCATCGGCGGGGCGGAGCCGAGCGCCACGACGCTGCGGCGGCTGGTTCTCGCGGACGGGGACGAGACACCCCGGGGACTGACCGTGGTGGAACTCGCGCCGATCACGCGGATCCGGCACGCGCGCGCCGCGGTGACCGAGCGGCTGCGCGCGGGCGGAAGCGCGGAGGAGGTGCTCTGGGAGGCCTGGTCGTCGGCACGTCTGGAACGCCGCCTCGTCCGCCAGGCGCTCGCCGCCGACGCGTGGTCCCGGTCCGCGGACCGCTCGCTCGACGCGGTCGTGTCGCTGTTCGATCACGCAGCGGACTTCGTCGATCGGGTGCCCGGCGGTTCCGTCCTGCTCTTCTGCGACATCGTCTCGGGCGCCGATCTGCCCGCGCCCCGCCGCGCCGACACCCGGGGCCGGGCCGGTGCGGTCAGCATCCTGTCGGCCCACGCCGCCGTCGGCAGGCAGTGGCGGTCGGTCGCGGTGTGCGGCGTCCAGGACGGGGTGTGGCCCGCCCCCCGCCGTCGCTCCGGCCTGCTCGGGGTCGACGAGTTGGTGGACCTCACCGAGCTCGCGGGCGGCGGGCCCCTGCCCTCGGAGGCCGAGCGTGCGGTGTCCTCCTCGGCCGCGAGGTCGGCCGAGGAACGCCGGTTGTTCTACGTGGCGTGCTCGCGCGCCCGCGACCACCTCCTGGTGACCGCCGTGGAATCTCCGGGCGAGGGGGACGTGGCGCCGTCCCGGTTCGTCGACGAGATCGCCGACCTGGCCACCGCGGGGCACCCGTCCGGCCAACTCGGGCCGCTGCCGGGCCCCGCCCGGCACGCACCGACGGTGTTCACCCTCCCGCACCTGGTGGTCGACCTCAGGGCGGCCCTGCTCGACCCGGCCACCGATCCCGCCGAGGCCACGCATGCCGCGGGACTGCTCGCGGGCCTGCGGGATGCGGGGGTGGCCGAGGCAGACCCGGGGGCCTGGTTCGGCGCCGCCGAGTCCTCCACCAGCACCCCGGCGTTCCCGGCCGCGGAGGGTGAGTCCCTCGCGGTGCTGTCCCCCTCAGGCTTCGGAACGCTCGAGGAGTGCCCGTTGCGCTGGTTCCTGCAGAAGATCAAGGGCGACTCCACCGACTCGGGCTCCGCGGCGGCGCTCGTGCGCGGCTCCGCCGTCCACGCCCTCACCCAGGCCGTCGAGGGCGGGGTCCCCGAGGACGCCATCCGTGCGGTGGTGCGGCGACGGGCGGAGGCACTCACGCTCGCACGCGGCTGGTTCGCGGAACGCGGAGCCGAGGAGATGGCCCAGATGGCCGAGACGTTCCGCCGCTGGCGTGGCGCCACCCGCGGCGAGTACACGACCGCCGGGGTGGAGGAGCCGTTCCAGTTCGACGTTCCCGGTGACGTCCGGGTCCGTGGACGGATCGACAGACTCGAGGCAACCGAGGCGGGACAGGTCGTCCCGGTCGACATCAAGACCGGCCGAAGCGCTGTCACCAAGGCCGAGGCGGCAGCCCATCCGCAGTTGGCGCTCTACCAACTCGCCGTCGCGCGCGGCGCGGTCGCCTCCGCCGGCGATCGCGAACCGGGCGGGGGGCTCCTGCTGTACCTCGCCGGGCGTGAGGACAAGCTGCCCACCGACCGGGTCCAGGACCCGCTGGGCCCCGAGTCCGCCGCCGCCCTGGACGAGCGGGTCGTCGAAGCCGGACGTTCCACCGTCGGGCCGGAGTACACCGCCCGGGTCGGCTCATGGTGTGACCACTGCGACGTGAAATCGAGCTGCCCCGCGCAACCCCAGGGAGAGCAGGTCACCGGATGAGCGCCCGCATCAGCCCCGCCGCGATCGCCGACGCCCTCGGCATCCACCGGCCGACGCCGGAACAGGCCGAGGTGATCGCCGGCCCCACCGAGCCCACGCTGGTACTCGCGGGAGCCGGAGCCGGCAAGACCGAGACCATGGCCGCCCGGGTGGTGTGGCTCGTGGCCAACGGTTACGCCAGACCCGGGGAGATCCTGGGCCTGACCTTCACCCGCAAGGCGGCGCAACAGTTGTCGAGGCGGATTCGTCGACGCCTCGAGGCGCTCGCGAGGAGCCAGCTGTGCGCGGGGCCCGGAGCGGATCCGGCGATCGCCGAGGCCATTCGTACCGAGGACCCGCAGATCTCGACTTATCACGCCTTCGCCGGGACGCTCCTCGGTTCCTACGGACTGCTGGTGCCGGTCGAGCCGGACTCCCGGCTGCTCACCCCGACGGCCGCGTTCCAGCTGGCCCATGACGTGGTCTCGCGGTGGGAGAGCCCGCTGACCACCGGCTCCGGCTCGGCGAAGATCACCCGTGATGTGCTCGCCCTCGCGGGCCAGCTGTCCGACCACCTGGTGACGACCGACGATCTGCGCGCCCACCCTGACCTGGTCACGACCCTCATCGCCACGCTCCCGCCCGGGCCGCGGCAGAAGGACACCCCGACGGCCTGGCTGAGTGGCTGCGCCGACGTGCAGGGCCACCGCGACGAGCTCGCCGACCTCGTGGATGCCGTCGCGGCGCGCATGCGCTCGGAGTCGGCGCTGGACCACGCCTCACAGATGGCGTTGGCCGCCACCGTCGCGCGGGACCATCCGGAGGTGGGACTCGCCGAGCGGCGGGCGTTCCGGGTCGTGCTGCTGGACGAGTACCAGGACACCGGGCACTCCCAGAGAGTCCTGCTGTCCTCGCTCTTCGGGGAGGGGGCGGATCCGGTGCCGGCGGTGACGGCCGTCGGTGACCCCATGCAGTCCATCTACGGATGGCGGGGCGCGTCGGCCTCCAATCTCGACAGGTTCCGCGAGGATTTCCCCCTGCCCGACGGCAGCGGGTCGCACCTGCGGGAGCTGACCACCTCGTGGCGGAACCCGCCTGAGGTCCTCGAGTTGGCGAACCGGATCACCGAACCGCTACGCGGACGCCCCGGCTCGATCCCCGTGCCGGAGCTCAAAGCCAGGCCGGGCGCCGAGCCGGCCGACCTGCTGGTGGCGGTACACGACACCGTCGACGACGAACGCGCGTGGCTCGCCGACCAGATCGCGGCGCGCTACCGGGCCGCGGTCGACGCCGGGCGGGTGCCCACCGCGGCTGTGCTGGTGCGGCGCAACGGCGACTCGGCCGCGATCGCCGACGCCCTCGAGGACCGCGACATCCCCGCCGAGGTGGTGGGCGTGGGCGGACTGCTCGACATCCCCGAGGTCGCGGATGTGGTGGCACTTCTCACCGTGGTCGCGCGGCCCGGAGCCGGGGCCGCGCTGCTGCGACTGCTTAGCGGATCCAGGTTCGCCCTCGGCGCCACCGACCTCGCGGCCCTCGCGCGCCGCGCCTCGCTTCTGTCCCTGCGCCGTTCCGCGCCCGCGACGGGTGTCGTGACGGACCAGCGCGCGCTCGAGGAGATCCTCGACGACATCGCGCGCGGGGAGGAGATCGACACCGCCGGACTGGCCGACGCCCTGGCAGACCCGGGCCCGGAGAAGGACTACAGCGCTGCGGGCGCCGCCCGCATCGACGACCTCGCCGGTATCGTCTCCGCGCTCCGCTCGCGCGCGTCCGCACCACCGGCCCGACTCGCCGCCGCAGCCGAGAAGGCCCTCGGTCTCGACGCCGAGGTGCGGTTGCGTCAGCGGACGGGTGGAGGCGACGCCAGAGAACAGCTCGACCAGCTGCAGGAGATCGCAGCCGGATTCCGGCCCGAGAGCGGAACAGGCCTCGACGCGTTCCTCGCGTACCTCGATCTCGCCCGCAGTGTCGACGGAGGGCTCGCCCGCGGCGAGGTCGCGGCGGCTCCCGGACGCGTTCAGATCCTCACCGTCCACTCGGCCAAGGGGCTCGAGTGGGAGATCGTCGGGGTGCCCCACCTGTCCACCGGGATCTTCCCCTCCGGCCAGGCGCCCGAGACGTCGCTCCGGACCGCGACGCAGCTTCCCGAACAGCTTCGCGGGGACAGGGAGTCGGAGGAGAACCCGGGCGGGGTCCCGGTGCCACGACTCGACGACGTCACCGACCGCAAGCTCCTGGAGACCGCGCTGGGTGGCCACATCGACCGTGTCAGACGGCGTTCGCTCGATGAGGACCGGCGGCTGTACTACGTGGCGGTCACCCGGGCCGAACAGACGCTCCTGCTGTCCGGGTCGCACTGGGTCGGCGCAGCAGCCGCGCCCCGCGGGCCGTCGGAGTTCCTCGACGAGGCTCTGGAGGCGTGTCGCGGTGACCGGCCGGTGGGTGTGATCGACCACGCCGTCGTCACCCCCAGCCCCACCAACCCCGCCACCTCGCGGAGGATCGAGGCGACCTGGCCCCGCGAGGTGGCTCCGAACCTCCTGGCCACGGCCCGGGCCGTGGACGCCGCGGCACCGGTGGACCCCGAATCACAGGATCCGCCCGACGCCGGGCCGGCGCGGCGCTGGCACCTCGAGGCCGCGCCGCTGTTGGCCGACGCCCGGCGCGCCGCCGAAATGCGCGACCAGGTGATCCTGCCCCGGCGCCTCACCGCGGGGGAGGTCGTCGCCATGGCGGCGAACCCCGAGGCGTTCGCCGACCGCCTGCGCCGACCCGTGCCGTTCCGACCCGACCGCTTCGCACGCCGGGGGACCCGCTTCCACGCCTGGCTCGAGCACCGGTTCGGTGCCACCCATCTGCTCGACATCGACGACCTGCCCGGGGCGGGCGACCAGGGGGCCGACGACGGGCTGTCCGAGGCGGACTTCACCGCACTCCAGGAGGCCTTCGAGAGATCGCGATGGGCCCGGAAGACGCCGCACGCGGTGGAGGTGCCGTTCGAGGTCGGTCTCGGTGAACACCTGCTGCGGGGCCGGATGGACGCGGTGTTCGCCGACGGTGACGGGTGGGTCGTCGTGGACTGGAAGACCGGGCGGGTCCCCGCTGAGGCCGACATGCCCGCCATCGCCCTGCAGTTGGCGGTCTATCGGTTCGCGTGGGCGCAGATCCTCGCCGGGAGGCAGGGGCGTGAGGTGCCTCTGGAGAAAGTGCGCGCCGCGTTCCACTATGTGCGGCCGGGCCGGACCATCGAGCCCGCCGACTTACCGGGCGCCGACGACCTCCTGCGGTTGCTGTCCGACGGGCCGCGCCGCGCGCCGGGGGAGGGGCAACGTCAAGGCGGGGTCGGCTAACTGTGATGTCCAGGGAGGTTGGTCAGTCGGGTGACCGGTGGCTGACGTGGTGCCGCCCCGCGACGGGGCCGACCCGGTTGTTGTCCGGGGGGCGAGCCATAGGAACCGATTGTCCGTCTAGAGTGAGGCGTCTCGGAAAGAGACCGTCGCGGAAACGGAGTAGCCGATGGTGAGGAAGCGCGTGCTCGCGTCCCGGTTCCGCGACAGTGATCCGATCGACGAGAGCCCGGACCACATCCTCGTCGGCGTGGTGAGTATCCCGGAGAACACCGAGAGCCCGTGGCGCCTCATCGGCAAGCGGATCCTCATCGCCGTTCTCGCACTGCTGTCGGCGGCCGTGGTCGTCTACCTCGATCGGGACGGGTACGACGGCGGCGGGGGGGCCGACGGCCACCTCACGATCATCGACTCGATCTATTACGCGACGGTCTCCCTGTCCACCACCGGCTACGGTGACATCACCCCGGTCACCCAGCAGGCGCGGCTCATCAACACGGTGATCATCACCCCGCTGCGCCTGGTCTTCCTCATCCTGCTCGTCGGTACGACACTGTCCGTGCTCACCGAACAGTCCCGACAGGCATTCAAGATCCAGCGCTGGAGGAGTCTCGTGCGCAATCACACCGTCGTCGTCGGCTACGGCACCAAGGGCCGTTCATCTGTGGCAGCCATGCTCGCCGATGAGATCTCGCCGGAGGACATCGTCGTCGTCGACACCGACCCCCAGGCGCTCAAGGCCGCGGCCGCCCGCGGGCTCGTCACCGTCCAGGGCTCGGCGACCCGATCGGACATCCTCAAACTCGCGGGTGTCAGCCGGGCGGCGGCCGTCGTGGTGGCCACCAACACGGACGACACCGCGGTGCTGGTCACCCTCACCGCCCGCGAGCTCGCCCCGAACGCCAAGATCGTCGCGACCGTCCGCGAATCCGACAACAAGCACCTGCTCAAACAGTCCGGCGCGGACTCCGTGGTGGTCTCCGCCGAGACCGCCGGACGACTCCTGGGCCTGGCCACCATCACCCCGACCGTCGTGGGGATGATGGAGGACCTGCTGACCCCCGACGAGGGCTTCTCCATCGCGGAACGCCGCGTCGAGGAGGCGGAGATCGGCGGCTCACCGCGACATCTGGCCGAGCTCGTCCTGGGGGTCGTGCGCAAGGGGCAGCTCATCAAGGTCAACGAGCCCGAGGCCGATGCGCTGGAGTCCGGGGACAGGCTGCTCTACATCCGGATGGTCTCCGGCTGACGCCGGTCGCGGACTAGGCTCGTCGCAGCCCCTCGACCCGTGATAAGGACTCATCTGCGATGCCACTGGACTTCATTCTCGACTCCGACCCGGTGCTGTCCGTGGCCGCTCCCGAACGGGCCGCGAACCTTCGACAGAACGCCGAAGCGCTGGCCGGCGGCTGGGTTGACGCGCGGGTGATGCGCATCGACCAGCGCAACCGGTTCGCGGTCGAACCCGCCGGAGAGGGCCGGCAACGCATCCTGCTCGAACCGGCGATGCTGTTCGCCGAGGCGCTTCCCGACGACGCGGTCTTTCTCGGCTCCACCGATGAGGGACGCCACATCTGGGCGGTCAACGCCGAAGACCTGCCCGACGACCCGGCGGTGACGAACCTCCGTCGATGCGGAGCCGACCTGATCGAGGGGCACGGATCGCTGGCCTCACAGGCCGTCGCGGTCCTCGGCTGGCACCGCGACAACGTCCGCGGGCGCGAACCTCAGCACCATCCGAAGCGGGTCGACGCGGGGTGGGCGATCGAAGACGCCTTCCACGGCGGCCCCGAATACCCGAGGACCGACCCGGCCGTGATCTGTCTCGTCCACGACGGGGGCCGGCAGGTCCTGCTCGCGCGGCAACCGATCTGGCCGGCCGGGATGTACTCGCACGTCGCCGGGTTCGTCGAGGCGGGCGAGTCACTCGAGGGCTGCGTGCGCCGCGAGGTCGCCGAAGAGGTGGGCGTGGCGGTGGACAGGGCCCGCTACCTCGGCAGCCAGCCGTGGCCGTTCCCGCGCTCGCTCATGGTGGGCTTCCAGGCCCTGGCGGACCCGGCTGCGCCGATCGCCCTCGAGGACGAGGAGATCAGCGAGGCCAGGTGGTTCGACGTGGATGAGGTGCGCGCGGCGCTGGACGGCCACGGGCAGTTGATGGTGGCGCCGCCGGTCTCCATCGCGCACGTTATGCTGCGCTCCTGGGTCGCGGCGGTCGATCGCGACGGCGGCGCCTGACCGCTCCTCGATCAGGCTCCGGCGAGCTCGGCGAGCTTGGCCCGCACCTGCGAGGCCGGGGGGTTGGTGGCGGTGGTGCCGTCCGAGTACAGGGCGGTCGGTACGACCCGGTTTCCGTCGTTGACGCTCTCGACGAACGCGGCGGCCTCGGCGTCGGACTCCACGTCGATCTCCGCGTAGCCGATCTCCTTCTCGTCCAGCAGCTTCTTCAACCGCGTGCAGAAGGGGCACCACGTGGTGGTGAACAGGGTCAACGGTCCGGTGGTCTCGGGTGTCGTCACTTCGCTCATGTGCGGATCCAACGCCCGCGCCCCGGCGAATCATCCCCGGGGGAGGCCGGGGGCGTGATGTCGGACGGGGATGCCACGATGGGGGCGTGAGTGACATGCAGCGGGCAGGTGGGGGAGGCGGGGCCGACAGGGAGCTGGCCGGGCAGCGGGTAGGGCAGCAGCCCGGCCCGCACGGTGACGCCGGGCGGGCCGGGTCACGCCCGGGTGGCGCCGGATCCGTGCTCGAGGGCCTCGATCCCCAGCAGCGTCACGCGGTGCTCGCGCCGCGCGGACCGGTCTGCATCCTCGCCGGCGCCGGCACGGGTAAGACCCGGACCATCACCCGGCGTATCGCGCACCTGGTCAACACGGGTCACGTGCGGGGCGACCAGGTCCTGGCGGTGACGTTCACGGCTCGCGCGGCCGGGGAGCTCCGGATGAGGCTCGCCGGGCTCGGCATCGCGGACGCGGGAACCGGGCCCGTCCAGGCGCGGACCTTCCACTCGGCGGCATTGCGGAACCTGTCGTACTTCTGGCCCCAGGTGTACGGGGAGGAGCCGTGGCAGCTGCTGGACGGGCAGTTCCGGGCCGTGGCCCAGGCGGTGCGCAGGGTGGGCCTGGATCCGAGCACAGAGACCATCCGAGACGTGCTCACGGAGATCGGCTGGGCCAAGTCGAGCCTGCTCACCCCGGGCACCTACGCCGAGCAGGCGCTAGCGCTGGGGCGTGACCTGCCGGTCCCCGCTCCCGAGGTCGCGCGCGCGTTCCGGGCGTACGAGGATCTCAAGGTCTCGGGCCCGGTGCGGATGCTGGACTTCGACGATCTCCTCGGGCACATGGCGGATCTGGTGGAGGACGTCCCGGCGATTGCGGAGGAGTTCCGCGATCGCTACCGCTGCTTCGTCGTGGACGAGTTCCAGGACGTCACCCCTGCCCAGCAGCGCCTGCTGAGCGCATGGCTCGGCAAACGCGACGATCTCACGGTGGTGGGGGACGTCAACCAGACCATCTACTCGTTCGCCGGGGCCGAGCCGGACTTTCTGCTGGGCTTCGCCGACCGGTACCCGGGCGCCACCGTGGTCCGGCTGGAGTCGGACTACCGGTCGACTCCGCAGGTCGTGGACCTGGCGAACGTCGTGATCGGCGCCGGTGCCGGACGTTTCCGCACTGCCGGGCTGACGCTGACGGGTATGCGGCCACCGGGCCCCGAGCCGCAGCTGAACGAGTACGCCGACGAGGATTCGGAGGCGGAGGCCGTGGCTGGCGCGGTCGCGGACCTCGTCCACGGCGGCCTGGACCCGTCGGAGATCGCGGTGTTGTACCGGGTCAACGCCCAGTCCGAACGGATCGAGGCCGCGCTCGAGCAGGCCGGAATCGGTTACCGGCTCAAGGGCGGGGAGGGCTTTTTCGAGCGGCCTGTGATCCGACGGGCCATGTCGACGATCGACCGGATGGTCGACGGTTCCGACGAGGCGACCGTGCAGGCGGGCGCCCGGCTCACGGACCCCACCGAGGTGGTGGCGGCCATCAGGCAGGCACTGGAACCCCTCGGGTTGACCGCCGCCGAGCCGTCCGGTGCCCAGGCCCGCGAGACCTGGAACGCCCTGACCGCTCTGGTCGGGCTGGCCGAGGAGATCGCCACCGCCGAGTCCCGGCCCGGCGTGCTGCCGGTGGTCGCCGGGCTCCGCGAGCGGGCCGCCGCACGTCACGCCCCCGACGAGCGAGGGGTCACGCTGGCATCGTTCCACGCGGCCAAGGGCCTGGAGTGGGACGCGGTGTTCCTCATCGGGGTCCACGAGGGCAGTCTGCCCATCAGCCACGCGATCAACGCCGGGCCGGATGCCATCGAGGAGGAACGCCGGCTCCTGTACGTGGGAATCACGCGGGCCCGGGAGCACCTGTCGCTGTCGTGGAGCCGTAGCCGACGCGCGGGAGGCAGGGCGACCCGGCGACCGAGTCGCTTCCTCGACCCGGTCCGCCCGGCAGGGGTCCCGGCGGCGCCCAGACGCAGCTCGGACTCCTCGGACAAGGGCCGGTGCCGGAGCTGCGGGGAGAAGCTCACCGGGCCCATGCATCGGGCGCTGGGTCTGTGCCCGGACTGCGCCGTGGAGGTGGACACCGGCTTGTTCGAGCGGTTGCGGGACTGGCGCAAGGACACCGCGGAGCGGATCGGCAAGCCCGCCTACACGGTCTTCACCAATGACACCCTGGCGCAGATCGCGCGCGACAGGCCGGCCGACACCCGGGCTCTCGGCCGGATCGGCGGGATCGGGGCCCACAAGCTGGGTGAGTACGGCGACGATGTGCTGCGACTGATCCGCGAGGGCTGACGCGGCGGCGAACGCTGTCACCACGGGCCGGGGCTGGTCAGAGACCCGCCTCAGTCCTCGTCGGCGAAGATCTCCGGCATCCAGCGCCGCACGATCTGCTGGTACGGGGCGGTCGCCTGCAGCTGGCACTGCATGCCCACTGATGCCGACAGGACCCGGTGGATCAGCACATACTCGCGCGGCAGGGTGAATGAGCGCGACGTGCGGAACTCCCGTCCCGAGACGTCGCCGTACACCGCGAGGATGCCCTGCATCCAGGCGCGATCGAAGTGGAACGTCGGCTCGCGCATCGGCTCGATGAACGGGCCGAGGAACGCCATCGCGTCCTCCGGTTCGAGCCCCCCGCGGCCCACGTAGCCGGCCCGGGTCATCAACGCGACCAGGTCGTCGCTCCGGTTCTGGAGAGCGAGCCGCATCATCGAGGTCAGGGCCGGAGGGAACCCCTCGGGCAGCGGGATGGACGCGCCGAAGTCCAGCACGACCATCCGGCCGTCGTCGTCGAGCAGGAAGTTCCCGGGGTGTGGGTCGCCGTGCATCAATCCGACCCGGGCCGGGGAGCTGAACTGGAACTCCGCGAGCAGTGCCGCGGCCCGGTCGCGCTGCTCCTGCGAACCCGCCACGGAGATCTTGCTCAGCGCACGGCCGTCAGCCCATTCGGTCACCAGGACCTTGGGGGAGGACGCCAGCACCGAGGGGACGCGGATCTGCGGGTCGTCGGCGAACACGGTGGCGAAGACGCGTTGCGTGTCGGCCTCGTGGCGGTAGTCGAGTTCGGAGACCGCGCTGTCGTACAGCTCGTCGATCACGCCCTTGACGTCGGTACCGGGATTGAGCGGCCGGAGCAGTGGGGCGAGGCGGCGCAGCTGCCGCAGGTCGGATCGCAGCGCCTCGTCGGCGCCCGGGTACTGGACCTTGACGGCCACCTCGCGGCCGTCGGACCAGACGGCGCGGTGCACCTGGCCGATCGACGCGGCAGCCGCGGCCTCGCCGTCGAACTCCGTGAAGCGGTCGCGCCACTTCAGGCCCAGCTGGGCGTCCAGGACCTTCTCGACCTCGTCCGCGGGAAGCGGCGGTGCCTCGGCCTGAAGTTTGGTGAGCGCCTCCCGGAACGGCTCGGCGTACCTGTCGGGCATGCCGGCCTCGAACACGCTCAGTGCCTGCCCCACCTTCATGGCGCCGCCCTTGAGCTCGCCCAGGACCGCGAAGACCTGCTCGGCGGCCTGATCGGCGAGTTCCTCGGTCAGGTCGCCCTCGCCGCGGCCCAGAGCGCGGCGGCCCAGGGAACTTGCGGCGCGGCCGGCGATGCCCAGCGGCAGCCCCGCGAGTCTTGCTGCACGTCGGGATGAGGTGCGGGGAAGTTCTGACACGACACAATCATGACAGAGGACGCGCCTGCGTCGTCGCCCCACAGTCGCAGCCCCGGTCAACCGGCCATTCCCGACGTTTCCACAGACCTTCCGCGGGATTGATCTCGACGGTGGCGCCGACCGTCTGGAGCGGCGCGTCGGGCTGGCGGGTCGCCGACACCTCGGCCAGCACCAGTGCGGCGGCCGCGGTGAGCGCCGGGACCCCGGCCTCGGAGGCGTGGTCGACGAGCTGGGCGGCGACGAACGGCCACCGCGGGTCTTGCCGCGCCCGGAACAGGTCGGTGCACCGCAGACAGGGGCTGGCCCCGGGTACCACCGTCGGGCCCACCACCACCCGTCCGTCGCGGCAGTACGCGTGCAGGTGCGTCTGCCCGGACCGGTTGAGTACAGCGGTCACGACCGGGTCCACGGCGACGGTGTCGGTGAGGATCACCAGGTCGGGGGCGGGGCCGCGGCGAAGCCACGGTGGCCGGTCGGCGTCGAGGGTCAGACCCGGGCTGGCGCCGGTGGTGACCCGGCAGCCGTTCACCGACAGCGGTCCGCGGAGGATCTCAGAGATCTGACCCGCTCCCTGGATATGCACTCGCCGTACCGGCGCGGGTCTGGGCCCCTCGCCGGACGGGAGCGGGCCGTCTGGCGCTGCGGGGTTGTCGCGGGAGGCCCGCCGGCCGGCGCGGTGGAGCCGAACGTGGCCGAGGTCCGCCAGACGTAGGAGGATCCGGGCGACCTCGGCCGTCTCGTCGTCGTCGACCCCGACGCGGGCGGCCGCCGACTCGATGGTGCCGCCACCCTTCAACCCGGTGAGCACCGCGGCCAACCCGCGCGCCCCCAGGCGGGCAGGGGCGCGCACGACCACCGCGCGGTCGGGCGCCAGGCCGACCTGCACCGACCCGGGGTCGCGGACCACCACGACGGTCCCGGGCCGCAGGCGCGCCCGGACGGGGGTTGCCACTGTCGAGGGCGCAGGCGGAGAGCTCATGCGGCCATCGTGGCACGAGGCCGCCCGCGGAACGCCTCGGAGAGACCAGGTTATCCACAGGCGCGCGGTCCCTGTCCGGCCTGTGGATTCGTGCTGTCGGAGAGGTCGTCTACGGTGGTCGCCGTGCCGCCCACGCCCGCTGACCACACCGGACTGCCCACGAGCCCCGACGATCCGCGGATCGACGTGCGTCGGTCGAAGCGCCGCAAGCGCACGGTGTCGGCGCGGGTCGAGGGGGAGACGGTCGTGGTGCTCATGCCCGCAGGTCTGCCCAGGTCGGAGGAGCATCGTCTCATCGCGCAGATGCTGGCCAAGTTGGCCCGGTCGGGTCGCCGACGCGGGACGCGGTCCTCGGACGCCGAACTGATGGAGCGTGCGGGGGAGCTGTCGAAGAAGTGGCTGGACGGGCGGGCGGTGCCGGCGTCGGTGCGGTGGGTGCCGGCCATGAGCACGCGCTGGGCGTCGTGCTCGCCCGGTTCGCGGGAGATCCGGATCAGTGAGTCGCTGCGGGACGTGCCGTCGTACGTCCTCGACTACGTGGTGGTGCACGAGCTGGCGCACCTGGTGGTTCCGGGCGGGCATCCGCCGGAGTTCTGGCAGCTGGTGCGATGTTATCCCCGGACAGAGCGGGCGATGGGCTATCTCGAGGCGTACTCGCGGGTGCTGCGGTCCGGTGCGGCCGGCGGAGGATCAGCTGGCGAGTGGGACCAGGAGCCGGGCGAGGGCGTGGGCGATCTCGTCGACGACAGCGCGGAGTAGGCGCCGACGCCCCGCGCCGACGCCCCGGAACGCAGAGGAGAACCACGACGACGACACCACGACGACGGGCCGGCCGCCACCGGCAGCCGGCCCGTCGCGGGGCGTCACCTCTCAGGCCTTGTCCTGCGGCCCTTCGGAGTCGGAGGCGTCGTCACCGGCGTCACCGCCGGATTCGCGCAGGAACCGCTCGATCTCGTCGATGCCGCTCGAATCGCCGGTGGACTCGTCGAGCAGCCGGTCGATCACGGCTGCCGGGTTCTCGAGGTCCTCGCCGACGGGCAGAAGATCGGGATGATGCCACAGGGCGTCACGACGTTCGGTGCCGACGGCCTCGCCGACACGACGCCACAGCTCAGAGGCCTCGCGGGCCTTCCGCGGCCGCAGCTCGAGCCCCACGAGGGTGGAGAAGGCCTGTTCGGCGGCACCGCCGGTGGCGCGGCGGCGCAGCCACATCTCGCGCAGCTTGTCGGCACTGGGCAGCCGGTCGCCCACCGCGGCGGTCACCACCGCGTCGACCCAGCCCTCGACGAGCGCCAGCAGCGTCTCGAGCCGGCCGAGCGCCGCCTCGTTGACGTTGGTCACCTTGGGGCCGATCGCGCCCTCACCACCGGAGAACAGCTCCTGCAGCTTGGCGGGGTCCTGGAGGATCGACGGGTCGAGTCCGGAGGCCAGATCGTCGAGCCCGGAGGTGTCCACGCGGATCCCGCGGGCGTACTCCTCGACGGTGGCCAGGAACCGGGCGCGTAGCCACGGAGCGCCGGCGAACAGTCGCAGGTGCGCGGCCTCACGGGCGGCGAGGAACACCACGACCTCCTGCCGGGGCAGCTCGAGCTCGTCGGCGAACGCGTCGATCGCGGTGGGGCAGAGCGCGGCCACTCCGTCGTCACCGAACGGCAGGCCCACCTCGGAGGAGAACAGCACGGCGGGCGCGAGCTTGCCGAGCCCTTGCCCGAGCTGCATGCCGAAGCCCATGCCGCCCATCTGGTCGAGCATCCCCAGCAGCGGACCGGCGATCTGCCGCGCCTCCTCGGGCATCGCGCCCTTGGTGGCGGAGTTCATCTGCTCGGCCACGGGGGTGCAGATCTTCTCCCAGGTGGGCAGCGACTGCTCGACCCACTGCTGCGGAGTCCACGCCTCGGTGCGGTGGACACCGGTGGGGAACACGGTGGTGTCGTCCAGCCACAGCTCGGCGAGCCGGACCGATTCCTCGGCGGCGGTGCGCGAGGCGTCGGTGACCACGGGCGTGCGGCCGAGCGCCTGAAGGGCGACGGTCCGTGCCAACTGGTAATTGACCGGGCCGGAGCTGCCGGGGCCGGACATGGCCGAGCCCATGGAGCCGAGCATCTGTCCGAACTGGGAGATCATCTTGCCGAGGTCGCCGAACTGCGAGGGGTCGAAGCCGCCGGGGCCACCGAAGCCGAAGCCACCGGGCCCACCCGGGCCGTCGGAGCCGCCCGGGTTCTTGTCCCGGTCGTCGCCTCGCCCGTCGTCGTCGGAGGCAGAGAAACCGAAGGGCTGGTTCATGCCACAACGGTACAGCGTGCAGGGGCGCGGGGTCCGGCCGCGACGCCACCGGACGGGGGAGCGGACTACCCT
The DNA here is from genome assembly GCF_053645335.1 of Dietzia sp. NPDC055340. Classification (NCBI taxonomy): domain Bacteria; kingdom Bacillati; phylum Actinomycetota; class Actinomycetes; order Mycobacteriales; family Dietziaceae; genus Dietzia; species Dietzia sp. NPDC055340. The sequence goes on along the minus strand of NZ_JBSHML010000025.1, from coordinate 5,116 downwards.
GTGCTGGGTGAGTCGCCGCTTGTTCACCCTGTTCGCCGCGTTGGTCCCGGCGGTGCTGTTGCTCGTCCTCGCGACGTCGGCCACGGTGCCCCTCGTCTCGATGGGACCCGGCCCGACGTACGACACACTCGGCCGGGCGCAGGTGGAGAGGGAGGGCGGCGGCGTCGAGGAGGTCCCGGTCATCGAGGTGACCGGGCGTCAGACGGATGAGACCACCGGGTCGCTGCGGATGACCACGGTCGCGGTGCGGGACCGCCTGACCCTGATGGACGCGATGCGCTTCTGGTTGGATCCGGCGCAGGTCGTGGTCCCGCGGGATCAGGTGTTCCCGCCGGACCGCTCGCGCGACGAGGTACGTGAGTCCAACGTCGCGGAGATGGTGGGGTCGGAGAACAGCGCGGAGGCCGCGGCCTACCGCTACCTGGGGATCCCCATGCAGCCGCGGGTCGAGGGGGTGGACCCGGACGGTCCGGCGGGGGGCCGCCTGGAGCCGGGCGACATCCTCACCTCGGTCGACGGCGCGCGGGTGTCCGATGCCGCCGAGGTGGTGGAGGAGGTGTCCGCGCACCGCCCGGGTGACGAGGTGGGTATCGGCTTCCTCCGTGCCGACGAGGAGATGATGACGACGACGACACTGGCCCCGGCCGGTCCGGATGGTGATCCCGAGCAGGGCCGTCTGGGCATCCTAGTCGGGGACACCCCTGCCGACGGCACGGATGTGCAGATCTCGGTGGCGCCGGACGTCGGCGGCCCCTCCGCCGGACTGATCCTGGCGATCGCGATCGTCGACCGGCTCTCGCCGGGTGAGGCGACCGGGGGTGCGGACGTCGCCGGTTCCGGCACGATCCGACCGGACGGCACCGTCGGCTCGATCGGCGGGATCCGCCACAAGATCCGGGCCGCCAGCGAGGAAGGGGCCACGGAGTTCCTGGTTCCGGCGGCCAACTGTGGGGAGGCTGTGCAGAGTCCCCCGGAGGGCATAAGGCTCATCGAGGTCTCCACGCTCTCCGGCGCGCTGGAGGCGCTGGAGACCGCGGCTTCCGGGGGTGAGCCACCGACCTGCGGCTGAGGCGTGGCATTTCCGTAAGGTGGGACCAACGAGCATGTCCGCCCCAGCAGTCCAGGAGCAACACCTGTGTCCGTCCGCCCACCCGGCAATTCGCCCGGCCGGCCTCTCGCGATCTCGCGTCGCGGCCGTGCCGTCGCCATCGCCGTCGTCGTCCTCATCGTCCTCATCCAGGTCCTACCCAGGCTGAACTCCACCTACACGGACTGGCTGTGGTTCGGAAGCGTCGACGCCACCAGCGTGTTCCGTACCGAACTGCTCACGCGGCTCGGCCTCTTCGTGGTGGTGGGCCTGTTCATCGGTATCGCGGTGGCGACCGGCATCGTGCTGGCCTTCCGCTTCCGGCCGGTGTTCCTCGCGCAGGCGGGCCTCCCGGACCCGCTGACCCGCTACCGGGCCGCGATGGGCGGTTCGCCGGCCAAGACCGTGATCTGGATCCCGATCGTGCTCGGTGTCCTGGCCGGTGCGGTCGCACAGACCGGCTGGCAGACCGTGTTGGCGTTCTTCAACTCCACGCCGTTCGGTCAGACGGACCCGCAGTTCGGGCTCGATATCTCCTTCTACGCGTTCCAGTTGCCGATGTGGCGCTCGATCGTCACCTGGGTGATGGTCGCGGTGGTGCTGGCATTCCTGGCCAACCTGCTCACGCACTACATCGTCGGCGGGCTGCGGCCCGGCGCGCGTGAGGGTGCGCTGACGCGCGCGGCCCGGATCCAGCTGGTGACGCTGGCCGGCATCTTCGTCCTGACGAAGGCGGCGGCGTACTGGCTCGACCGGTACGAGCTGCTGTTCCGCGAGAACGCCACCTTCACCGGCGCCGGCTACACCGACGTCAATGCCGTCATGCCGGCCAAGATCTTCATGTTCGCCGTGGCGCTGGTCTGTGCGGTGGCGTTCTTCTCGGCGATCGTCATCAAGGATCTGCGGATCCCGGCGCTGGCGACGGTGCTGCTGCTGTTCTCCGCGCTCGTGGTCGGCTCCGCGTGGCCGCTGGCGGTCGAGCAGTTCTCGGTCAAGCCCAACCGTGCCGAGAAGGAGCGCGAGTACATCGCCCGGAACATCGAGGCCACCAGGGCGGCGTATGACATCGGCGACGACCGGGTCACCTACATCGAGAACTGGGGCGCGGCCAACCCCAACCCGCGCGAGGCGGCCTCGGACATCACCACGCTGTCGAACGTGCGCGTGCTCGATCCGAACGTGCTGTCCCCGACGTTCACCCAGCAGCAGCAGCTACGCAACTTCTACGGTTTTCCCGACACGCTGAGCATCGACCGGTACACGATCGACGGCGAGATGCAGGACTTCCTCGTGGCGGCCCGCGAGCTCAACCCGTCCTCACTGCAGGCCAACCAGCGGGACTGGATCAACCGGCACACCGTCTACACACACGGCAACGGCTTCGTGGCGGCGCCGGCCAACCGGGTCAACGAGATCGCGGACGACGCGGGCTCGGACCGGGGTGGCCTGCCCAACTACCAGGTCTCGGACCTCGACGCGATCAACAACGACCAAGAGATGATGATCCCGGTCACGCAGCCGCGCATCTACTTCGGTGAGCTCATCGCCCAGTCGGATCCGGACTACGCGATCGTGGGGAACAACGGCGACGGCCCGCGCGAGTACGACACGGACACCGAGCAGTACACCTACACCGGTGAGGGCGGCGTGCCGCTGGGTGGCTGGATCAACCGCACTGCCTATGCGCTCAAGTTCGCCGAGCGCAACATCCTGTTGTCCGGTCTGATCGGCGCCGACTCGAAGATCATCTACGACCGCGATCCGCGGGACCGCGTGCAGAAGGTGGCCCCGTGGCTCACCACGGACACCAACACCTACCCGGCCGTGATCGACGGGCGCATCAAGTGGATCGTCGACGGTTTCACCACCCTCAAGACCTACCCGTACGCGGAGCTGAGTTCTCTCGAGGCCATGACCTCGGATTCGCTCAGCGACGGCGGTGGCCGGGCGTTGCCGGACGAAAAGGTCTCGTACATCCGCAACTCGGTCAAGGCGACGGTCGACGCCTATGACGGCACGGTGGATCTGTACGCGTTCGACGAGTCCGACCCGGTGCTGCAGACATGGATGAAGGCCTTGCCTGGCATCGTCCAGCCCGAGTCCGAGATCTCCGAGGAACTGCGGGAGCATTTCCGGTACCCGGAGGATCTGTTCAAGGTGCAGCGTGAACTGCTGGCCAAGTACCAGGTCGACGACCCGGGCCAGTTCTTCACCAACGACGCGTTCTGGTCGGTGCCGTCCGATCCCACGGTCACCTCGTCGATCCAGAACCCGCAGACGCCGCCCGCGAGCGGTCCCATCGGCGGGCCCGCCGGCGGCAACACCGGTGGTGCGGGAGGCGGCACGCAGACCGCCGAGCGCGAAGGGCCGAGCCAGCCGCCGTACTACGTCGTGGCCTCGGACCCGTCCGAACCGGATTCGGACACGCCCTCGTTCCAGCTCATCTCCGCTTTCCGCGGGTACGAGCGCGAGTTCCTGGCCGCGCACATGTCGGCCAGTTCGGACCCGGAGACGTACGGCGACATCACGGTCCGTGTGCAGCGGCCCACCGAGCCGCTCGCCCAGGGCCCCAACCAGGCGCAGGACATCATGATCGCCTCGCCGGCCATCGCCCAGGACCGGCGTCTGTGGGGCGAGACCGCGGAGATCACGGAGGGCAATCTCCTGGCGCTGCCGCTGGCCGGGGACTCGGTCCTGTACGTGGAGCCGATCTACACGCAGCGTAAGGACCAGGACTCGGCGTTCCCGCGTCTGCTGCGCGTGATGGTCACCTATGACCGCGCGGTCGGCTACGCGCCCACCCTGTACGAGGCGCTCAAGCAGGTGGGGATCGAGACCGACCCGAACGCCGTCCGTATCGACGAGAGCGGCGCGGCCGAGGCGGAGGCCGAGGAGAACACGTCCCGACCCGGCAGCGGCAATGAGAGCTCAGCGCCCCGTCCGTCCACTCCGCCGACGACCGGTGGGGGCGAGGGCAGCAGCGCTGACCGCGGCGCCGCGGTGCGCGAACTCAACTCCGCGTTGGCGGCCGTCCGGTCGGCGCAGAGCAGTGGCGACCTCGGCGATCTGGGTCAGGCGCTCGACGACCTGCAAGCCGCGGTCGACGCCTATCAGGCACTCGGCAACGGGTAGCTGACGCGGCACTCGGGCCCGCCCGGGTCGGTCCACCTCACGGAGGCCGACCCGGGCGTCGTTGTTGGCGGGCCCGATTCCAGCGCGTTGACCTGCGGCGATTCAGGTTCTGGTGTGCGTTCGGTCACGTTCTCGTCGATTCGCGTTCACCGATTTGCTTTGTTCGCCAAGTGGCACGTAGTGTCATACACGCAATCGACGCGGGGTGGAGCAGCTCGGTAGCTCGCTGGGCTCATAACCCAGAGGTCGCAGGTTCAAATCCTGTCCCCGCTACCACTGAACGAAGCCGGTGCGAGAATTCCTCGCGCCGGCTTTCGTCGTCGTTGGCCCGTGATTCGCCATTCCTTTCCTTAGAGGGCGCTGGTCAACGGCCGCCCGTGGACAGTTGACTCTTCCGATTGTGATTCGCCCGTCGGACCCGGCAAGTGACTCCCGATCCGACAGGTGAGCCGCAGTCCAGCAGGTGAAGCGCTATCCGACAGGTGGGGCGATAGAGCTCCTCAGGCGGGTGGGCGGGCGTTGCGACTGCTGAGGCTCCGGGCGATTAGTGATGCGTCGAGGGCTTTGGTAGCCTCAGAACTCCAACAGCAACCGGGAAAGTGGCTGATAGCCACCAGGTTGGAAGCTGTTGGAATGTCTGCCAGGTGATGGCGGACAGGCGACGCGGGGTGGAGCAGCTCGGTAGCTCGCTGGGCTCATAACCCAGAGGTCGCAGGTTCAAATCCTGTCCCCGCTACCACGCACTCAGGCCCGGTTCCCGACAGGGAGCCGGGCCTGAGATCATTTGTGCCCCGCGTGCTTCGGGGGCTAATGGCCAAAATGTGTGTATAGCGCTGGGCGTGTCGGGGTTGGTTAGTGGCTGGTTCGGCCGCCCCAGCCTTTCTGGATTCCGTTGCC